>DBFJJM010000025.1:0-31217 GCA_048393175.1 Candidatus Merdicola sp.
CCGAAAAAAATGGTTTTTTTTTAATCTGCTTTCTATTTTTGACAACTACATTTTATCACTAACTTTTTTTAGATGCAATCTTTTTGAAATCTATTTTTATCGATTTCAAAAATGGATAGTATAACTATTAAAACTTTCTTAAAGCCATTTACTTTCGTTACAATACATAGTATAAAATGATAAATAGACATGATAAAGGAGGTTTTCTGTTGCATAGAATAGAAGCATATATTAGACTAGCACTCATATTTATTGTTATGATAAGCATCTTGTATTTGCCCATTTTATTCCATTTAAAGAAAAAAGGAAAAAGTATCATTAGGCAACTAAGCTATATTGGATTAATTTGCTCAGTATTTCTTATTCTATTTGCTACTATTTTATTTGTACCGATTACATTCCCTCCAGAGGAATATAGTTTAAATATGAAACCCTTTAATTGGATAGGAAATAGCGATAGCTTTCAACAAATAGTAGATGAGAAAGTTCCCAATATCATGTTATTTATACCATTTGGATTTTTCCTACCCATCGTATTAAAAAAGAAAAGAAAATGGTATAAGACAACTCTAATGACATTCGGAATCAGTTTTAGTGTGGAATTGATTCAATATTTTATCGGTCGTTCTTCTGACATCGATGATATGATAACAAATGTGTTAGGAGCTATCATTGGTTATGCATTCTTTAAACTATTTAGTAGTTTCCTAAAGCAAAAGAACTGGTGGAATACATTGCTAGCAAACAACTAACAAATCACATTTTAGTTCACTTATTCCTAAATAAAGTGCCTTTACTTACAACTTTATTAATAAAATACGAAATCTTGGGGCTACCTCTTTCAATAATAATTTTTAAGAATTCATTAAAGGCTCCTCACAAAATTTCAAACTAAAATTACTACTATTTTACTCCTTATACAATAATGAGCTTTGATAAGTTACTGGGTATTTTCCATAAAAATAAACCAAATTTATTAAACTTTTCGCAAAATAAATAGGAAAAAGCTGTCATCTTGTACAAAAAAGTACAAAATGGCAGCTTTTGCGGATAGGTCTAACTAAAGACTTGGTATGCAAGATAGAGGAAGCCTAGTCCAAGAGTAATAATTAAACCAGGTAATGGAGGCTCCGCCTCTAGAGCCATCGAATCTCTCACTCCAATAAATAGGAATATTCCTGCTATAATAGTGAGTATAACACCTAATAGTATCCGCATAGCCAATAGACCACCTTTCAATAAAAAAATATAAACAGTATACCACATTGTCATTCTAAAAGCAAGGTAAGAATTCATCCAAATTAGACTAACTTATAGTTTCGTGGACAGTCGTGGATTTTCCACTTGCCCCGCAAAGAATTATATACGAGTAGCTACCTAAAAGCAATATTGACAAAAGTTAAAATAAAAAAAATATTATATCAAAATACTATTTTACTATTTGTTTCAATTATTTATTTCTTCGTTTTTTATTCTACACTTTTTAAAGAATCTATCATATTGATTTTCTTTAACGAAAAATACGTTACTAGATTGACAATTGCAGTAAAGAAAAGAGTAATAAGGATACCATAAAGATAAGTAAGTGGAGATACTCTTGGGTCAAACATTAAAGTATCTAGTTCGCATGTTTTAATAATAAACATATTTAAAATATAGCCACCTACTAATCCTAGCAAAATACCAATGATGGTAAGAATAACCGTTTCTCTTGCTACATAGCGATAGACCTCTTTATCATAAAATCCTAATACCTTTATGGTGGCTAATTCTCGTATTCTTTCACTAATATTAACATTGGATAAATTATATAATACTACAAAGGCAAGTAGTCCTGCTGAAACAATTAAAATCCATACTACAAATGTCATATTGTCCATCACTTCTGCAAATATATTTTTTGTATTAGAAGTAAAATCCACGCTTGAAACTTCATTATTCTCTAAAATTTGTTTGCCTAGCTCCTCTTCTTGTTGTTCGGTTACATCTTTTGTTTTTGCAAGTATGGTATTGTATTTTATATCTTCTCCATAAAGTACTTGATAAAGCTCTGGTGTCATATATACATAATGCATTAAGTAATTTGCAGTAATGCCTGTTACTTTTACCTTTGCTACTTGTTCTTCTCGGTTTTCTATTAAAATCATATCTCCTATTTTTATATCTAATAATTTTGCCAATTTTTCTGTTATCAAAATTCCGTCTTCATTCAAAGAGTATGTTTCTTTTGTCTTTCGATTAAATAAATGAATATATTCGTCTATTTTATCTGCTTTTTCTGGCACAATTAATTGAATACTTTGTGCATTATTTTTCTCTAAAATTTCAATAGATTGCATATTAACTTTCAAAGCACTAGTGACTTTTTCTATCTTTTCTAGCCTTTCTTTTTCTGTTTGAATTTCTTCTCTTTTTGCCTCTTCTTTAAAACTAATACTTGCTTGATAAGAAAATACTTCTCCATATTGGGAAGGAATCATATTGCTCACTGCATCACGAAGTGCAAAACCTGCTACAATTAAAGAAGTACATCCCATGATTCCAACAATTGTCATCAAAAATCTTTTTTTATAACGAAAAATATTACGAACCGTTACTTTGTGTGTAAACTTTAAGCGAGACCAAATAAAAGGTATTCTTTCTAATAATACTCTTTTTCCTTGTTTGGGTGCTTTCGGTCTCATTAGCATAGCAGGAGTAGAAGATAACTCCTTCGAGCAAGAAAAAATGGTAGCACCTACTGTACAAGCAAGAGCACATAACATACCAATTCCTAAATAAATCCAATTGAATTCTAAAATAATTTCAGGAACCGTGTACATCATAGCATACATATTAAAGATAATCTTAGGTAAGATTAAAAATCCAATGCCTACCCCTATTAATCCTCCTATTACCGTAGCAGAGGTTGCATAAAGAATATATTTTTTAGCAATTTGAAGTTTGGTATATCCTAGTGCTTTTAATGTTCCAATTTGTGTTCTTTGTTCTTCTACCATTCTAGTCATAGAAGTTAAACTAATTAGTGCTGCTACTACAAAAAATACTACTGGAAATACTTTTGCAATATTAGAAAGTCTGTCTGTATCTTGACTATAGCTTACATACCCGATATTACTTTGGCGGTCTAACACATACCAATCTGGTCTTTTTAGCTGGTTTACTTTATCTTTTGCCTCTTGAATTTCATTTTTTGCTTCTTGTATTTGTTCCTCCGCTTCTTTTTGCTTTTGCTCTAGTTGTTTTTCTCCTTGCTCTAGTTCTTGTTTTGCTTTTTGAATTTCTTCTTTTCCTTCCCTTAATTGTTGCTTTGCTTTGCCAAATTGGCTTTGTGTTTGCTGCTTTGTTTTAGTAAATTGCTGTTCCTGTTTTGCTAACTCTTGTTTTGCCTGTTGTATTTTCGTTTCTCCTTGCACTAACCCCATCTGTGCTACCTTTATTTGAGATTCTACTGTTTTTTGCTTTTCTTCTAGATTGCTTTTCTCCATTTTTGCTTGCTTTATTGCCATTTCAATTTGAGTCGTATCTTGCCCTAAACTTTCTAATTCTTGCTTTTTTTGTTCTAAAGAGGCAATTGTTTCTTCTATTTTAGAAATTCCGTCTACAAGTTGTTGCAATCCTATTTTAGCTTGTTGTATTTGCTCTTCTATTGCTTTCTTTTGAGAAAAAAAGGTTTCTTCTTGTTTACTTAGTTCTTCTGCTCCTTGTTTTAATTGCTTTTCCGCTTGCTTGAACTTTTCCTTCGCCTCTTTTTCATTTTGCTCTAGTTCTTTTTCACCTTTTCCTACCTTTTCTTCATTTTGCTTTAATTGCTTCCTTGCTTGGTCTAACTTTTCTTTTGCCTCTTGTAATTGCTGTTTAGCTTTTTGCTCTTCTTCTTGTAACTGTGTTTGTGCTTCTTGGATTTCTTCTTTTGCACTTTGTGTTACTTCCTCATAACGTGCTTCTTTTCTCTTATCTGCTATTCCTTCTATCTTTTCTTTTACCTGTTGTATTTTTTTCTCATACTTTTTAGAAAAGCTATCTTCTTTTCTTGCTGCTTCTACCATAATATCTAACTGTGTATATACATCTGTATTAATTGCACTTTTCGGTACAAAAAGAAAATATTGTATTTTACCAGAACCGAAGTTTACTACTTCCTCTATCACGCGAAAGATAAAGTGGTGAACGAATGGTTCCTACAATCGTCATTTCTTTATTTTTTAAATAAGTAGACTCTGTTTCTTCTTCTAAAATTAATTTATCCCCTATTTTCTGACCTGTTGCTGTTAAATAATCCTGTTCTACCACACATTCTGTTTCTTCTTGTGGAAGCCTTCCCTCTATTTTCTCTACTTGATTTAGTTGCTCTTGCAAACTATGTACTTTTACAACATACTCTTCTTTTCCTACTTTGTTAAGAACATCAAAACGGTAGCTTTCTTCTACAATTTTTACGTCTTGTATCTGGGAAATCTGCTCTTTATCTTCCTGTGTTAGTCCTAAAGTAGATAAAACTTGGATGTCAAATACCTGCTTTTTATCAAAATATTCATCTACCGTCTTTCTCATATCTGGGCTAGTGGCTTTAATTCCAGCAAAAAAGCCCACACCTAATAGTACGATTAAAAGAATCGATAAAAATCTACGATAGGTATTTTTTATTTCTTTTATACTATCTCTTGTGAGCTTTTTCACTGTTTCACCTCATTTACCACTCAATTTCCTCAATTGGAGTAGGATGTTCGTTTTTCGTACTTTGCTGTGCTACTCCATTTTTAAATAAAATGACTTTATCTGCCATAGGACTAATCGCTCCATTATGTGTAATAATGATGACTGTCATATTTTCCTTTCTTGCTGTATCTTGTAATAATTTTAAAATTTGTTTTCCTGTATTGTAGTCCAAAGCACCTGTTGGTTCATCACATAATAGAATTTTTGGGTTTTTAGCAATTGCTCTTGCAATCGCTACTCTTTGCTGTTCTCCTCCAGATAGTTGGGAAGGAAAATTGCCCATGCGCTCTTCTAATCCTACTTTTTTTAAAATGGTCTTCGGGTCTAATGGATTTTTGCAAATCTCTGTGGCAAGCTCTACATTTTCTAAAGCAGTTAAATTTTGTACTAAGTTATAGAACTGAAACACAAATCCAATGTCTTCTCTTCTATAACTAGTAAGTTGTTTCGAAGTAAACTGGCTAATTTCTTTTCCATCTACTAAAATATTACCAGACGTGATTTGGTCCATTCCTCCTAGTAAATTAAGAGCAGTAGTTTTTCCTGCTCCACTAGGACCAACCACCACCACTAATTCACCTTTTTCAATTGTGAAATTAGTATGATTTAATGCTTTTATCTTTACTTCTCCCATTGTATATTCTTTTATAACATCTCGAAATTCAATATAGGACATAAAGCGTTCCTTCCTCTTTTTATGATTTTTTAATTTTTATTCGCAAATTCATGATTTAATACTAATTTAATATCTTCTTTTTCATTTGGAAATAATGTGTTCAATAAGATTTCAAAAAAGCCTTTTGGGTCAATATCTATTCCAATTTTTGCATTACATTTTCCTTCATGCTCTTTTCCATTTCGGTCAATCACCGTTTGTCCTACTTTTTCTCCCTCTGTAGTAAGAGTAACATAAGCATCTACCAAATGAAACATAGTTGGCTTGATTAAATACATAATATTAAGAGGGTCATTAATAACAGAACCTAAAATTCGAAACTTCTCCCAATGGAAATTGTTATATTGTCTTGTAATATCATGAATAAACTTAGCATAAGGACTATCGATTTGACGTAAAAACTCTCTTAAATTAGGAGTTAGTACTATTTTTCTTGTTACATCTAATCCTAACATTACAATATTTTGAAATCCTGCTTCAAAAACCACTTTTGCTGCTTCTGGGTCATTCCAAAAATTAAATTCTGCATAAGGCGTAATATTTCCGCCTTTTTCTGCCCCTCCCATCACAATTAATTCTTTTACATTATTCGCAAACTGTGGGTCCTTCTGTACTGCTAGAGCAAGATTACTAAGTGGACCAGTTGCCACCATTGTAATTTGTCCTGGATTTTGTCTTACCCTTTTAGTCATATAGGAAATAGCATTTTCTTTTTCTGGGGTAATTGCTACTTCTTGATAGTCAATTCCTCCTAATCCATCCTCTCCATGCACCTCTGTTGCATCGTTATTTTTTCTTACAATGGGTCTATCGGTTCCTTCATATACTTTAATATCTTTTCTTTTACATAAATCTAATACTCGAAAAGTATTTTGGGTAGCATTTTGCAAACTACAATTTCCATTTACGGTAGTAATTGCTTCTATTTGAATTTCTTTTGTATGAAGTGCTAGCATAATAGCAATCACATCATCAATTCCTGGGTCAGCATCTAAAATAATTCTTGTCATTAGTATTCATCCTTTCTTTTTATCCATTTTTGTACTTCTTCTAAACTAGGGATAGAAGTTTGTGCCCCTTTTTTAGTAACCACAATAGAAGAAACAAGGTGGGCAAATTCAATTGCTTTTTCGAGGGTTTCTCCCCTACTTAAAGCGGTAACTAACGCTCCTGTAAAACTATCTCCTGCAGCAGTGGTATCTACTACTGGTAAATTGGCAGCAGAAAAAGTTTTGCAAGTATCTTTTGAAACAAGAACAGAGCCTTTTGCTCCTAATGTTACAATTACATTTTTGACTCCTTTTCCTACTAAACTTTTTGCTGCTAGTATTACTTGCTCCGTAGTATCTGTTGGCATTTGGGTTATTGTTTTTAGCTCTGTCTCATTTGGTTTTATTATCTCTATTTGCTGATATAATTCTTCTGGTAAATTCTGGATAGCAGGTGCTGGGTCTAAAATCACCTTTTTTCCCATTTCTTTTGCCATTTTTATAACATAAGAAACAATTGAAAGTGGAATTTCTAATTGCATCACAATAAAAGATGCCTGTTCTATGAAAGAACGGTTTTTTTCAATCCATTTTGTTGCAATTTGATGATTTGCACCAGGAATCACTATAATGCTGTTTTCTCCTGTTTTATCAATCTGAATAAAAGCACTACCTGTTGCTACTTCTATTACCTCAATTCCAGAAGTATCTACTCCTACTTTTTCTAGATTATGAACTAACCTTTCTCCATTATTATCTTTCCCAACTGCTCCTATCATCGAAACATCTGCTTTTAATTTTCCCATTGTATAAGCTTGATTAGCCCCTTTTCCTCCTGGAATCAAAGAAAACTTTTTCCCTAAAACAGTTTCTCCTGGAACGGGCATTTTGTCTACTTCAATTGCATAATCCATATTTAAGCTTCCTATTACCACTATTTTTTCCATCTTCTCTTCCTTTCTGTTGTTTTTTACTATACCATATTGCTAAAATATTTGTAAATGAATAAAAATTAAAATTTTCTTTATTTTTCCAATTGCTCTTTTATGTTCTTTGCTAAATTTTCGTTTATTCCTTTTATTTTTGTCATTTCTTCTATTGTTGCTTGTTTTATTTTTTCTACACTGCCAAATGCTTTTAATAAAGCTTGTTTTTTTACTTCTCCTATTCCTGTTATTTCATCTAAACTTGATTTGGTAATTTGCTTATCACGTAATTTTTGATGATAGGAAATAGCAGTATCATGCACCGTATCTTGGAAAAGAGTAATTAAATTCATTAATTTTTCGGATAAGTAGATTTCTTGTTTTGTTTCATCTAGTAAAGCTCTCGTACTATGTTTATCATTTTTCACCATGCCAAAAACGGGTATGGTTAATTTGTAACTAGAAATTGCCTCTTTTGCTGCTCTAATTTGTGTGATTCCTCCATCTACAAAAATAACATCTGGAAGAGTACCAAAACCTCCTTTTGGGTCTTGAGTAGAATGCTTTAACCTTCTTGTAATAACTTCTTTCATACATTTTGGGTCATCTTGCCCTGTGACTTCTTTTATTTTAAATCTTCTAGATAAATTCCTTTTTATCACTCCATCTTGCATCACACACATACCAGCTACCATAAAACTTCCTGCTAAATTAGAAATATCATAACACTCTATTTTCCTTGGTAACGTTTCTAACTGCAAAGCTTCTTTTAACTCAAGAGTTACTTGATTTTTTTCTTCATATTTATTATTTAGCGTTACTTTTGCATTTCTTTCTGCCATTTCGACAAAACGCAACTTTTCTCCTTTTTGTGGTGTTTTTATTACTACTTTTCTTCCCGCTTGTGTGGATAACCATTTTTCTACTGCTTCTTTATCCTCTATTTCTTCTCTCATCATAATTTTGTTGGGTAGGTCTGGTCTTTCTAAATAGTATTGTTTGATAAAACCAGATAAAATTTCACTATCTGTCATTTCTTTATTTTCTCCTAAAAAGTAGTGCTCTCTATCTATCATTTTACTACCCCTTACAAAGAAAATCTCTAAACAAATATCCATTTGGTTTCTGGCAATTCCTATTACATCAATATTATGTTCGGATAAATTCGAAACCTTTTGTTTTTCAGAAATGCGTTCAATTGCTATTTTTTTATCTCTTAAATAGGCTGCTTGCTCAAACTCTAAATTCTGAGATGCTTTTTGAATTTGTTTTTCTAATTCTTTTATAATCTTTTGTGTTTTTCCTTCTAATAAGTCAATAATCTCTTCTATTTGCTTATGATATTCTTCTTTTGAAATATATCCCATACAAGGTGCAAAACATCTTTTAATATGATAATTTAGACAAGGTCTTGTCCTTCCTCCAAAATTGTTACATTGACGAATACGATATTTTTGTTTAATAAAATTCACCATTTCTTTGGCACTTCCACTATTAGCATACGGTCCAAAATAACGGGAACCATCTTTTATCATTCTTCTTGTCATGATTACAGTTGGATAATCTGATTTGACATCAATTTTAATATAGGGATACGTTTTATCATCTTTTAATAATACATTAAATTTAGGTCTATTTTCTTTAATTAAATTACATTCTAAGATTAAGGCTTCTGCTTCATTGTCTACCACAATATACTCAAAATGGTCAATCAAAGAAACCATTTTTTTAATTCTTTCCGTTTTATTATTCTTACGAAAGTATTGCCTAACACGTTTTTTTAAAGAAATGGCTTTTCCTACATAAAGAATTTTATTTTCTTTATCTCGCATGATATACACACCAGGTTTATCTGGCAATTTCTTTAGTTCTTCCTCGATTTGAAACATTTTTACTCTCCTTATTTCTTGTATTATATACTCAATAGCGTAAAAAGAAAAGACCGATTTACTTACTTTTTGCATTCTATTATGAATTTTTTGTGACAAGACTTGCTACTTTTTTCATTTTCCTATAATATAATGGAATATAACAGAAAAAAGATACATAAAAACGAAACAAAAGAAAGGAGGATTCTTTTTTATAAAAAGCGCCAGGACAATTTTAATTGTTGACGAGGACAGAACTGATCGAAACATTCCGCGGATGGTTCTGTGGCAAAGCTACTGCCAAGAAATATTAGCAAAACCTAGTAGTGATACTAAAACAAATCTAATAGGGTAGCTTATTTTGTGTACGCTTTTTTCGGTTTCAATATTAAAAGGAGGAACTTAAACATGTGTGGAATTGTAGGTTATATTGGAAACCAAAAAGCCTGTCCTATTTTAATAAATGGATTAGCCAGATTAGAATATAGAGGATATGATTCAGCAGGAATTGCTGTTATGGAAGAACAAGAAATGATAGTCAAAAAAGATAAAGGAAGAGTAAAAAATCTTTCACGTTTAACAGGATTAGAAAAGTTAAATGGTACAATGGGTATTGCCCATACTAGATGGGCGACTCATGGAAAACCATCGAAAGAAAACTCTCACCCTCATATGGATAATTCTCATCTATTTGCTGTTGTTCATAATGGAATTATCGAAAATTATCAAGAATTAAAAAGCTTTTTACAAGAAAAAGGATACCACTTTTTTTCTGCGACGGATACGGAAGTCATTCCTAATTTGATTCACTATTTCTATAACCAAGAAAAACAAGTAAATCAAAACCATTTTTTACAAGCAGTGAAAAAAGCTTGTGATACTTTAAAAGGAAGTTTTGCCATAGAAGTACTTTGTAAAAATGACCCAGACCATATGATAGTAGTTCGAAAAGACAGCCCTTTAGTTATTGGAAAAGGAGAAAACCAAAACTATGTTTCTTCTGACATTCCTGCTATTTTATCTTTTACGAAAGATTTTTACTTACTAGAAGATTTAGAATTTGCCTATCTTTGCCGTGATGAGATTCAGTTTTATGATAAAGAGCTAAATCCCATTCAAAAAAAGGTAGAACGTATTGAATGGAATGCTACTTCTGCTGAAAAAGATGGTTATGAGGATTTTATGCTAAAAGAAATTTTTGAGCAGCCAAATGCCATTCGCGAAACAATTGGAACTCATTTAAATGAAGAAAAAATTAGCTTTTCTGAATTACCTTTTTCAAAAGAGTACCTATCTACCATTACTAAAATCTACATTGTAGCTTGCGGTACTGCTATGCATGCAGGTCTTGGTACAAGAAATACGTTTGAAAAATTATGTCATATACCAGTAGAAGTAGATATTGCCTCTGAATTTCGTTACCGTGACCCACTAGTAGATAATAAAACATTATGTATCTATATTAGTCAATCTGGTGAAACAGCAGATACAATTGCTGCTCTAAAACTTGCCAAAGCCAAAGGAGCCAAAACGCTAGCTATTTCAAATGTCATTGGTAGTTCTATTACTAGAGAAGCAGATGCTTGTCTTTATACTCATGCAGGTCCAGAAATTGCTGTTGCTTCTACGAAAGCCTATACTTCACAATTGGTGTTACTAACCATTTTAGCGATGTATTTTGCACAACAATTAGAAACAGTCGATGCTACCTTATTACAAGAATTAAAAGTGCAACTACTTGCTTTACCAAAAAAGGTTGAACAAATACAAGCAAACCAACAAGAAATAAAAGAATTTGCCAAAAAAGTATATCAAGAAAAAGATATGTTTTTCTTAGGAAGAGGTATCGATTATGCAGTTGCTCTAGAGGGTTCCTTAAAATTAAAAGAAATTTCCTATATTCATTCTGAAGCATATGCTGCAGGCGAATTAAAACATGGGCCAATTGCTTTAATTGAAAAAGAAATGACAGTTATTAGTATTCTAACAGACCCAAAATTATGTGCTAAAACGATTAGTAATATTGAAGAAGTTATGACAAGAGGAGCAAAAACACTAGTCATTACAAATCAAGAAATAGAAATAGAAAAATTTGACAAAGTAATTCTCATTCCTTCTACTAATGTATTCCTATCTCCTATCCTTTCGGTCATCCCTCTTCAATTACTTGCTTACTACATTTCGAAAGAAAAAGGATTCGATGTAGATAAACCTAGAAATCTTGCTAAATCGGTTACTGTGGAGTAAATTACACATTTAAATATTGCTAAAACGATAAAAAATGCTACTTTCCTGTAGAGAGAGTAGCATTTTTTTATTTTTAAAAGTTCCCAAAAGAACTCAAAAGTTTTCAAAAAATCGGATTTGTATTACTCGTACAATACTCAAAAGGTTTCTCAAATATTGGAAATTTAAACAAAAAAATTTATCGATTGAGTAAATTTTGAATCCTTTTTTGAATTAATATAAGTCTAAAAAAGCCTACTATATCTTAAAAATAGTAGACTTCGTTCCTTTCTACCAATTCTCACAAGAACTCATACAGGCTCATTAAAACTGCCTTGCAATATTCGTATTATGCTATCTTTCCTTTGTTTCTGTTTTAATTCCACCACTGTGGCATCATGCACAGTCTTTGGTTATACGACATATAAAATATTACCTGTATTTTCAAAAATACGGTCAATGTTCTCGTAAAAAAACTTTTTGACTTCTTCTAATTCTTCTTGTGTATACACATATTTGCCATAGCCAAATTGCCCATACTTAAATTTTCTCTTTTCTTCTTCCATTGGCAAAGTGGTATCTGGATAAAATTCTAAAATCCTATTTTTAGCCGTTTTAGTATAGCGATGGGTAATAATTTCAAAAGAAACTGAAGTGGTTACTTTTCTTTCATATAGTTCATTTTTCAATTGATATAACAATTTT
Organism: Candidatus Merdicola sp.; assembly: GCA_048393175.1. GTDB lineage: Bacteria > Bacillota > Clostridia > TANB77 > CAG-508 > Merdicola. Next base: position 12,110 of record DBFJJM010000025.1, read on the forward strand.
AAATATTCTTCTTTCCAATTTTCATAAAGAAAAACAGGTGCAATTAAAACGCCTACTGGATAACCTGCCGCAGCTACTTTTCCTAATGCTTCCATTCTTTTTTTACTACTTGCTGTTCGGTGCTCATAATCTTTTATCACTCTTTCTGTATTTAAACTAAAACGTATTTCTGTATGACCTTCGTGCTTTAAATTCAGCAATGACTCTACATTATCATACTTGGTTACAAAACGAAAACGTGCTTTTGGCTCTTTTCCAAAAAATTCAATTGCTTTTGCCAAGTTATGTGTATAGTCTTCTACTGGAATAGGGTCAGAAGTGGCTGCTCCTTCAAAAATTGTTTTTTCTGGCTGTCTATTTACTATATATTGTTTCGCTTTTTTTAAAATTTCTTCGATATTAACATAAATTTTGATATAATTACTGTTCCCTAATCTTGTATTTAAATAGCAATATTCACACATTCCCATACAACCCGTTACTAATGGTAATTGATAATGAGCAGAAGGTTTGCAAGATTGAAAGTCTAAATCCTTTCTTACTGCTACTACTAACGTTCTTTTTGCCTTTTCATATTTTTCCTTCGTATCTTGTCCTTTTATCACTACTCTATTTTTTTCAATTACTTCCACTTCACACTTTTCTGTTTGCTGAAATTTTTCCCATAAAGCTTGTCCAGTTTCATATTCTAATGCTTCTTTTTCAAAAATTACATGATTTGGTTTAAACATGTTTTTCCTCCTTATATAAAAAAGAGGTATGATTTATACCTCTAACCAATAATCAGTTTTAGAATCACTAACAAAATAGCACCTGGAATTCCTAATAATCCCACTGTTAAAGATGTAACCACATTAATTCCAATATGGAATGCAAAAAGCCCTCCAATAAAATTTATGATATAAATTAATACTCCTCCTAAAATAGAATTTAGGATTAATTTTACAATACTTCTCAATGGTAAAATAAAAATCTTTCCAAATAAGAAAAGAAAAAAGATACAGGCTAGATAAGTAATAATTGTATTGGTATCCAAAATAATCACCTCTACTTATACCTATGATTATTTTAGGACAAATATTCCTTATCCCACCTCATTTTTGCGGTCAATAAAGAGCTGTTCTTTTCCTTTTCGCTCTACCATTAAACCTCTTCTTTTTACTTTTTTTAATAAATAATCTAATTTTGCTTGATTTGCTTTAATTTGGTACGTATAATAATCAATTAATTCCGCTTCTGCAAATTCAAAATTGTGGTTTGCAATTTCTAATTCTTTTCTTGTTTTAATAACACTTTGAATTAATTCTAAATCTCTTTGTTCTTCTGTTTTTTCTATAATGGGGTTATCCTTTACATATTCTTCTTCATACATAAATTTTGATTCCCTTCTTGATAAAATAGCCTATTACTATTATATTCCGCCATTAACAAAAATATGCAACTAAAAAAGAGAATCTCTTAAAGCATTTCATGACAAAAAAAGAGCTATTCTTAAATCGAATAAAACTCTTCTTAGATAATTGTATTTAATATTGACTTATTTGCTTTTTTCCTAATTAAATATTTTGTAAAGACGTAGAAAATTGATAGATAATATTAACAATAGTAGTTACTGCAAACATATATCGTATTCCAATAATAATCATAGTACATACTGCTACTACCACACCAACTGCATTAATCACACCTAAAATATTTTGTCCTATTGTTTTTATTTTAGTAGTTCCAGTCGCCTCTCCTGGTTTATATAGTTCTGGATTGTTTATTGGGTCTGTCATAGTAGCATTTGAATTGTTTGAAGACCAACCAGAGTCATCTGACTGACCTGGTCCTTTTTCTTTATTGGTTGTTTCTGCCTGCTTCATAGCATCTGAGGTAGAAAGACCTTCTAGTCTTCCTAATGCAGTATCTATATTATATGTATCTTTATTCCTATTATCTTGTAATGTCTTTTTCCATACTTCCTTAACTTCATCTGGTACTGCTGTAGCATCATATGTTTTCATATAATTTACTATCATAGACCAATCATATTTTTTTAAGTCTTCAATTTCATTTTTACGTTCTTCTTCTCCTTTTTGAGCATCTTCTTTCTTTTTCCTTGCCGCCCTTAATGCTGCACTCAAGTCAGTAGCTTTTTTTCTTTCACTTATCCAATAAGAGTCTTCTTAACTCGGTAACGGAGAAACAATCATTCCTCCTGGTCCCATTGTAGGTGTTTGCGGTGTTTGTTGTTTGGTTGCCTCTGTATTAGCATATGTCTGATATTTATTACAAATATCTATCCATTTAGTTATTTCTTCTATACTAAGAGAATTAATAACATCTTTATTATCTGTATATCTCTTATAAATATCATTCCAATCTGTTACTGTACTAGCATTACTAACATTCATTACTCTACATAGAATAATTATCAACAAAAAACTTATTACTTTTTTCATTTTTTCCCCCTTTTATTTTCGCAAAATATACAAAAAGAGATAGACTATTTTTCTCTACTAAAAAAATAGTTCTATCTCCTAAATTATATTTTTTCTCTTCTTTCTTTTCTAATAACTTACTTGTGTGTACAGCCTCAAGGGCTATACTTACATCCTCTATATCTATTCTCCCTTTGTTTTTTCCTATTATAGTATAACCATTTCCATTTTCCAACTAAAATATCCATATTTTTACATTTTTTTATTTAACTTTCTTCATTTTACTATATTATAGAGTAAAATTGCAATAGACTGTATAACAAAAAGATTTAAAATATTAGAGGTCAATAAATTATTAGTTGCTTCTGCCATTCCTTCTTCTTTATTTTCTCTTTTATTATGATGCCTCTGTGCTTCAAAAAAGGTAATAAGTTCTGGAAGACTTGTAATAACACCTAATAAAATTCCAATTAAGGCTTGCGAAACAGAAAAAAGATTGCATAATGTCTCTATTACCGTTCCTAATTGGTCTCCTATAAAAAACAAAGCGATTCCAACTAGGAGTAAATAAATGCTATATTTTAGAATAATACCTTTTTTTCCTTTTACTTGTCTTTTCTCTTCTTCTATTTCTTGCTCATCCATCAAACTATTGTGATTAAAATAACGTTTATGCACTCTATTATTAATTAAATAAAATAGGATAGCAAGAACAAGAAAAATAGGAATCAAATACCACTTCGCTTCCATATGAAAAAAATTAATAACAAGTGGAATTAAAATTGTAACAATTACCATCCCAATATTAACTCTTATTGCCTTATTCTTTAACATACTTGCATTCTTATTTAATCCTACAGATAAAAGATATTGTCCTAAATTAATTACATTAGAACTAATTACATTGTAGATACTTGTCCCAATTAGTCCTGTTGTAGCAGAAAAACAAATGGTTAATAGTTCAGGAATAGAAGTAGAAACTCCTGCTATATTTCCTACTGCTTTAGCACTTAAATCTAGACTTTCTCCCAACTTTCTCAAAATTCTTACTAAAACATATTTTGCTATTAAAACAATAGCCATAGAATAAAATAAAAACTTTAGTATTTCCGTTCCAATCATTTGCACCACCTATTTGTATTATACACTACTTTTTATAAATGCAAACAAAAAATATTTTTATAAATACATTGCTTTAATAACATTAATCAAACGGTCTATCTCTGAACTATTTAACTCATTTAATAAGTTACTAATTTCTTTCATTCTAGATGGTATGTTTTCTTTTGTACTATCTTTTAACAATTCTTCTACTGAAATCTCTAAAATTTCTGACAATTTAACTAAAATATCAATTGTCATATGTCTTTCTCCACGTTCAATTTGTCCTACATAAACAGCAGAAATATCAGCTAGCTCTGCTAGCCTTTCTTGTGTTAAATTTAATTCTAGTCGTTTTCTTTTAACTCTTGAACCTAAAGCGACATAATCCATTTTTTACCACCTGTTAATAGTTTATAGGATTATACCCATGTTTTACACAATCTATAAGCTATGTATTTTTGCTATCAGTTATATTTTGTGATATAATATATTTATACAGTAATCACTGTTTAAACTAGAATTCCTAAAAAGGAAAGGAGGATAGGTTTACTTAATTAAAAACAACAAATTTTCTTAAAAATGGAGGCTTTTGTATGACAACACAAATTCCCGGCATTGTTTTTTCATCCTCGGAAGTTAGTACAGTTATTCGCATTTTATCAGATAACATTCACTTGCTGAAGTCTTTAAAGACGTTTCGCATTTCATCAAGTAAGAACAGCATTGCCCTATTTCTTCTAGATGATGATGAATCTCTTACCTTTTTAAAGCTCTTCTTTTCTTCTTTAGAAGACTACACGTTAGAAAAAGAGAATAGCTTTCTGGATGAATCAGACCTTATGCCATTACTTACTACTCCGGAAGAAAATACGACCAGTCAAGTGGATACTTCTTCTGACATTGGTAATAGAGAAATAAGAAACTATGTTCTTACTCTTAAGACTTTTACCCGGAAAAACCTTAAACGACATTTTCCCAATGCTAAGGATTCGAGTATCAACAATGGCATTCGTTCACTTAAAAACCGAAATCTTATTTCCACCATCGGATGGGGAGAATTCTCCGTTAATAAGTAAACCTTTTCTCAAACATCCAATAGGTCCCTTCTATGTTTTGGCATAGAAGGGACCTATTGGGTATTAACAAAAAAAAGAAGAAGATACTTAAATCTTCTTACTTTCTCTTTTATTCTATTAAATTAATTGTAAAATTGCCATTTCCGCTGCGTCTCCTCTACGAGGTCCTGTTTTAATGATTCTAGTATATCCACCAACATTACCAGATTTAGCATATTTCTCTGCAATTTCTCCAAATAGTTTTGCTGGTAAATCTATATTATTACCTTTTTCATCTTTTACTTTATTCATTTTAGTCATTATTTTTCTTCTTGCATTTAAACGAGATGGCATATCTTTTTGTCTTTTTTCTGTTACTTCTTCTTTTACTACTTTTAAGTATTCTTTACCATTTTTGCTTTTTACTAAAGTAGTTTCTTTATTTCCATTACTATCACGTTTTGCTCTTATTACTTTTGCATCAACCATTTCGAAATTATCTTTTTCTTTTATTGCTAATGCAATAACGGAGTCTGCAATTGCTTTAATTTCTTTTGCTCTTGCTAATGTTGTTGTAATTTGTCCGTGATAAATGAAATCCGTTACTTGTGTTTTAAGCATTGCATTTCTTTGTGCTGTAGTTTTTCCTAGCTTTCTATTTCTTGCCACTTGTCTCTCACACCTTTCTTAGTTATTAATCTTCTTCTGGTGCAAAGTCTAAACCTAATGAATGTAACTTATTGGTTACTTCATCTAGTGACTTTTTACCTAAATTTCTTACCTTCATCATATCGGATTCAGAACGACTGACCAAATCCTCTACGGTAGCAATACCAGCACGTTTTAAACAATTAAATGAACGAACTGATAATTCTAAATCTTCAATTGATTTTTCTAATACTTTTTCTTTCTTAGATTCTTCTTTTTCTACCATTACCTGTGTATTTTTAGTTGCTTCTGATAAATCAATAAATAGTTCCAAATGCCCTGTCATAACTTTTGCAGCTAAACTTAATGCTTCATATGGCTTTAAACTTCCATCTGTCCATACTTCAATAATTAATTTATCATAATCTACCATTTGTCCCACTCTGGTATTCTCTACACTATAGTTTACTTTTCTTACTGGTGTATAGATTGAATCGATTGGAAGAACAGAAATATCTTGATTTGGTTTTTTATTCTTTTCTGCTGTATTATATCCTCTACCTTTATCTACTGTCATTTCGATTACTAGATGTCCACCTTCTGCAACAGTTGCAATATGTAAATCTGGATTTAGCACTTCTACTGTTCCATCTGTCATAATATCTCCAGCTGTTACTTCGCCTTCTTGTTTAACATCAATTCGAATGATTTTTTCTTCATTATCATCCATTTTCAAGCGAACTGCCTTTAAGTTTACGATAATTTCTGGGACATCTTCTACCACATTAGGAATGGTAGAGAATTCATGTAAAACACCATCTATTTTAATGCCTGTAATAGCAGCACCTGGTAAAGAAGATAACAAAATTCTTCTTAAAGAATTTCCAATGGTTACTCCATATCCTCTTTCTAGTGGTTCACAAACAAATTTTGCATAATTTTTTGTTTCATCTACTTCTAAGCATTCGATATTTGGTTTTTCAAATTCAATCATTATTTACCTCCTAATAGAGTTGCATTTATCTAGCAACTTTAAAATAATTAACACTCTAAAATAAACGATTATTTTGAGTAAAGCTCTACTATTAAATGCTCTTCTACTGGTAGATCAACATCTTCTCTAGAAGCTAATCTTACTACTTTTCCACTTAATGTTTCAAAGTTTCTTTCTAACCATTCTGGAACAGGTCTTGCTCCATTTTCTTCTACATTTGCTTTAATGGTTTCATTGTTTTTCTTGATTTCTCTTACAGAAATAACATCCCCTGGTTTTACTAAATAGGATGGAATATCTACTTTCTTACCATTTACATCAAATTGAGAGTGATTTACCATTTGTCTTGCTTGTGCTCTAGAAGAAGCAAATCCCAAACGGTAAACAACATTATCTAATCTACTTTCTAAAATTTGAAGTAACGTTTCACCAGTAATTCCTTTTTTATCAGAAGCCATTTTAAAGTACTTTCTGAACTGTTTTTCTCCTACTCCATAGAATGATTTTGTTTTTTGTTTTTCTCTTAACTGTGTTCCATATTCTGATAATTTTGTCTTTTTTTGTCCATGTTGTCCTGGTGCATAATTTCTTCTTGCTACACTACATTTATCAGAATAACATCTCGAGCCTTTTAAGAACAACTTTTGTCCTTCTCTACGGCAAATACGACATTGTTCATCTTTATATCTTGACATGTTTTTCATTACACCTCTTTCTTAAATAATCTTCCCTTATACTCTTCTTCTTTTTGGTGGTCTACAACCATTGTGTGGGATTGGAGTGACATCTTTAATGGCACTAATATCTAATCCTGCACTTTGAAGAGAACGAATTGCTGCTTCACGTCCTGAACCTGGTCCTTTAACATACACTTCTACTGATTTTAAACCATGTTCCATAGCAGCTTTTGCAGCTGTTGTAGCAGCTTCTCCTGCAGCAAATGGAGTACTTTTTCTTGAACCTTTAAATCCAAGTTCTCCAGCACTTGCCCAAGAGATTGTATTTCCCTTTACATCTGTAATTGTAACGATTGTATTATTAAAACTAGAATGAATATGAGCTTCTCCTTTTTCGATGTTCTTTCTATCTCTTCTTCTAGTTGTCGTTTTCTTTGTTACTTTGTTAGCCATTACCTAACTTTCCCTCCTTTTTGTTTATTTCTTTCCTTTACTTACGATTTTTCTAGGACCTTTTCTAGTACGAGCATTTGTCTTGGTTCTTTGTCCTCTTACAGGTAAGCCTCTTCTGTGTCTTAATCCTCTATAGCAACCGATTTCTGTCAGTCTTTTTATGTTTAATGCAACTTCTCTTCTTAAATCACCTTCTAAAAGTAATTCATTTGAATCAATTGCTTTTCTGATGGCTTGTTCTTGGTCTTCTGTTAATTCTTTTACTCTAGTATCTGGATTTACTCCTGCTTCTTTTAATAGTTTTTGAGAAGTGGAAAGTCCAATACCATAAATGTATGTTAAACCAATTTCTACTCTTTTCTCTCTAGGTAAATCTACTCCTGCTATACGAGCCATAAATTTTAGCACCTCCAAAATATTTATTCTTAATCTTTGTCCTTTTTCTTTTTAATTGAAATGTATGAGATGTTTTCTCAATAGTATATTAAAAAGATACTGGCATTTATATAAACACAAATTAATATGGAAAGTATCTTCCCAGCCGCTACTAATTTGTGTTATACACACTTTTTTTGTTATCCTTGTCTTTGTTTATGTTTTGGGTTTTCGCAAATGACACGAATCACACCTTTTCTTTTTATTACTTTACATTTATCACATATTTTCTTTACTGATGGTCTTACTTTCATTTTTTTACACCTCCTGCAAAAAAGATTGCTTTTATTAGAATCAAAGAAGGATGTATCGTGTAGGAATGAATTTCAGGCTACATGAGATTCCTTTTCCTACTTTCAACTCCTTACCTAAATCTTATTTTATTTACCTCTCCAAGTAATTCTACCTCTACTAAGGTCATATGGAGAAAGTTCTACTTTTACTTTATCTCCTGGTAAAATCTTAATATAGTTCATTCTTAATTTTCCAGAAATATGAGCTAATATTTGATGTCCATTTTCTAATTCTACTTTAAAATTTGTATTTGGTAACGTTTCTACAACGGTTCCCTCTACCTCAATTACATCCTCTTTTGACACTTACGTCCCCCCTATTTTCAAGAGATATTATGTATAATTTGCTTCATTATACACTTAGCTTAACTATTATACAATAAAATTATAGAATCGTCAAGATTTCTGGCTCTTTTTCTGTAATTAATATTGTATTTTCATAATGACAACTATTAGTTCCATCTTCTGATAAAATAGCCCATCCATCTGTTCCTTCTAAAATATTTGGTTTTCCTGCTATTACCATAGGTTCAATAGCAAGTGTCATACCAGGCTCTAGACGTACTCCTTTTCCTGCTTTTCCGAAGTTTGGAATTCCCGGTTCTTCATGCATTTGTCTTCCAATTCCATGTCCTTGAAATTCTTTTATAACAGAAAATCCATTTTGTTCTACATAACTACCAATAGCATGACAAATATCTCCTAAACGATACTCTTTTTTAGCATAGTAAACCCCCTCAAAAAAAGCTTGTTTGGTTACCTCTATTAAACGCTTTGTTTGGTTATCTACTTTTCCAACAGTATAAGTTCTAGCACAGTCTCCATGAAATCCATCTTTGAAAGTCACCAAATCAATAGAAACAATGTCTCCCTCTTTTAGAATCTCTCTTTTAGAAGGAATTCCATGAATGACTACATCATTTATGCTACTGCAAATACTAGCTGGAAAATCTGGAATTCCCTTTATCCCACTAGGGTATCCTTTTTCAGCAGGAATCGCACCATGTTTTCTCATTGTTTTTTCTGCAATTTGGTCTAATTCCCAAGTAGAAATACCTGGTCTAATGGCTTGCTCGATTGCTTGCTGTGTTAAAGCTGCAATTTTGCATGCTTCTTTCATCTTTTCTATTTCACGCTTTGATTTAATTTCAATCATTGTTTTGCCCCTTTATTATTTCGACTACTTCTTTTGCAACTTCTTCCCCCATACGTCCAATTTTTTGACTTACTTCTTCTGTTTTTAACACTTTTTGTTTTTCATAATAGTCTACTAATGGTTTGGTTTGTGTATCATAAATAGATAATCTATTTTCAATTGCTTCTCTACTTTTATCATCTTCTCTTTGTACTACTTTAGAGCCGCATTTATCACAAATCCCCTCTTTTTTAGTAGGATGTAAAATTAAATTATAGGTCGCTTTGCAAGCTTGGTTGGAGCATACTCTTCTATTTAAAATTCTTTCAATGATTTCCTCTTTGGGAGTCGTTAAATTAATTACTAAATCTACTTTTTTTCCTTTTTTAGAAAGTAATTCATCTAATTTTTCTGCTTGCTGAATCGTTCTTGGAAAACCATCTAAAATCACACCATTTTCTACATCTTTTTCTTCTAGACGATTAGCCACCATTGGGACAGTAATTTCATCTGGTACTAAAGCACCTGTTACCATATATTCATTTGCTTTTTTCCCAAGCTCAGTTTGTTCTGTTACATTTTTACGGAAAATATCTCCTGTAGAAACTTGTACAAGGCCCGTATCTTTACTAATTAACCCTGCTACTGTACCCTTTCCTGTACCTTGTGCTCCTAACATAATAATAATCATATTTTTTCATCCTTTCTTTCTAAATTAAAAGATAAATCATTTTTTAAATACCTATTTTTTTATGTAGCATAACAAAAAGAAAAAAATGAAAATAGATACTTAAAAAATCATTTCCTATTTTATGGATAAGAGGGTAGATATTTTTCCTATATCCACCCTTTTTTCCTTTATTCTAAGAAACCTTTATAATGTCTCATTACTAATTGTGATTCTAACTGTTGTACTAACTCTAAAGCTACTCCTACTACAATCAAAATAGTGGTTCCTCCAAATGCAACATTCATATTGGTAAATCTCATAAACATTGGAAGAATAGCAATAATAGCTAAGAATAATCCTCCAAACCATGTTAATTTTGAAATAATAGAAGACAAATAATCTGTTGTTGGTTTTCCAGCACGAATTCCTGGAATGAACCCGCCATTTTTCTTAATATTATTGGATACTTCAGCTGGATTAAAGGTAGCATAAGTATAAAAGAAAGTAAATCCAACAATTAAGAGTAAATATACTAAAGCATTTGCAATAGAATAACCAATACTTACACTAGAAGATGAAGTCGCAAGTGAAAAGTTATAAATCACACTCCAAAATCCACTCTGCTGTGCAATATTGGGAATAAAAATTTGAATAATCATAGCAGGGAATGTCATAAAAGAAGAAGCAAAAATAATTGGCATAACACCAGCCATAGCTAGTTTTAATGGAATATGCGTATTTTGTGCTCCTACCATTTTTCTTCCTACGACTTTTTTAGAGTATTGTACTGGTACTCTTCTTTCTGCTTGTTGTACAAATACCACACCAGCTACTAAAATAATCGCACCAAGTATAATTCCAATGGCAGTTAATAAACCGGTTGTACTAAATCCTGTTTGCGGTACAATCATTCCCCACAGAGTTGTTGCAATACTTGGAAGTCTCGAGATAATACCTACAAAAATAATCATAGAAATTCCATTTCCAATTCCTTTTTCGGTAATTTGTTCTCCAAGCCACATTAAAATAGCAGTACCTGCTACTAACCCTAAAATCACTACTGCACCAGTTACGAATCCCTGGTCAATAAAGATTCCTTGATTTTTATAAGATAAATAAATACCAACTGCTTCAATAATAGCAAGTATAATGGTAAGAATTTTGGTGTATTTATTCATCTTTTGTTTTCCTAATTCTCCTCCTTCTTTAGCTAATCTTTCTAAAGAAGGAATAACAAATGTCAATAATTGAATGACAATAGTTGCTGTAATATATGGGCTGATTGTCATCGCAAAAATGGAGAATCTAGAAAATGCTCCACCAGAAATAATATCAATTAATCCTGTTAATCCTCCTGCTTGCGATTCCATTGCTTCATTTAAGGCAATGACATCTACGCCTGGTACCGTAATAAAACAACCTAGTCGGAAAATAACAATTAATACTAATGTATAAAGAATTCTTTTTCTAACTTCAGGTGTTTTCCAAGCATTTTTAATTGTTTTAAACAACTAAACCACCTCTATCTTTCCACCTAGTTCTTCGATTCTTTGTGCTGCTGTTTTAGTAAATCTTTTTGCTTTTACTGTTAATTTTTTCTCTAATTTTCCTGTTGCAATCACTACAATTCCATCTCTTATTTTTCCAATAATTCCTTCTGCTAATAGACTTTCTGCAGATACCTCTGTAGCTTTACTTTTGTTAAGCATCGTTAAGGTTACTTCTGTATAGTCTTTTGCATGAATATTGGTAAATCCTCTTTTTGGTAATCTTCTATATAAAGGTGTTTGACCTCCTTCAAAGCCTCTTCTAACTCCTCCGCCAGACCTTGCCTTTTGTCCTTTATGACCTCTTCCTGCTGTTTTTCCAAGTCCAGAACCAACACCACGACCTACTCTTGTTCTTTTTGCTCTTTTTTCTGCTGGCTTTAATTCTCCTAGCTTCATAATTTGCACCTCCTTATTAATTCATCTTTCTTTTTTATTATATAATATCCGAAACTTTTTTTCCTCTTTTTTTCGCAATTTGTTCTGCTGTTCTCATATTAGAAAGTCCATTCATAGCAGCAAAGACAACATTTCTAGGATTATTTGTACCAATTACTTTTGTTTTGATATCTTTATATCCTGCAAGCTCTAATACAGGTCTTACACTTCCCCCTGCAATTACTCCAGAACCTTCTGTAGCAGGTTTTAGCATAACACTTGCACTACCAAACTTTCCTACAAATTCATGTGGAATGGTTGTTCCAACAATTGGCACTTCAATTAGATTTTTCTTTGCATCTTCAATTGCTTTTTTGATTGCATCTGGCACTTCTGCTGCTTTTCCGTTTCCAACACCAACATGCCCATTTTCATCACCAACAACAACTAATGCACTAAATCTAAAGTTTCTTCCACCTTTAACAACTTTTGCAACACGATTAATTGCTACTACTTTTTCTTTTAACTCAGATTTATTTTCTTCTTGCATTCGTCTTATATCCTCCTTTTTCTAAAATTTTAGTCCACCTTCTCTTGCTGCCTCGGCAAGCTCTTTTACAACACCATGATAAATATAGCCACCTCTATCAAACACAACCGTTTCGATATTTTTTTCTAACGCTCTTTTTGCAATTAACTTACCTACTTCTTTGGCTGCCTCTTTATTAGCATGTTTTGTTTTAATTTCTTTATCTAAAGTAGAAGCACTTACTAATGTTACTTGTTTTACATCATCTATTATTTGCACATACAAATTTTGATTGCTTCTATATACACATAGTCTTGGACACTCAGCTGTTCCACTTACTTTTCTACGAACACGAAGGTGTCTTCTTTTTCTTTCTAGTTTTCTATCTGTTTTTGTAACCAATCTTAATCACCTCAATTTCTAAAATGGTTTTTATTTAACACTTTTATTTTTTACCTGCTTTTCCTTCTTTACGACGAATTACTTCTTCTGCATATTTAATACCTTTTCCACCATATACTTCAGGTGGTCTCTTCGTACGAATTACCGCTGCTGTTTGACCAACTAATTCTTTATCGATTCCTTTTACAATAATCGTATTTTGGTTTGGTACATCAAATGTAATTCCTTCTGGAGCTTCCATCTCTACTGGATGGGAATATCCTAATGTTAATACAAGTTTATTTCCTTGTTTTTGTACTCTGTATCCAACACCATTTACTTGTAATTCTCTTGTAAATTCTTCTTTTACACCATGAATCATATTACTAATTAATGTCCTAGTTAATCCATGTAAACTTCTATTTTCTGGCTGTTCATCTGGTCTTGAAACAGTAATCACATTGTCTTTTAATTCTACTGTCATATTTTTATGTAATTGTCTTTCTAAAGTACCTTTTGGACCTTTTACCGTAATATTTTGTCCTTCTAGTGTTACTTCCACTCCTTCAGGTACCGTAATAGGCATATTTCCTATTCTTGACATGATTGTTTCCCTCCTTTTCTAACTGTTATTTTTACCAAATGTAGGCTAATACTTCTCCACCTAAATTATTTTGTCTTGCTTCTTTATCTGTTTTTATTCCTTTTGAAGTAGAAATTAAAGCAATTCCTAATCCATTTAACACTTTTGGCAATTCATCCTTAGAAGCATAAACTCTAAGTCCTGGTTTACTAATTCTTTTTAATCCAGAAATGACTTTTGCTCCCTTTTCATCATATTTTAAAGTGATTCTAAGAATTCCTTGGTGTTCATTGCTAATTTCTTCAAAAGATTTAATATATCCTTCTCTAAATAGAATCTCTGCAATTGCTTTTTTCATATTAGAGGCAGGAATATCTACTGTTTTATGTTTTGCATTACTTGCATTTCTAATTCTTGTTAACATATCTGCAATTGGGTCTGTTATATTCACTTCTTTTCCCTCCTTCTTTTTGTAGAAGTTAGAGGTTAGAATTTATTTCATTCTTTTTCTCTACTCTTCTTTGTTCTTTTTTGTTTTCGTTTTGAGGTTAAATGCTAACCTCTAACTTCTATTTTACCAGCTTGCCTTTTTGACACCTGGAATTTCTCCATTATGTGCTAGTTTACGAAAGCAAACACGACAAATTCCAAATTTTCTGATATAGGCATGTGGTCTTCCACAAATTTTACATCTGTTATATTCTCTTGTTTGATATTTTTGTTCTCTTGCCTGTTTTACTTTTAATGATTTTTTAGCCATTTTTTCCTTTTTCCTCCCTTTCTCTATTTTTCATTTTTGAAAGGCATTCCAAGAAGCGTAAGTAATTCTTTTGCTTCTTCATCTGTCTTAGCAGTCGTAACAAATATGATATCCATACCTCTTAATTTATCCACTTTATCATATTCAATTTCAGGGAAGATTAACTGTTCTTTAATTCCCATTGAATAATTTCCTCTTCCATCAAAAGAATTTTGAGAAACACCTCTAAAATCTCTTACTCTTGGTAAAGCAACATGAAAGAATTTGTAGGCAAAATCATACATTTTTGCTTTTCTTAATGTTACTTTGCAACCAACATTTACCCCTTCTCTTAGTTTAAATGCTGCAATTGACTTTCTTGCTTTTGTAATAATTGGACTTTGTCCTGTAATGATTTTTATGTCATTCATAGCATTTTCTAATGATTTTGGATTATCTTTAACATCTCCTAGTCCAATATTTAAAATAATCTTCTCTAACTTTGGAACTTGCATAATAGATTGATATCCAAATTTTTTCATCATTGCTGGAACGACTTGCTTTTCATATTGTTCTTTTAACATTTCCATGATAACTCTATTTCCTCCCTTCTTCTAACATTATTTAATTACTGTATCACATTTTTTACATACACGTACTTTTTGTTCTTTTTCTATTTTATATCCAATTTTAGTTGCTTTTCCGCATTTTGGACAAACAACAGCAGCTTTACTACTATAAATAGCACATTCTACTGGTATAATTCCGCCTTCTTCCCCTTGTTTTCTAGGTTTAACATGTTTTTTGCGGATATTAATTCCTTTTACAATTATTTTTTGTGTTTTTGGTATTACTTCAAGTACTTCTCCTGTTTTGCCTCTATCATTTCCAGATAAAATTTCAACCGTATCGCCTTTTTTGATTTTCATTGCTCTTTTTCGCCTCCTTGATTTTTCTTAAAACCTTAATTTATAAAACCTCTGGAGCTAGAGAAAGAATTTTCATATAATCTTTATCTCTTAATTCTCTTGCAACAGGTCCAAAAATACGTGTTCCTCTTGGATTTTTATCATCTTTGATAAGAACTGCTGCATTTTCATCAAATCTTACATAAGACCCATCTGCTCTTCTTGTAGGTTTTTTTGTTCTTACTACTACTGCTTTTACAACATCACCTTTTTTAACTACGCCACCAGGTGTTGCTGTTTTTACAGAAGCTACTATCACATCACCAATTCTTGCATATTTACGATAGGAACCACCTAAACATCTGATACACATAATTTCTTTTGCACCGGTGTTGTCCGCTACCTTTAATATTGATTGTTGTTGTACCACCTGTATTCCCTCCTTACTTTATTTTACAATTGCCTTTTCTAATACTTCGACAACTCTCCATCTTTTATCTTTGGAAAGAGGTCTGGTTTCCATGACTTTTACTTTATCACCAATTTGGCAAACGTTCTCTTCGTCATGTGCTTTTAGTTTATAAGTTTTCTTTACAAATTTTCCATATTTTTTATGCTTTTCACTTGTTTCTACTGCTACTACAACGGTTTTATCCATTTTATTAGAAGTTACGATTCCAGTAAAAACTTTACGAAGATTTCTTTTTTCTTCCATCTAGAACTTCTCCTTTCTATTCGCATTAGCTATTTGCTTTTTCTGTTAGTTTTCTTTCTGTTAAAATAGTATTAATTCTTGCAATATTTTTCTTCACGTCTTTAATTTTCATTGGATTATCTAATCCATTTGTAGCTAAACTAAATCTTAATTTGAATAATTCTGTTTTTAATTCAGATAATTCTTTTTCTAGTTCTGGTGAAGACATTTCTCTTAATTTACTTATCTTCATTGCTATCACCCACCTTATTTTCAGTTTCTCTTACTACAAATTTCGTTTTAACAGATAATTTATGCATAGCAAGTCTTAATGCTTCTCTTGCCACATCTTCTGGTACACCAGCAATTTCAAACATCACTCTTCCTGGCTTTACAACTGCTACCCAGTATTCTACAGCACCTTTACCTTTACCCATACGAGTTTCAGCAGGTTTTTTAGAAATTGGTTTGTCTGGAAAAACTTTAATCCAAACTTTTCCACCTCTTTTAATATAACGAGTCATAGCAATACGAGCAGCTTCAATTTGGTTTCCAGTAATTAATCCTGCTTCTACTGCTTGAAGTCCATATTCTCCATCTGTTACTTTATTTCCTCTTGTAGCTTTTCCTCTATTTCTACCTTTTTGCATTTTTCTATATTTTGTTCTTTTTGGCATTAATGGCATTATTTGTCTCCTCCTTCCACATTTTTCTTAGCTGGAAGAACTTCTCCTTTATAAATCCAAACTTTTACACCGATTTTTCCATAAGTTGTATTTGCTTCTGCAAATCCATAATCGATATCTGCTCTTAAGGTTTGAAGTGGTATGGTACCTTCTTTATAGAATTCTGTTCTTGCCATATCTGCTCCACCTAATCTTCCTGATACAGAAGTTTTGATTCCAAGAGCTCCGGATTTCATTGTTTTTTGCATACATTGTTTCATGGCTCTACGGAAAGAGATTCTTCTTTCTAATTGTCCTGCAATATTTTCTGCTACTAATTGTGCATCTAAATCTGCATTTTTCACCTCTACTATATTTAAGTTAACATCTTTACCTATCCTTTTTTGTAAATCTGCTTTTAGCCCTTCTGCTGCTGTTCCACCTTTTCCAATAACGAAACCAGGTTTTGCAGTATAAACATTAATTTTTACGAACTTTGCTGTTCTTTCAATTTCAATTTTTGCAATTCCGCTAGCATATAGCTTTTTCTTAAGCATTTTACGGATATTATAATCTTCTACTAAGTAGTCACTAAAGTTCTTAGAATCAGCATACCATTTTGAATTCCAGTCTTTAATGATTCCTACTCGAATACCGTTTGGGTTTACTTTTTGTCCCATGCGATAAACTCCTCCTTTCTATTTTTCACTCTCTTTTACAACAATAGTAATATGACTTGTTCTTTTACGAATTCTTACTGCAGACCCTTTTGCTGCCGGTCTAATTCTTTTTAATGTTGGTCCTTGGTTCGCATATATTTCTGCAATATATAAGTTACCACGATTCATTCCATGGTTGTTTTCTGCATTTGCAATAGCTGATTTTAATACTTTTTCAAGTATTGGAGATGCAGCTTTTGGTGTAAACTTCATAACAGCTAATGCTTGGTCTACATTTTTTCCTCTTACTAAGTCTGCTACTATTTTTACTTTTCTAGGCGAGATTCTAGCAAATCTTAACTCTGCTCTAGCCTGTTTTATTGTTTCTTGCTCTTGCACTTTCTTTCCCTCCTTATCCATCTATCTTGTCTTTTTATTTTCCTACCTTTGTTGTTTTGGCACCTGCGTGTCCTTTAAACGTTCTGGTAGGTGCAAATTCTCCTAATTTATGTCCTATCATTTCTTCTGAAATATAGATTGGAACATGTTTTCTCCCATCATGTACAGCAATGGTGTGTCCAACCATTTGTGGATAGATTGTAGATGCTCTTGACCATGTTTTTAATACTGTTTTTTCTCCACTTTCATTCATTGCTTCTATTTTCTTTAATAAACTTTCTGCAACAAATGGTTTTTTCTTACTTGATCTTGACATTTTCTAATTTCCTCCTTTCAGGAATCGTTTTTCCTTATCCTTACTTTCTTCTCTTAACAATCATTTTATTGGATAGTTTCTTTTTATTTCTTGTCTTATATCCTAGTGCTGGTTTACCCCAAGGAGTCATTGGTCCTGCGTGTCCTACTGGAGCTTTACCTTCACCACCACCATGAGGGTGATCTACTGGGTTCATAACAGAACCTCTAACAGTTGGTCTTACACCCATATGTCTTTTTCTTCCTGCTTTTCCAATTTTCCTATTTTCATGGTCTGCATTTCCTACTGTTCCGATTGTTGCTCTACATTTGGTTAAAACTAATCTCATTTCTCCAGAAGGTAATCTTAAATGTGCATATTTTCCTTCTTTTGCCATTAATTGTGCAGATTGACCAGCAGACCTTACCAATTTTCCACCTTGTCCTGGATTTAATTCAATATTATGAATTAAGGTACCTACAGGAATACTTTCAATTGGCATACAATTTCCTGGCTTAATATCTACTTTTTGTCCAGAAACCACTTTATTTCCGTCCGTTAGCCCTACTGGTGCTAGAATATATGCTTTTTCCCCATCTTCATATTGAATAAGTGCAATATTACTACTACGATTTGGGTCATATTCAATTCCGATTACAGTTGCTGGCATATTATCTTTTTTACGTTTAAAATCAATGATTCTATATTTTTGTCTATTTCCACCACCTTGATGTCTAACTGTAATTCTTCCATAAGAGTTTCTTCCTGCTTTTTCTTTCTTTTTCGCAAGAAGAGATTTTTCTGGTGTTTTTTTGGTTACTTCTGCAAAATCAGATACAGTCATATTTCTTCTTGATGGTGTATAAGCTTTAAAATGTTTCATTCCCATTTTTCAATTCTCTCCTTTAATCATTTATTTTCCTAGTTTTTTCTAGATAAGTCAGGAACACTTAAGCTCCCATAAATTCATCGATGGAATCTTTGTATTTTTTAGCTGTTTTTACTTCTTTTCCACCTTTTCCTAAATAAGTAGTATCTTCTGGATTGGTCTGAATTGTAACAATTGCTTTTTTCCAATCAGACGTTTTTCCAACATGTACTCCTACTCTTTTTTCTTTTCCTTTTACATTCATTGTGTTTACTTTTAATACTTTTACATTAAATAAAGCCTCTACTGCTTTTGCAATTTCTACTTTTGTTGCTCTTCTATTTACTTTAAAAGTATATTTTCCTTCTTGTAATCCGTCATTACTTTTTTCTGTGATAATAGGTTTTACGATAATTTCTTCTGGTTTCATTATGCGTACACCTCCTCTAGTTTTTTCACAGCATCTAGAGTAATTACTAACTTACTATATTTTAATAAATCATATACATTAATAGTATTAACTAATGTTGTTTTTACTCCTTTGATATTTCTTGCTGATTTTTGAATGTTTTGATT
>DBFJJM010000026.1:0-9275 GCA_048393175.1 Candidatus Merdicola sp.
TGTTTATGGAAGAGCAGGAACCGGAAAAACAGAACTTTGCTTCCAAGAAATTGTTAAAAAAGAAGCAAACCAAGAAAAGATTTATCTTATTACGCCAGAACAATTTTCTTTTACGGCAGAAACAAAATTATTACAATCCCTTTCGAAAAGGGCTGTTTTTCAAGTAGAAGTAATTAGTTTTCAAAGAATGGCTTATCGTATTTTAAATGAAGTAGGAGGAAGAACAAAAACTGCTCTTACTTCTTGTGGTAAATTTATGCTGTTATATGATATTTTAAAACAAGCAAAAGGAGACTTGAAATTTTTAGATAAAAGAGAAGAAAATATAGATATGGTTCATCAAATGATAACAGAATTAAAAAGACACCAAATTACAATTGAAAAATTAAAAGAACAACAAGTAGAACAAACAGACCCATCTTTAAAATTAAAGTTAAAAGACATTTTATACGTATATGAACGATTTGAGCAAGTCATGGAACAAGGCTATATTGATGAAGAAGAGTTACTTTCTATTCTAACTGAAAAATTGGAAAAAAGTCAGTTATTTCAAAATAGTATCCTGTATTTAGACGAATTTTCTGGTTTTACACCTCAAGAATATGAGGTGCTACGAAAATTAATGAAACAGGTAAAAGAAATGACTATTACAATTTGTAGTGACCAAGATAAAGAGTTACTAAATCCAGACCAAACTCTTTTTTATGCTAGCCATCAATCGATTCAAAAATTAAAGAAACTTGCGAAAGAAGAAAATGTTTTAGTAGAAGAAATTTACTTAGATACGCCAAAACGTTTTCAAAATGAGGAGCTGATTTGGCTAGAGAAAAATTTATATGAAACTCATTATCAAAAAAGAAAGCAAAAACCAGAGAAAATCCATCTTAGTTTAGCAGATAACCCTTATTCAGAAATCGAATGGGTTGCTCAAAATATTGTGCAAAAAGTAAAAGAAGAAGGGTATCATTACCATGATTTTGCAATAATGTCTAAAAGTATTTCTCTTTATTCTAGTTTGGCAAAAGCTATTTTTGATACCTATGACATTCCTCTTTTTGTCGATGAGAAGAAAGATTTAAGCCAAAATAGTTTAGCACAATATGTTTTATCTGTTTTTAATATCTTTGCAAGAAATTGGTCTTATGATTCTGTTTTTGAGTATTTGAAAACAGGGTTTAGTCCAATTGAAAAAGAAGAACAATTTAGACTCGAGAATTATTGCATCCAGTGGGGAATAAAGGGAAAGAAATGGTATCAAGAAGAGTGGAACTATGGAGCAATAGTAGAAGAACAGAAGAAACAAGTAGAAAGATATAATCAATTAAGGTCACAAATTGTAACACCTCTATTAGAACTAAAAGATGCCATTGGAAAAGAAAAAACAGTAAAGGAACTGGCAATTCATCTGTACGAATTTTTAATCAAACAACAAATTGATAACAAATGGCAAGAAAAAATAGAAGAATTAAAACAAATAGGCCAGCTAGAAATTGCGAACCAGTATGAGACAAGTTGGAAAGGGTTAATACAAGTGTTAGAGCAAATGGTAGCTATTTTTCAAGAAAAAAAAGTAACATTTGACCAATTTGTGGCACTTCTTAAAATAGGACTTAAAAAAAGTGGACTTGGTAAAATTCCTGCTACACAAGACCAAGTGGTGTTAGGGGATATTGAACGTTCTCGTAATCATAAGGTGAAAGTTTTATATATGATTGGAGTAAATGATGGTGTTTTTCCTAGCTTGCAAACAGAGGAAGGGTTTTTAAATGATGAAGATAGAACAAAATTGAAACAAAAAGGTATGGATCTAGCAAAGACGAGTTTAGACTTAATTTATGAGGATAACTTTAATATTTATAAAGCTTTTACCACAGCAGAGCAAGAAATTTATTTATCTTATCCTATTTCTGACCAAGAAGGAAAAGCCTTAAGAGGCTCCATTTTGCTATCAAAATTAAAAAAAATTTTTCCTTTGCTAGAACAAACAAGTCAAAGGGAAGGAGAAAAAAAAGGTTTAACCCAAAAAACAACATTTGATGTGTTAGTAGAACAATTAAGCAAAGTGAGACAAGGAGAAAAAATAGAACCTATTTGGTTTGACTTATATACCTATTATTCGAAAGATTCCGATTTCCAACACCGCTTAGAACAAACCGTGCAAGCTTTATGGTTTTCTAATACGCCACCTGCTCTTTCAAAAGAAAAGATGGAAAAGTTATATGGGAATACTTTAAAAACCTCTGTTTCACAATTAGAGAAATATGAATCTTGTCCGTTTTCTTACTATTTACAATATGGTTTAAGAATAAAGAAACAACCTACTTTTCAAATTCGTTCATTTGATACCGGTTCTTTTATGCATGAAGTGATAGATTTATTTTTTTCAAAAGTGAAAAACAAGCAACTTAAACCAAGTCAGCTAGATGAAAAGGGGATTCAGGAAATCGTAGACGAACTAGTAGAAGAGAAATTACAACTGCCGAAGAACTATATTTTTACCAGTACTCCTAAATTTAGATTACTTACTAAGAGACTAAAAAGAGTATTGGTTCAATCTTTGAAATATATTTTATTAGAATTACAAAATACAGACTTTCAAGTGGTTGGAAACGAGGTGGAATTTAAAAAAGGACAACACTATGAACCTATTATAATGGAACTAGATAATGGTAAAAAAGTAGAAATTACTGGGAAAATTGACCGTATTGATATAGCAAAAGACCAAAAGGAAAGCTATCTTCGTATTATTGACTACAAATCTTCTATTAAAAATATTGATTTAAATGAAGTTATGGCGGGAATTCAGCTTCAGTTATTGACCTATTTAGATGCAACCTGTAAAATAGAAGAAATGATTCCAGCAGGAGTTCTTTATTTTAGTCTCTTAGACCCTATTATTTCTTCAAAACACCGTCTCTCTGAACAAGAGATAGAAACAGAAATAAAAAAGAGGTTTAAGATGAATGGATTGATTTTAGCCAATCTAAATGTTGTAAAAAAGATGGACCGTACATTAGAAAAAGGAGCTTCTACGACTCTTCCTGTTTACCTGGATAAAGAAGGTAAGATAAGTCAGTTAAAATCAAATGTGGTTACAAAAGAACAATTTGAAATGCTTCAGAATTATGTGAAACAAACCATTCAAGAAATTGCAAAAGAGATTTTTGAAGGGAATATTCAAATCAAACCATATTATAGTGTGAAAAAGAAGAAATCACCTTGCCAGTATTGTGATTATCAAACAGTTTGTCAATTCCAAAAGGGATTTTGTCAAAATGATTATCGCTATATTGATTCTCTTTTAAAAGAAGAAGTGTTAGAAAAGATAAAGAAACAAGAGGAGGAAAAAAGTGATACCAAACAGTTTGCAAAAAGGAGATAAAATAGGAATTATTGCACCTTCTGACCCAATTCGTAAAGAAGATAGTGAAGCAATCAATCGTTCCATTACATTGATGGAAGCTTCTGGATTTGAATGTGAATTTGGAAAATATGCCTTTTCGAATACAACAGGTTATGGAGCATCACCAAAAGAAAAAGCAAAAGATATCGAATACTTTTTTTCTAGACCAGATATTAAAATGATATGGTGTGCAAGAGGAGGAGCCAATTCAAACACTCTATTTTCCTATCTTAATTATGATAGTATACGAAAAAATCCTAAAATTATTTGTGGCTATAGTGATTCTACTTCTCTTCTTAATATAATTTATCAAAAAACAGGATTAGTCACTTTTTTAGGAGAGACATTTAAAGGCTTAACTACTTGGCAAACTAGTTATAGCTATGATGAAATTATCAAACGTTTTCAAAAAGCAGATAAAACATTAGGAAAAGACGATGATAAGTATACTTCATTAGTGCAAGGAGAAGCACAGGGAATATTAATAGGAGGGAATTTAAGTTTAATTTCTCTTATGGCATGTGGAACATATTGTTTGGATTTTAAAGATAAAATTTTAGTTTTAGAAGAATTAGGCTTTGAAACAGACCCAGCTGGGGTAAGCCATTATTTATATTATTTAAAACAAAATCATGTATTTGACCAAATAGGAGGTTTATGGATAGGAAATTATGAACATCCATCTGGTATTTCATTAGAACAAATTGTATTAGAAGTTGTTGGGAAAACTCCCTCTTTTCCTATTTTGAAATCCAATAATTTTGGACATACAGACCGAAAAACGGTTATTCCTATTGGAGTAAAAGCAAAAATACAAGCAGGAAAAATAGAATTAGTAGAACCTTGTGTAAAATAAAAAGAAGGTGAAGAAGATGTATCAAACAATGGAAGAATTAAAAAAGGCGATAGTAGATTGTAAACGATGTAAGCTTTGTCAAAACCGTACTAATATTGTGTTTGCAGACGGAAGTCAAACAGCACAGGTATGTTTAATTGGAGAAGGACCAGGTGCAGATGAGGATAAACAAGGAATTCCCTTTGTCGGAAAGGCAGGACAGTTAATGAATAAAGCATTTCAAGGATTAGGAATTGACCGTAGTAAGTTATATATTGCTAATATTGTCAAATGTAGACCTCCTAATAACCGTGTACCAGAACCAGATGAAGCAGCCGCTTGCTTAGCTTACTTGCAAAACCAGATAATGCTAGTCAATCCTAAAATTATTGTTTTAATGGGAAGTACAGCTTTAAAAAATACTTTGGGAAAGGAATATGGTATTACGGTAAGTAGAGGAAAGTGGATTGAAAAAGACGGTAGACTTTATTTGCCTACATGGCATCCAGCAGCACTTCTTCGTGATGATAGCAAAAAAATTGATTTTTGGAACGACTTAAAAGAAGTATTAAAAAAAGCTGACCAAGAACAGATAAAAATACGAAAGGAAAGCGAAAGATGAAATCTTATATAAGTAATTTTAATTATGAGTTAAGAGATAAAAAAATAGTGTATCAAGGAAAAAGAATTAAGGTAGAAGAAAGAAATTACTGGAGCCCTGGTCTACAAAAAAATATTTATCGTGAACATGTTCTTTCTGCTGATTCAGTTGCTATTTTAGCCATTACTGAAGACCAAAAGATTCTTTTAGTAGAAGAACCAAGAACACCTATCGAACAGGTTTGTATTGGTTTTCCAGCAGGGTTAATAGAAGAAAAAGAAGAGCCTGTAATAGCGGCTAAACGTGAACTAGAAGAAGAAACCGGTTACTTAGCAGGAAACTTAAAAAAGATAAGAGAATTTTATCCTACGATTGGCTTTTCAAACGAAAAAACTACTATTTTTTTGGCAACACAGCTGCAAAAAACAAAGCAGAAGTTAAATGAGATGGAAGAAATAAAAGTACATGCTATTGCTATTAATGAAGTAAAAGAAATGTTAAAAAAGAATATTTTTAAAACACCAAGTGTTACCATTGGGTTAATGGATTATTTTCTATATCACGAAGGAAAAGAAGAAACTAAAAAAGGGGAAGAATAAAATGAAAGAAAGCAAATATAAAGAGCAACTAGATTATTGTTTACAATGCAAAAATAAACCATGTCAAAAAGCCTGTCCCTTAGAAAATGATATTCCAAGTGTGATAGATTATATGAAAAAACAAGATGAGCAAAAAGCGTATTCTATTTTAGAAAAGACAACCGTTCTTAGCTCTGTTTGTGGAAGAATCTGTCCTCAAAAAAGGCAATGTGAAGGGAGTTGTACAAGAGGAATTAAAAGTATTCCTGTTTGTATTGGACAAATAGAAGCTTATTTAGGAGATAAATTTTTAGAACAATCTTTTTCTATGATTTCAAATGACTTAGTAGGAAAAAAAATAGCAGTAGTAGGTTCTGGACCAGCTGGACTAACTTGTAGTGCTTTTTTAGCAAGACATGGTGCAAAAGTCTCTTTATATGAAAAACAAGAAAAGCTAGGAGGACTACTTTGTTATGGTATTCCTAATTTTCGATTAGATAGCAAAATAGTCCAAAAAAATATACACAAAATTTTAAAGCTAGGAATCACTCCTTATTGTAATTTTTCCTTAAAAACAAAAGAGCAATTAACAAAATTGCAAGAGCAATATGATGCTGTTTTTCTAGCAATAGGAGCAAATTGTTCTGTAAAAATGGGATTGCAAGGAGAAAACTTACAAGGAGTATATGGAGGAAATGAGCTTTTACAGACCAATCATCATCCCAATTATATAGGAAAAAAAGTAGTGATAATAGGAGGCGGAAATGTAGCCATTGATGTGGCAAGAACGATAAAAAAGTTAGGAGCAAAAGAAGTTTTAATTTTATATCGAAGAACAAAAAGACAAATGCCGGCAGAGCAAAAAGAGATAGAGGCTGCAGAAAAAGAAGGTATTATCTTGAAAGAGCAATACATGGTTACAAAAATTTTAGGAAAAGAAGGAAAAGTGACTAAAATAGAATATTGCCAAACTAAACAGCAAGAAGGAATTCCTCTTTTACTAGAACAAACGAAGAAAGAAAGAAAAGTAGACTATGTAGTAATGGCAATTGGTTCAAAACCTGAAGAAGAAATAATAATGAATCTAGGACTTGCTACAAATGAAAAAGGATATTTAGTATTAGACAAAGAGTATCAGACCTCTAAGGAAGGGGTGTTTGCAGCAGGAGATTTAATTGGGACAAAATCCACCGTAGCTTGGGCTGCAAGGTCAGGAAGAGAAGCGGCAAATTATATAAAAGAGTATCTTTTAAGAAAAGACCTCTTATATCGATAAGATATAAGAGGTTTTAATAATAGTAAAAGAGTTTATTCTTTTTTATATTCTTTTCCGAAGCGGAAAAATAGCTTTTTTAACATTTGGAAGATACGTAAAAATTGATTTGGTTTTACTAATCCTATTTCAGTAAGAGGTTGTCCTTGTTCAATTCTTAAATAAGTTTGTTCTAGTTTTGTCATCATAGTAATATAGTAATCGTTAAAGAAGTGATAATCTTCTATTGTTCCAATTTTATCTTTGTAATGATATAACTTTCTTCTATAATTTTCTACTTCCTCTAAATTCGTAATTTGAGAGAAAGCATGGTCAAAATAAGAAGAAAGAATTAAATTTTGTGATTCGATAAAAAGAGTTTGTATTTTCTTTTTCGTTGTTTCTATTTCTTTAGTGATTTTTTTAACAGTAAGAACATTTTCTTCTTGTTCTAATTTATTTTCTAATTTAATTAAGGTTTCTTCTTCAAAAAGAAGTTTATCAAAGTTATCTTCTAATGTAGCAAAGGTTTTTGTATCCGTAAGAGCGATAAATTTCTGTTTAAAATCATCTGTACTATGAAATGTACTATCAAATAACACATATTCACCTGTAATATAAGCCATTTGTTCTATTAAATTGCATTCAATTGGATAACAATTAGGACTTATTGTACTAAACCTAATACCATAATATTTAACCGATTCTTTGGGAGATTTTAAGGCTTTACTAGAAGCAAGTTGTACAGCAGCTTCATTTAAGCCTAAACCATGCAATTTAAATTTTGTTAAATCACATAAGCCAAGACGAATTAAATGTCCTTGTTTATCTTTTTTTGTTTGTAAATAGTGAATACATTCATGAATAGCAAAATCGGTTATCTTTTCAAAAGGAATCATTTGGTTAAAATAAATAGCATTATTTTTATAGTGATAATTTGCTTCTGACAACCCTTTTGTAATGTTGGCTAGATACATATCTAATTTAGAAAGCTGAATAAAAAGCTCTCCTAATTTAAAATCATGTTCTGGAAAAGCGTAAACCAATTTTTGAGCAATATTTTTGGCTAATGTATTTACTTTTAAGGTATCTAATTTAGAAGTAATTTCGATTCCTTCTTTTTTTAAATCAGATTCAATACTCATACAGATTTCTCCTTAGTATATTCTATTAGTATTATACAATACTTTTTTCGGTATATTGTGACAAAAATGTTAAATATTTGTGACAATATGATAACAAAAAAGAATACCCGATAATGAACTATACCCCAATTAGTGGAGTTAGTAAAAAGAGGACTTTAAAGAAAACCATAAATCTAATTTGATTTGTGGTTTTCTTTTTCATATTTTTTCTTAAATTCTATTGGTGTTAAGTATCCTAAACTTTTCTGAATACGATCATTATTATAGTAATATATGTAATCTATAATTTCTTGTATTAGTGCTTTATCATTGGGAATATTTATAGTTTTATTATATATCAACTCTGATTTTAAAGTGGAGAAAAAACTTTCTGTTGGTGCATTATCAATAGGTGTTCCTTTTCTAGACATACTTTGTAGAAAATTATTATCTTTTAATATTTTTTGCACAATCGGATTTGTATATTGAAATCCTTGGTCGCTGTGAAAAAATGTGCCATATTCTATTGCTATATCTTTTACTTGATTTATAGTATCTATAACTAGTTTTAAACTGGGACTATAACTAATTTCTAATGCTTCTATAACATGAGTATACAAATCTTTTATTATTGATAAATATACTTTTTTTCCACTTCTTTTAAATTCTGATATATCAGTAGCCAATTTATCATAAGGAGAACTTGCAGAAAAATTTCTTCCAAGTTTATTTCTAGTATAAACAGATTTGCTAATACCATATCTACGATTTTTGGGTCTTACAACTGATTGTAACCCATGTTTTCTCATTAATCTTGCTATTCGTTTATGATTATATTTCTTATGATATATTCTTTCATACTCATAGGTCATTCTTTCAGAACCCATTCTATATTTATGCTTTATTTGTAATGTTTTTAAATTACTAACAATTTCCATTTCTTTCTTGTTAATATTATTTTTATTTTTCAACCATTTGTAATAACCAGACTCACTCACTTTTAGAATACTACATAAAAAATTTATTTTATATTGTTCTTTTAGTTCAAAAATAACTTGAAATCTTATTTTCTTTTCTGTTTTTTCAATATCTCCGATGTTTTTTTTAGAATATCTCTTTCGGCTTTAACATATTCGAGTTCTTCCTCTATACTATTGAATGTCTTATTTTGGGGTCTACCAGTTTTAGCACGCCCCCTAGTCTCGTATCTTAAAGCTTCTTCTCCACCTTCTTGGTATTTTCTACTCCATAACAAAACTCTTTTTTTATCACAATTGAATTTATTAGCAACAGTAGTACATCCAATTCCTCCTTCTACATGCATTTTAGCTACTTGTAGTTTTTCTTCAAAAGTATATTTTCTATATTTTCTTTCCATATTATCACCAAAAACATTATACCATAAGAAAAACAGATAGAAAATATTCTACCTGTTTTCATAAGTCCTCTTTTTACTAACTCCACTAATTGGGGGATAGTTCA
>DBFJJM010000027.1:0-15239 GCA_048393175.1 Candidatus Merdicola sp.
AGTAAACCATCTCCCAAAAGGTTTATTACTTCTATATTACAAATCTATTAAAAATGTGTTTTTTATCTACAATATGTTACATTTTACGTATTTATCTGGTATAATTAAGTAAATATGTAATTGTACAAAGGAGGACAATATGGGTACACATTATATACCAAGAAATGTGAAGGGTGAAAGTAGGATTTTATTTATATTTTCATCTAAAGCTTTACTCTATACTTGTGCTTGTCGGGGGGATAGGCTTTTTATTTTATCTACTATTTAAAGCAATTGGAATGCAATTTGTTGGTTTTTTTATAATTGCTTTATTTGGCTTGGTTGGATTTGCAGTAGGAACTTTCAAATTTCCTAAAATCGGTGCAAAGAAATTTAGTGATTTATCAGGAGAAAAGATTGATGATATCATATTAAGATATATGAAATTTCAAAAGAAAAAAAACACAGTATATGTACAAAAAGACACACAAGAGGAGGTAACAAAAGATGAATAATCAAATTGAGATGATAACGAATATCCTATATATTGTCCTTATCGTTCTTGTTGTTATTTTACTTGTCTTGGGTTTTGCTTATATGAAGACAAAACTGTCAAGCAAGTCTAACAAGAAAAAAGGAAATAAGAAGGAAACAAATAAGACTACTACTGTTTCTAGTTCGGAGAATTCTACTGTTTCTGTTAACAAGCAATCCATTATGGATTTTATGGAATTTGATACAATTGATGATAATATGATTGTTCAAAAAGATGGAAAAAGATATGTTATGGTAGTAGAATGTCAGGGTATTAATTATGACTTAATGTCTTCTGCAGAAAAAGATGCTGTAGAAGGTGGATTCATTCAATTTTTAAACACATTAAGGCATCCTATTCAATTATATGTACAGACTAGAACGGTTAACTTAGAAAAAAGTGTTAGTCGTTACCAAGAAACAGTAAAACAAGTAGAACACGACTTAGAAAAATTAGAAAATGAATATAACATGATGAAAG
This sequence comes from Candidatus Merdicola sp., assembly GCA_048393175.1. Classification (GTDB taxonomy): domain Bacteria; phylum Bacillota; class Clostridia; order TANB77; family CAG-508; genus Merdicola. Next base: position 995 of record DBFJJM010000027.1, read on the forward strand.
ATTCTGGGCGTTATACCCAAGACCAAATTAATAAGCAATTTTATGAATTAACAAGAAAAAGAAATTTATATGAATACGGAAAAGACGTTATCCGTAATACCGAAGCAATGAGCTTAAATAAAAATGTGCTAAAAAAACAATATTACATAGCCATTGCTTATTATGCAGAAGAAGCTAATAATGAAAACTTAGATAAAGAAGAATTAAAATCAATGGCATTTTCTGAACTATATACTAAATCACAGGCAATGATTCGAACTATTTCGGCTTGTGGAGTATCTGGTAGAATTTTAGATTCCTACGGATTAGCTGAATTACTATATAATGCATACAACCGAGATGAAGCAGAAACTTACGGAATTGACAAAGCAATTAAAGCAGGATATGACCAGCTATATTCTACTGCACCAGATGTATTACAAAGGAAAATGAAGGCATTAGATGAACAAATCAATAAAAGAGCGATGGACATGGCGGTAGAAGAAGTAGAAAAAGTAAGATATGCAAAACAAAGAGAATTTGAAAATATGCAAAAAAATGAAGAAAACTTAATTTATGAATTAGCCAAAAGTATTGTAGAACAAAACGCGGAATATGTAGGAGAAGAAATTGCTAAAGAAGCGACTGAAAATTTAGAACAGCAGAAAAAGCAAAAACAACAAAAGAAAAAGGAAGGAGGAATAGAAAATGTGGGGCAAGAAACAAAAACAAGAAGAGGCAGAAAACCAAAAGCAGCTAAATAATCAGCCAAAAGAACATCGTATGCTAAGGAAAAGAACGATAAAAGAGCTAATTTCTCCTGCAGGAATTGATGTTAGAGATATTTCTAATTTAAAAATTATTTCTAATACAACAAGATATGCAAGAAGTTTTTATGTAAGTGTTCTTCCTAGAATGTGTACTTTTCCAGAGATATTTAGAGATATGTATTTATTTGGAGATGTAAATACTTCTATTTATATCAATCCAATTGCAGAGTCAAAATCACAAAATGAACTAAATCGTGTTATTAATGAATTAGAAACAGAAAGACTAGTAGCAGCAGATAGAGGAAACATTAATAGAGAAAGTAGCTTGACACAAAAAAGGTTTGAAGCAGAACAATTAAGAGATGAGATTGCAGCAGGATTTAATAAAATGTTTGAAGCATCCGTTGTTTCTACTTTATTTGCCTATAGTTTAGAAGAATTAGATAAATATACAAAACTATTATCAACTGAAATGGCAAAATCATTAGTGGAAATAAAGAGTGCATGGGGATTACAAGAAGAAGCTTTTAAATCTAATTTACCGTTAATGAATGATAAATTAAAAAAGAAACATACTTTTGACCGTGCCTCTATGGCTACTGTCTTTCCGTTTACGACTTCAGAGGTGGGTCATGACACAGGAGTACCATTAGGATTTAATAAACAAACAGGAGTACCAATTTTATTTGATAATTTTCATCCATCTTTAACCAACTATAATATGGTTATTTTTGCAAAATCTGGAGCTGGTAAATCTGTTACAATGAAAACATTAATTTCAAGGTCTTCGGTGTTAATGGGGATTGAAAGTTTGGCTTTGGATGCTGAAGGAGAATATTCCATTGTGGCAGAAAGTTTAGGAGGAATTAATGTAGTATTAAGTCCAAATTCAAATACAGTTATTAATTTATTTGATATTGAAACAGAAATTGTAAAAGATGAAATTACGGGAAAAGAAAGAACCGTTTTAAATGTAGAAAATAAAATAGAAGACGTAACGCAAGCTCTTCTTACTATGGCAAGAGGAAGTACAAGAAGTAGTGAAGTAAATGAGCTTACCAAACAAATTATTGCAGAAGCTGTAGCAGAAGAATATACCCAAAGAGGAATTACGAATGACCCAGCTAGTTTATATGCTTCTACTTCTAGTGGAATGCGAGCAGAAGGCTTATTTAGAAATAGAAAAGAAATGCCAACAATTGGCTCTTGGTATAAACGTCTTCAAGAAAAAGCAAGAGAGAATGAAAATAGTGACTATAGTTTCCATTATAGTTATTTACTAAAAGTTATGAAACAATATATTCGTGAATTTGATGGACAGATGGCTTACTTTGATGGGCAATCTACATTTGATTTATTAGATGAATGTCCGCTTATTAACTTAGATATATCCCAATTAGAAGAACGATTTGCAAGACCACTTGCTCAACAAATTTTACTTTCCTGGATATGGGAAAAGTATGTTAAGAAAAATAGTGAAGACCGTACCAAAGCAAGAAAGAAAAGAGTACTAGTTGATGAGGCATGGATGTTACTTCCTTATCCAGAGGCAGTAGACTTTTTAAATACGATGGCAAGACGTGCGAGAAAAAGAAATGTATCTTTAGCTATTATCTCACAAAGATTCCAAGACTTTTATGAAAGACCAGAAGCACAGGCAGTGTTAACTTCTTCTGATACAAAGCTATTTTTAGCACAAGATAAATCAGAAATTCAGTATCTAAAAGAAGTGTTTAAGTTAAGTGAAGGAGAATCGAACTTTTTAGTAACTTGCTTAAAAGGAGAAGGATTATTAAAAGTAGGTTCTGATACTGCTATTATTCAAATACAACCAACCAAAAAAGAATTTGAGTTTGTAGAAACGAATTTAAATAAACTAGTAGAAATGAGAAAAAGAAATTAGGAGCAATAAGGAGGGAAAAATCAATGAAAAACTTCATGAAAAAAGCAACACAAAAGATAATGTTAGTAATGACATGTTTAATTGTCTTTAACTTTGTTGCTCCTATTTATCCTACTTATGCAGCAGATGACGAAACAATTGGAAGCTATCTTCTTTCACCTATTCTTGGACTATTAGGGGCATTAGGAGATGGTTTGTTAGGATTGGTTCAATATGCTATGATTGGTTCTTCTGGAGATTATACATTCGCGGTATTTCCTTCTAAAAAAACAGCTTTAGAGTCAACAGATGATAAAAAAGTATTTGATAATAGTGGAAACCCAACAGAAAAGTATAAGTTTCTAGAACAAAAGGCAGGAGTAAAAGCAAGACAAATTCCTTCTAATTATTTTTTCGAAGAAAAGTATGGTATTCCTATTATGCGATATGGACCAGAGGAGATTTTTTCTGGAAAAGTAGCTGGATTAGATGTTAATTTTATACAGGGCAAGAATCCAAATGCAACACTAGGAGCAGATAAGTCATCTGTCGATAATTTAAGAGGAGTAATTGCGAAATGGTATGTGGCTATTCGTAATTTGGCATTAGTTGGTTTATTATCTGTATTGGTTTATATTGGTATTAGGATTTTAATGGGAAGTGCGTCTTCTGAAAAAGCAAAATACAAACAAATGTTAATGGATTGGCTAGTTGCTTTGTGTTTGCTGTTTACACTTCATTTCATTATGTCCTTTATTATGGTAATTGTGGATAATGTTACTCTTATGGTTGGGTCGACTGATTCAGCAATTAATATTACTATTACAGAAAATGGGACGCCAAAGGCAAGATTTAAAACTAGTTTAATTGGATTAGTAAGATTACAGACAAAAGCAGTAGATACATGGGAACAAATTGGATATATGGCTGTGTATCTTACTTTAGTAGGGTTTACTGCTATGTTTACTTTTGTCTATTTAAAAAGGTTACTCTACATGGCGTTTCTTACTCTAATGGCACCACTTGTATCTTTAACCTATCCAATTGACAAAATTTCAGATGGACAAGCACAGGCCTTTAATATGTGGCTGAAAGAATATATTTTTAATGCCTTATTACAGCCCTTCCATTTGTTATTATATACAATTTTAGTTACTTCTGCCATTCAATTAGTTTCTGTTAACGTTGTATATGCAGTAGCAGCAATATGGTTTTTACTACCTGCAGAAAAGTTATTGCGTAGCATGTTTGGTTTTGAAAAAGCACAAACTTCTTCCGGTTTAGGGGGATTTGCAGGAGGAGCCCTAGCCTCTACTTTACTTAATAAAATTGGTTCGAAAGGAGGCTCTAACAAAAAAACTTCATCATCATCCGGCTCGTCTAGTGATACTTCGCAAGTAAAACAAAAAAGAAGTGCAGATTACGGAGGCTTTGGAAGTGGAGAAGATGGTGATTCTAGTCAGCAAAATGAAGAACAAGAAAGTGGTAATGTTAGAACATCAGAACAACAAAATGGTAATGAAAATAGTCGCGGAAGTGAAAATTCAAATCAGCCACGAGGAGAAATGCCAGATACTCGTGCAGGAGATGCGGCAGCAGCTAGAGGTGAACTTAGTGGAAATAATTCAAACAGTAATCGTGCACAAGGTCAAGATTTACCAGAAGGAAAAGATGATTTTAGACGTAAAATAGAAGAAAGAAGAGCAAATCAGGCAAGGCAAAATACAGCACAAAATGTTGCTAATAGAAAAAATGCTACAGCCAAGAAGAAAACTGCTACTGGTAAAAAGCGTAGAATTAAAGGAATAGGGAAAGTAGCAAAGAAATATGGAACAAAAGCTCTTAAAGCAGGAAGCAAGTTTGTTGGAAAAAGTCTTCTTCGTGGAGCTGGAGCAGTTGCACTTGGTGGTTTGGGATTTTTAGCTGGTGCTGCAACAGGAGACTTTAGTAAAGCAATGCAATATGCAGCAAGTGGAGGTACAGCAGGAGCATTGGTAGGTAATAAAGTGGCTTCTGGAGTTGGAACAGCATATGATAAAGTGAAAAATATTAAATCATCTGAATTAGTACAAACTTATCGTACTGGTTCGTTAGGAGAAAAAGAAGCAGCATTAAAAAGAAATGCAGAAGCCTTTAAGCAAAATAAAGAGAATCAACAATATTTTGCTAGTGAATTTGCGAAAGATGGTAAACCACTAAAAGGAAGAGAATTAAAAGCTGTTATGGATAGAGCTTCTAAATATACTGAATATGGTATTGATGATGTAAGTGATATTAAAAGTGCAATGAAGTTAGAAGATAGCATTGTGCAAGAAGGATATAGCAAACAAGCAGCGTTTAGTCAATCTGTAAAGGCAACAAAAGAAGCGGCTAAATATAAAGAAACAGATTTAATGGATCCAAAGAAACTTGCTCAAATGCAAGAAAATTATGCAGGGCAAATTATTGAAGGTGCAAAAGAAAACGGAGAAACTAAGACACAAGCACAAGCTATGAAAGAAGCAGAACTAGTAATTAGGAGAGTTCAACAAGCAAAAGATGTAGCTACTGTTCCACCAGCAAAGCAAATTGAAACAAAAGACTCTAAAAATCCTAAATCAAACATAGAACTACCAGATGGGGGAACATGGAGTGCAGATAAAGCAAGAAATAATAAAGGAGACGAAAAACCACATATTATTATTTAGCAAAATCCTAAAAGGAGAGTACTATGTTAAGAAACAGTAGAATTTTTCGATATATTAACAGAAATTTGGGAAAGATAATAGCTATTTTTATAGTTATTATCTTTATCCTATTACTAATACAAGTTGCAAATCATTTTGCAAAGCAAAAAGTAGATAAACCATTAGGAAATAGCCAAACAACAAATCAGAATGTATATAAACCAGAAGATACTGTAATAATAGGTTCTGATGTTTCAGAGCAAACGCAGGAAACGAATACTAATTTAATTCAGACTTTTGTTCAGTTTTGTACGGAAGGGAATGTAGGACAGGCATATAGTATGCTTTCAGAAGAATGTAAAAAAAATATGTATGCAGACATAGAAACTTTTCGACAAAACTACTATGATAAAATTTTTACAACGAAAAGAGAAATTTCCATACAAAGTTGGATAAATGAAGCAAATATACAAATTTATAAAGTAAAATACTTAAATAATGCTTTAGCAGAAGGAAAAATTGATGACAATAATGTTTACGAAGACTATATCACAATTGTGAAAGATGATATATCTGAAAAACTAAATATAGGTGGATTTATTAAAACAGAACAGTTGAATAGAACGGCAGAACAAAATGGCATAAAGATTACCGCTTTATATCGTGCTAGTTATATGACATATGAAAGATATTTCGTAAAAATCGAGAATAATACTCAAAATAGTATTTTTCTTGATTCAAAACAAAGAACAGATAGTATTTATATTATAGGTACAAATGGGTCAAAATGGGAAGCCAATAGTAATTCAATTAATTCCTCTTTGTTAGAAATTAAACCAAGTTTAGAAAGAATTTATTCAATAGAATTTATAAAAGCATATAATCCAAATCTAATAGTTAAATCTTTTGTTTTTTCTGATATACGAGAAAAAGAAATAATAAATGAAGAAAATAAACGAAGTATCTCGGTAGATTGGTAAAAGAAAAACAGAATTTTTAAAGGAGGTGAGTGTTAGTGAGTGCGTTTGACCAAATAAAGTCCCAGGCTAAAAAACTTGGGAAGAAATTATTAAAAAAATTAAGTCCCCTTTTAATAAAAGCGGGAATAATTGCTGCAGGTATTATAATAGTGGTAGGGTGTATTGATTATATTATACATATAATACCCAACAAACTTTCTGAAATTAAGGAGTCTTTTATAGAAGCAAAAGAAGGAATTAAGGACTTTTTTAAGATTGAAAATGGTACTTTAGTAGTAGATGAAGAGCTGGTTGACGAGATGCGTAAAGAATTAGTAAGTAAAGGCATTGACATGTCAGCTATTGGATTTGATGATGAAGAAAGAAATAAAAATTTGAAAATATTTTTAGAAGCAGAAGCAGCAACTAGCACTCCCAAGGTATTATTCAATAGCAATGCTGGTGCTATTGAATTTGAAAAAGCAAGTGGTGGAAAATTTGACTATATAGACCCAGTTACTTTCAAAAATATGGTAAATACAAATAATATTAATGTACAGGATAAATATACGATAGAAGGAGATAATTTTATCTATGCCAATGTTATTAAAACAGAAGTAAATGGTCAAGTAACAGACATAAAAGTTAATACTGTAACAGAAAATTATAAGACTAGAGTAAGCCAGTATGCCGTTCCTTTTGAATTTTTTGTTGTTTTATGTATTCAAACCAATCAGCCAGATTTTGTGGTTGATTTAGCAGAGCAAGTAAAAAAAGCAACCATTGTATTATCTGTTTTTGATTCAACTACCGTGACAACAACAGAGGAAAAAAAGAGTTATGATATTCATACAGAGGGAATTCGTAAATATTCATTTACTATTTTAAAAGAAGAGCAAGGAAATATTCAGGAATATAAAAAGGAAGAATGGACAGAAGGAGTCAATAGAAAAATTGACCCAAGTGTAAATGGTGTAAATTCTGGATTACTTAGTCCCGATATGGACTATTCAGGTATTTCTCTAGAAGATTTGAAAAAACTTTATATTTCTCGTTATGGAGAAGACGAATGGTATCGAAATTTTCTTAACTTGCCACTAAATAATCAAAGAGATGTTCTTGTTGCTAAACTACAAGTAGACCAAGAAAACAATGTAGATTTAATTTCTCCTACAGTAGAAATAGAAGATGAACATAAAGAAGAAGAGACAAAAACGGTTATAACATCTACTACTTCTAATTTACAAGTAACAAGAATAACAAATTGGTTAGGACAAATGGAAATAGGCTATTCTGCTAAAAAATCAGAACCAACTTATACCTATGGGGAAGCTGGAAAGGATATATCTTATCAAGATGGAGAGAAAAAAGAAGTAACACCAGAGAAGGTGTTGAGTAAGCTAGCTCAAACACATGTGGATTTTTCTGAAAGAGAATTAGAACAGGAATTAAAAGAACAAGGAAGTAATGCCCAAATAGAATATAGATTAGATAAAGTAGAAGCAGTAAATCATGACTTATATACACAGGAAATTAATATCAAAGAAAATATAAAGGAAAATGTAGTAACTACAGAATATACAGTAGACCCTCAAAAAGTAAACACAGAAGAGGGAAATAGAAAAATGGAGATAATATTAGAACTTCTTAGAAGACCATATAAAGCACTTGGTATGCAAAACAATCAAATTGCAGGAGAAATGTTAACAAGTGGAGCAGAAGGATTATTTAAGCATTTAGAAGAAAATGATAGAACAAGAGACTTAGCCAATGTTATGAGATATATTCTTTACTTGTATAGTGGTACAGATTATGGGGTAACAGAAATAGACAGTTTATTGTTAGCTTGGGCACAAAATGCTAACAATTCTCTTAGTATGGGAACGAGTTATTGGTGGCCAATCGGAGGTAATCCACCTACCACAACTACCATTTCTGTTCATTTAGGACAATCTTATTTAGATGGACAAACACATAGTGGTCTAGATATTTCAGCAAATGGAAAAGGGGAAAATTATCATGATGTTATTGCTGCTTATGATGGTGTGGTTAAAGAAGTAGTAGATGGTTTTGGCACGGGTGCAATAGGAGTTCAAGATGGAACTGGTTTCGGAAATCATATTAAAATATTAAATGCAGATGGTAATGAAGCAATATATGCACATTTATATAAAAATAGTATTAAAGTAAAGGTAGGAGATAAAGTAAAACAAGGGCAAGTTTTAGCAAAAATGGGAAGTAGTGGTAATTCAAGTGGACCACATCTACACTTTGAATTAAGAAAAAATGGAAGTGTAATTAATGTTGAAGAGTATGTTAATCCAAACAATCCTAGACCATCCAGAAATGCGTTGGTACAATATATTATTGGATGGGAAGGTACGGCGAAGGCAAATGCAGATGGAACGAAATATGTAGTATTTGATGATGGTGCTGGAAATCCAACTGTGGGACATGGTATTTATATTGCTATGCATAAAGCAAGATTTTCCAAAAGAGGGGTCAATGCAGATGAGATTAATAAAGTAGGAGCTGAAGTAGATAAACAAATAGTAGATGACATCTTTTTAGAAATCTTATCAGAAAAAGTACGAAGTGTACAATCTACTACAAATGGACTGAATTTGGAGGAATATCAGCAAGATGCACTAGTGGACATGAGTTTCCAAACAGGAAATATTAATGGTTTCGTAGAGGCGTATAATCAATATGGTAATACAGAGGCATTATATACAAATTATTTCAAAAAACGTGCTGGTAGTATGGTTGGAAATATGAGAAGAAGAAGGTCAGAATATATCTTATTTTCTACTGGAAATTATGACCATAAAGGTAATGATTATTAAAAAAAGAGGTGAATTGTTTGAACAAGGGAAAGAAACTTGGTATATGGATTACTATTTTTTTGATTTGTATTATTTGTATTTTACTGTTCCTTTTAAAACTAAATCAAACTTTAACAAAAGAAGACATTCATGATAATACTGTTACTGAGGAAAGACAAGAAATAAGGCAAAAGGAAAAAGTAAAAGAAGCGAATACTTTCTATACAGTAAGAAATTGTGTGGAACGCTACTTAGGTTATGTTGCACAAAAAGATATAGAATCACTAATGCAAGTATTAGATAAGTCTTATATACAAAAGGAGCAAATAACATCTATTAATATAGAAGAAAAAATAAATGACTTAGGAGTATCTAAGATTTATACTGCTAAAACTATGTATCAAGAAAAAAATGATGAAAATATAAAAACATATTATGTGTCTGGAACAGTTAGAGATGATATTATGGATATGCAGACAGAAGAAAAACCGTTTTATGTTACAGTAAAATTAGATACAGTAAATCAAACCTTTTCTATTATGCCAGAAGGATATATGTTTTCTGTAAAAACAAAAAAAGAATCTGAAAATGAATTCTGCTATATTGCAATTCACCAAGTAGATACTTATTATAATAAAAGTGAAATAGATATAACAATAAAAAATAAAACCAACCAACCACTAGAATTATCAAACCTTTCTTTAGAATATTATGAAGAGGGTGTGATTCAATCACTTGGAGACAATACAGTACTTACAGTAGAGGGAAATGTTAGTAAAGAATTTAAATTAGTATTTGAAAATAAGATAAATACTCCGCACAAATTAAATTATAAAATAAAGGGACAAGAGTATTCTATTGAGATAGTAAAGAATACTGATATAGAGTAGGAGAGAAAAATGAAAAGAAATTCTTTAAAAGTAATTATTGTGTTAGTTATTATTTTAATCATACTAGTTATTGCTACTTTATTATTCTTTTTAAAAAAGAATACAAATGATTCTAACATACAAAATGAAATAGGACAAGAAAATACAGTAGAAGAAGAGATTACAAGATATGAAGCAAACCAATATTATAGGATGCAAATTAGTGCAGTAGATTCCGCAAAGAGCTATTTATCTTCCTACTGTAATACAGCTTTAACTAATCCAAAAGAAGCGTATAATTTGTTAGATGCACAATACAAAGAAAAAAGGTTTCATAATCAATATGACCAATATCAAGACTATATTAACAAAATAAAATCTAGATTATTAGATACCAAACTAGAAGGATATTCTATTATCCAAAGAGACGAATATAAAGAGTTTCGACTAACTGATAATTATGGAACAAACTATTTAGTGAGGGAATATGCGGTAATGGATTATACAATTGAATTAGATAATTATACCATACCTTCAGAAGAACTGATAAAGCAATATGAAACTGCAGACCAAAAAACAAAAGTAATGACCCAGTTAGATATCTTTTTTCAAATGCTAAATACAAAGGATTATTCTCATGCGTATGATTTACTAGATGCTACATTCCGTCAGAATAATTTTGGCACGCAAGAGCAATTTGAACAATATGCTATAATAAACTTTTTCGATTATAATAAAATTACTTTAAAAGAGCAACGAAATGAAGGAGAACTTTTTGTTTATGATTTAACAATACAAAATGGAAAAACACAAGAACAAAAAGAAAAGCGATTCTTAGTAAAATTAACAGATAATAATAGTTGTGTAATGTCTTTTGAAGTATAAAAAAGAAGGTGAGAAAATGGACGATTTAATAAAAAAGGAAGAACCCAAAACAATAGAAGAACGAGTAGATACAATGAGAAGTTTGCGTGATATTTTAGAAGAGCAAATTCAAAAAGAAAAAGAAGTAGCACAGCAGAAAATTTTCGATATTGTTTATCTTGGTACAATAGAAGTTCCAGAAATAATAGAGGGAAAAGAAGTTGTTGTGCAAAAGGAACTATATCAAATTACTCGCAATCAAGATGGTCATTTTTTAATACAATATTATATAGAGGATGATTTAATTGCAATAGAAGATAGCTTATTAGGAATTCTTCCGGAACAAGACTATCTAACTAAAACAGAACTAATCGACCAAATTATATTGCGAAAGGAAGACCCTAATGCAGAGCCAATTTCTCTTAATGAAAAAGAAGAAGAAAGAATTGAAAAGCTTAGCTTAGTGACAAATAAACCAAAAGAAGAAATTAGAGCTTATACAGAAGCAGATATTAAAAATATTCACTTTGCAGCAGAGATTGATGCAGATGAAAAAGTAACTAAAACCCAAGATTTTTATGATTTAGTACCAGATGCTAAAAATTATGTGAAAATTGGAGTAGTGGCTAATCATTCTTCCTTAGAAGGAAATACTATGTTTCATGTAGTAGGAATTACAGAAAAAGGAGAAGTAAAACAACTAGAAGGAATAGAACCACAAGAAGGTATTTCTCCAACCAATCCAATAACCCAAATGAATCGTGATGGGTCTGAAATTACGAAAGAAAATGTTTCTGCCCTATTTTTCTTTCCTGGTATAAAAAATAACCAACAAGATGGGTTAGCTATTCGTATTGGTCCATATGGGGAAATCGAAATAAAATACCTTCGTCAAGATTTAGCAACAGGGCAATGCCTTTCTTCTCCAATTGAAACACAAACACAAAAACCAACCACGCATGAGGTAAGAGAAATGATGGATTCTTCTAAAAATATTAGTATACGAGAAGAGGCAGAACGTGCAAATGGCAAAATGCAAGACGGAAGTACGCAAATTGAAGATATCGATGATAATCCTAATAATGATAAGGGTGAAACATATATTGTTATAACAGAAAAAGGAGAAAAAATTGATTTAAGACAAGAAGCTGAGAAATGTAAAATTAGTATAGAAGAATATATGAGATTATACAAGAAGCAAGAGGGAACAGTAGAAGAAAAAATAGAAGCGGTAGAAGAACTAGTAAATGAACAATTTAAAGGCAGTTCTGAAGAATAAAGAATAAAACCACCATTTTATCATAGGATATAGTGGTGGTTTTATTATGATGAAAAAAAGTATATCTAGTTTTTTACTTTTTCTATTGGTTCTTTTCCAGTTTTCTTTTGCTTGTTATGCCGATGATGAGGAACAAGAAGTAATACATTGGCAAGAGTTACAAGATGTTTTGCAAACGTCTTCTGAGGCAAATCAAGAGCCTAGTTTAAATTCTAGAGCTGCGGTTATTTATGACCGTGATTCCAAGCAGGTGCTTTTCGGCAAACAAGAAAACACGAGAAGACCAATGGCTTCTACTACTAAAATTATGACTGCAATTGTAGTGCTTGAAAAGGCAAACTTAACAGATATAGTAGAAGTATCTAAAAAAGCAGCTGGAGTAGGAGGGTCTAGATTAGGCTTAAAAGCAAAAGATAAAGTATCTGTTTTAGATTTATTATATGGTCTTTTATTAGTATCTGGTAATGATGCAGCAGTTGCTCTTGCGGAAACAGTTGGAGGAAATGTAGAAGGATTTGCTAATCTTATGAATCAAAAAGCACAAGAATTAAATCTAAAGGATTCTCATTTTGTTACTCCTAATGGATTAGACCAACCAGAACATTATACAACTGCTTGTGAATTAGCAAAAATGGCAGACTATGCTCTTACTATTCCGAAGTTTGCTCAAATTGTAAATACAAAAAATTATACAGTCACAATTAATGGTTATCCTAAGAATTTGTCTAATACCAATGAATTATTAGGAAATTTAGAAGGCGTAAATGGAGTAAAAACAGGATTTACCAATGGAGCAAATCGTTGTTTAGTGACATCTGTAAAAAGAGGAGATATGAATATTATTACAGTAGTATTAGGAGCAGATACCAAAAAATTTAGAACGAGTGATAGTATCAAGTTAATACAATATGCATATAACAAGTATGAAATCGTTCATTTAAAAGAAATGGTCCAATCAAAGTGGGAACAATGGAAAAATCAAAAAGGAAAAACAATTTTTATTGAAAAAGGAAAACAATCTATCCCTGTACTTACTTTAGAAGAAAATATTAATTGGTTTTTGCCTATTCAAAAAGGAGAAAAAGAAAAAATTACAGTTCAAATTCAGAGTATTCAAAACTTGAAATCACCTGTAGAAGAGGGAGAAAAAATAGGAGAAATAGTTATTTTAGTAGGTGGAAAAGTAGAAAAAAGAATTTCTATTCAAATAGCAGAAGAAATTACAAAAAAGGGAATAATTGATTATATAAAAGAATTTTTAACAAAGTATTGTTATTACTTGGAGCAGACTATAGATTAGCAAAATAACCAACCGCTTTTCCAATTATGGTACATTGCTGCTTAGATACAATTTGTACTTCTTGAGAAGAATTAGTAGAAAGGGGAGAAAGAAGTAGTAAAGAGTCATTTTCTTGATATTTACCAATTAGTACTTTCCCATTTATAAAGATTACAGCAATATCATTATTAGCAAGAATTTGTTGTTTGTGAATTAGAACATAATCTCCTTTATTAAATTTAGAATTAAGACTCTGGTCGGGAACTTGATAATAAAAATAGTTTTCGGAGTCTTCTTTTTTTATTTGAGAATCAGAGGAAGCTAGATAACCTATAATATGTTTTTCTGACAATTTTTCATTTTCAAAAACAAGTTTAGCATATAAGGGGAGAATATATACATGGTCTAATTTGTATTCTTTCATATAATCTAATAGTTTTTGGGTCTTGTCTAAAAGGACGGATTTATCTTCAATTAAATCCGACTTTTGTATGGCAAAGTAATTTGCTAATTTTTCTATTTTATCAATTCTAGGATAAGCATTTCCGTTTACCCAATCTGCAAAGGTGGAATATCTAAGGTTTAGGTCTTGACAGATTTGGTTTCTATTTTTTCTGTTTAATTTCATATAGTGCCTTAAATTTTGAGAGAAGACCTGCTTATTGTTGAGATGATTCATAAAAACATCTACCTCCTTTTTCAATTATACGACTAAAACGTAAAAAAAACAATATCTGTCTGAAAAAATCCGATAAAGTCGTTGACTAAAATTGAAATTAGTAGTAAAATGCAAATAAATACTTTTTAAAAAATGAATTAAGAATCAGATGCCTGTAAGGGAAATATAAAAAGGATAAAGGAAAGGAAGTGGGA
>DBFJJM010000028.1:0-14524 GCA_048393175.1 Candidatus Merdicola sp.
ATTTATCTATTCTTCTTTTTGCCTTTTTCAAAAGAGTAAAAAAAGCTTTATTTTAGATATTGTTTGCCAGTGCTATCAATAGCATAATTGTCTTGATAAATTAAATTCGATACCGTCACTACTTGGTAGCCTTGCTCTTTTATTTTAGTTAATATCATCTCTAAGCTTTCTTTTGTATGTTTCGTTCCATTATGTGTTAAAATAATCGAACCCGGTTCTAATTTTCCATCTAACCTCTTCCACATTTGTTCTCCTGTTAGACCAGAATAATCTAATGTATCTAAAGACCATTGAATGGTTTTCATTTTTTCTTCCTCTGCTGCTGTTACTACTGTATTATTGTATTCTCCATAAGGACCACGATAAAGAGTTGGTATTTTTCCTGTTATTTTTTCTATTTTCTCATTACATGCTTTTATCTCTTCTCTATTTTTTTCTAAAGAAAGCTGATTGACATGTGGATGAGTATTCGAATGATTGGCTATTTCATGACCCTTATCTGAAATCTTTTTGACTGCTTCTGGATATTTTTCTACCCAATCTCCTACCATAAAGAAGGTAATTTTCACATTACACTTTTCTAATGTTGTCAAAATCGAATCAATATCCTCTGCATCCCATGCACAGTTCATCGTTAAAGCAATTTTTTTGTCTTGCGTTTTCACGCTATAAATAGGAAGTTTTTTACTTTCTGTTGCCGCTGTTTCTACTGTTTTACCATTTGTAAAGGTAGTTGCTATAACAAAAAGGATTACTACTGTACAAACCGCGACTAAATAAGAATATATCTTTTTTTTATCAAATACGAAAAACATAAAAAACCTCCTCAAATGAGCTGTTATATCTATATGCAAGTGTTTTTTTCTTTATGCTATACTTTGACAAGAAAATAACTACTGTTCTATTTTATTCATTCAATTGAATCAGTAGCGGTAAAACTGTAATATGATTCCCCCCCTTAGCTCAAGCAAAGCTTGTGCTAGGGGGGGTTGGGAGTGCTTGCTATTTGGCGTCATACAGGTGAACTGTCGCATGGAGATTTTCTACAATAGAAGAAAGTAAAAAATTGAGGAATTGTCCAAAAGCCTCTTGAGCCTTTTGAGTCTGCATTCCCCCTCCGGTCTTCTTTTCGAGAAACCTCTGAAATGCCTCTTTAGGATAAGCTGTGCTGAATTTTGCCAACTCGATTACACAGGCATACTCATCCATTCTACTCCACCATGTTGTCATCACACTAGCCTCCTTTTTTGAATCTAGAACAGATTCTTACTATTGTACAAAGTATATCGTACAATACTATTATACCAATATTTACATAAAATTGCAATTCATTTATTTTCGTTCTCTTTTAACCCATTTTGTATTTTTCCATTTTCTTTTAACCAGACTATTGTATCTTTTAATGTCTCTTTTATCTCAAGATGGGTATAACCTAACTCTTGTTCTGCTTTTTGAGAGGAAAAATTACTATTCGAACCTAACGTATACACCGCATAAGAAGTAAAAAGTGGTTTTTGTTTCACTATTTTATAATATACTTCAGATAAAAAACCTGTTGCATAAGCAAACCATCTTGCAATTTTAAATTTTGGAGCTTTTGTACCGGTTAAATCTTCTACTAACTTCATTAATTCTTTTACAGAAACATAACTTCCTGCTAAAATGTAGCACTGTCCATCTTTTCCTCTTTGTGCTACTTTTACTAGTCCTTCGGCTACATCTCTTACATCCACAAAATTGTATCCACCCTCTAAATAAGCCCCTATCTTTCTATCTGCACAATCTATCACAAGTTGCCCTAAATTAGACGGAATATATTCATATGGTCCAATTACTCCAGAAGGATGGGTAATCATAATTTCTACTCCTTCTTTCGTATGTTGTAATAAATAATTGGTTGCTTCCGCTTTCGTTTTGGCATAAGTACCTTTTACCCATTGCTCTGAAAAGCTATTTACTTCGTGCATTAATTCTTTGTTCTCTTTTTCTGGAATAGCATGGACAGAACTAGTATAGACTAACCTTTTTACGTTTTCTTCTTTACAAGCCTCAAATACATTTTTGGTCCCTTGTACATTTACCTCATACATTACTTTTTTGCTGCCATTTCCAATCTCAATAATACCTGCTAAATGAAAGACCGTTTCCGCTCCTTGAAAGGCTTTTTTTAAAGATGAAATGTCTCTTACATCTCCATAACAAATTGGTATACCCATGTCGGTAAGATATTGTGCATTTTCCTTCTCTAAAACAAAAGCAGTTACTTCATATCCTTTGTCTACCAAATTACGTACCAAAACATTTCCGATGTGTCCTGTGGCACCTGTTACAACACATTTCAAAAAGAAGACCTCCTTCCTTTGTCTACTCTTTTTCTAGTTTATTTTCTTTTTCTATTTAACTTTATTATATCTCACTTTTTCTCTTTTTACTATATCTTGGCAACAATTCTTGGTATTTTACATAATATATATTAAGCGAAAAGCTGAATATTTTGTAGAAAGGATGAATCATATGGATTGCGATAAAAGTATTTGCCCTGTTGTTGATATTGATGGTGTCATCGCATGTGGAAAGCAATTTGATTTAGACATCACGCTTCCAGAAGATAATCGTAATGTTATCTATGGTGTGATAAGAGATTGTTACAAAGAGCCTGTATGTGATGCTGTTGTAAAATTAATTGAAGTAACTTGTGAATGTGGAAAAGAGGAAAGAAAACCAGTTTCTCACACCTTTACAGATAAAAATGGAGAATTTGTTTTTGGACCTTTATGTCCAAATCGTTATTATGAAATCCAAATTTGGGTAAACAAAGTAGACCACGTAAAAGTTTGTGCAAAATGTCACCATGAAGGACGTTGTCTAAAAGGTGTTGATATGGACTGCTGTGATTGCTACGTTTGTGAAGATAAAGAATGCTGCAACAGAGAATGTGAAGAAGAAGAATAACTAAAAAAGGCTTAAGGTTTCCCTTAAGTCTTTTTTACATAATTCCCATTTTCTTAGCAATTTGTTTTCCTTTTTTAACCATTTTTCTTTTATTGATTGTCATTCCTTCTTGATACATCATAACCACACCTGCCGTCACAATGGTTCCTAATAACATGCCTTTCATAAATTTCATTTTGTTTGCTTTCCCTCCTTGCTTTTTTGTTCTTTTACTGTAGTATCTCCTATTTTTTTAGATTTATACGATTTGATATACTGATATATCTCATAAATTGCTATCATTCCTAAAAAGATTCCAAAATATCTTCTTAAAGCTCCTGACTCTATTTTGCTAGCAAGCATCGCTCCTCCAACAGCACCTATTATTCCGATGATTCCAATATATACTCCTAACTTCCACTTAATATAGTGTTGCTTAAAATTAATAATAATAGCAGCAATAGCAGTAGGAATAAAAAATACAAGATTCGTAGCTTGTGCAATATGTTGTTCTTTTCCTAAAAATAGTGTTAAAAGGAGAATTAATATCGTTCCTCCTCCCATACCAGTTCCACTGACAATTCCAGCTACAAAACCAATCAAAACTTCTAACATCTTTTCTCCTTAAAAAAAGGTTAATTTTATGGCAGCATAAAGTAAAAATACAATAAAGGATAGTTTTAAAATATGGTCAGATAATTTTTTTAATAATTTTGCTCCAATCATTCCACCTACTATTCCGCCAATTGCACATAGCAGACCTAATTTCCAATCAATATATTTGTCTTTATAATAGAAAATACTACTTGTTATCACCATTGGCAAAATAGAAAACACAGAGGTAGCTCTTGCTTCTTCTTCACTTAACCCCAAAAAATATAAATAAGCAGGAACTAAAATCATTCCTCCACCAGAAGCAAAAAATCCACTTACTATACCAGTTATAAGTCCTATTATAATTTTTTTTAGTTTCATATTAGTTAGTTTTTGCCAGTTTTTATTTTTTATACTTATTTTCTTTTTTTGATTGTACAATCAAAAAATCACCAACAAAAAAAGTTCGTGATTTTTTCTCTTTTTATTTAATCTATTGTATCATCTTTGATATAATACTTGGTTTGTAACATTTTATCTGGTAGATATTGCTGGTCTACTACATGTCCTGGATAGTCATGTGGATATTTATACCCTTTTCCATATCCTAATTTTTCCATTCCTTCTGCTGGAGCATTACGTATATGCATTGGAATTTCACCTGTATCTTTATTTTGTACATCTTCTAATGCTCGGTTAATCCCTAAATAAGTAGCATTTGATTTCTTAGAAGTTGCTACATAAACAGCCGCTTCTGATAATATAATTTTAGCTTCTGGCATTCCAATCATATGTACTGCTTGCATCGCACTAGTCGCTACTACTAAGGCATTTGGATTTGCCATTCCTACATCTTCTGCTGCTGCAATAACAATTCTTCTAGCTAAAAAAACGGGGTCTTCTCCTCCATTTAAAGCTCTTGCTAAATAGAAAATAGCAGCATCTGGGTCACTTCCACGCATTGATTTGATAAAAGCAGAAATATTATCATAATGGCTATCTCCATTTTTATCAAAAATTGCTTTTCTGCTTTGTACACTTTCTGCTGCAATTTCAGGAGTAATATGAATCGAGCCGTCTTGGTCCATTTTGGTAGTAAGGACTGCTACTTCTAATCCATTTAAAGCCGTTCTTACATCTCCATTCGAAACATCGGCAATTTTTTCAATAGTATCTGGTTCTATTTTTATATGATAAGTCCCAAGTCCTTCTTCTCTTTGTAATGCCATTTTTAAGACTTTAACAATATCTTTTTGGCTCAAAGGATTTAATTTAAAGACCATAGAACGAGATATCAATGCTTTATTTACTTCAAAATAAGGATTTTCTGTGGTAGCCCCTATTAAAATAATGGTTCCGTTTTCCACAAAAGGAAGAAGTGCATCTTGTTGTAATTTATTAAAACGATGAATTTCATCAATAAATAAAATACTTTTTCCAGAAGGATTAAACATTCTATTTTTGGTCTCTTCTACTACTCTTTTAATTTCTGCTACACCTGATGTAACTGCATTTATTTTATAAAAAGGATATTTTGTTGTTTCACTAATCACCCTTGCTAAAGACGTTTTACCACATCCCGGAGGACCAAATAGAATAATACTAGACAAACGGTCTGCTTTAATTGTTCGGTAAAGGATTTTATCTTTTGCTAAAATATGTTCTTGTCCTACATATTCTTCTAACGTTTTGGGTCTCATACGATAGGCTAGAGGCTCTTTTAAATCCATTTTCTTTCTTCCCTTCTCTTCTATTTTCCTAAATAACTAAGTGCTTTTTTAATACGTTCTTCTACACCAAGACCCTCCTTTGGTAATTTTTCTAAAACAGTTTCAATCTCTGTTTTACTATATCCTAATACCTTAAGAGCTGCTATCGTTTCTTCTGTTTCATTATCTTTCTGAATAGCTTGTTCTAATTGGTCATTTTCTATCTTACCAATCGCTTGCTGTGTTTTTAATTTGTCTTTTAGTTCAAGAACAATTCTTTGTGCGGTTTTCAAGCCAACACCTTGTACTTTTGTTAACCTTTTTACATCATTTGAGATAACAGCTAAAGCAAAACTAGAAGGAGTAATGCTAGAAAGCATTGTAATGGCTGATTTTGCACCAATTCCGCTAACCGATAAAAGTAGTTCAAACATTCTTAATTCTTCTTTACTGATAAAACCATATAGACTCATATCATCTTCCCTTACTTGAAAATGGGTATGAACTTTAACCTCTTGCCCTAACTGTCCTAATTTTTGAATAGAAGGTTCACTCATAAAAATTTTAAATCCTACTCCCCCTACTTCTATTACGATATAATTTATACTTTTACTTTCTAACTTTCCTTTTACATAAGCAAACATTTTCTTTCTCCCTTTAGCAAACAAATTTTCTTTTTTGTTATTATATCATAAAGTTTTTGTTTTGCAACTGTTTTTTTACATCTTATATCATTGTGGCTGTTACCATTGTTTTTCAGACGAAAAGGTAGTATGATATCAATAGAAAATGTCTGAAATTTAGGAGGATATATGAATAAATTTTTTAAATTAATTCTTAGTCGTATGGTAATAGTAGGATTCCTCATTTTTTTACAAGCCCTTTTTCTTATCTTTTGTATTGTTAAATTAAATGAATATCTTGTCTATTTACAAGCAATCTCTATTATAATTGATATATTAGTTGTTCTTCACTTAATTAATAAAGATGAAGAACCCGGTTTTAAAATTACTTGGCTTATTTTAGTTTTACTTCTTCCTATTATTGGTGGAACACTTTATATCATTTTCGGAAATAATAAAATGTCACGTAAATTTTCTCGAAAAGTTATCCCTATTTCTGATAAAATTGACCAATTCTATTCTAAAAATTACACACAAGACTCAGAAACTTTAAAAGAATTACAAGAGCAGAATCCTATTTTGTACCGTCAATCTTGCTATTTATTTAATACCACTAAAATGCCAGTTTATCAAAACACAACATCTACCTACTTTTCTCTTGGAGAAGACATGTTCTCTTCTATTTTAGAAGAATTAAAAAAAGCCAAACATTTCATCTTTCTAGAATACTTTATCATTCAAAGAGGAAAGATGTGGGATACTATTTTAGACATCCTCGTTCACAAAGCAAAAGAAGGAGTAGATGTTCGTGTCATGTTTGATGATTTAGGATGTGTACAACTTCTTCCTAACAATTATCATAAAAAATTAGAAAATAGAGGAATTAAATGTGTCGTATTTAATCCTTTTGTTCCCGTTCTTTCCGTTGGTCATAATAACAGAGACCATCGAAAAATTTTAGTCATTGATGGTAAAGTAGCTTATACTGGTGGAATTAATTTAGCAGATGAATACATTAACAAAATAGAAAAACATGGTCATTGGAAAGATACCGGAATTTTAATAAAAGGAGAAGCAGTTCGCAATTTCACGTTATTATTTTTAGAATCTTGGAATTTCTATCGCCCAGAAGATAATGAGTTTTCCAAGTTTTTAGTAGATTCTAAAATTTCTTCTAAAGATGGTTATTATCAGCCATTTGGCGACAGTCCCCTTGATTTTGAATATATTGGAGAAACCGTTTATTTGAATTTAATAAATAATGCCACACATTATTTATATATTAATACCCCTTACTTAATTCCTAGTTATTCTCTTCTTACTGCTCTAAAAAACGCTGCCAAACGAGGGATAGATATTCGTATTACCGTTCCTCATATTCCAGATAAATGGTATGTTCACCTTATGACTCAGTCTTATTATTTACCTTTATTACAAGCAGGAGTAAAAATCTATGAATATGCACCTGGCTTTTTACATGCTAAAAGTTTTGTTTGTGATGACCAAGTGGGAGTGATTGGTAGCATTAATTTAGATTATCGTAGTCTATATCATCATTTTGAATGTGGCGTTTGGATGGCAAATTCCTCTAGCCTCCTTTCTATGAAAGAAGATTATTTACAAACTTTAACTACTTGTGAAAACATAACAGAAGAATTTTGTCGTAAGATTCCACTTTACAAACGAATGGTAGCAGAAATATTAAAAGTATTTGCTCCACTTATGTAAAAACTTCCAGAGCAAATTCTCTGGAAGTTTTTCTATTTTTTGACTTCATAACCAGCCTGTTTAATGGCTTGTTCTAATAACGTTTTTTCTAATTTTTCGGTTCCTTGTATTACTGCTTTTTTCTCTTCTACACTAACTGTTACATTTTGTACTTCTGGTACGTTTTGTAATGCCTTTTCTACTGCTTGTTTGCAATGATTACAAGACATTCCTTCAATTTGCATTTCGATTATCATCTTATTTTCCTCCTTTCTTTTTAAGCTTCCTTTTTTATCTTTTTGGTTTGGAACAAAACGTTTTAAACGAAGTGCATTTAGTACCACACATACTGAACTTAAGCTCATAGCAGCCGCTGCAATCATAGGATTTAAACGAACTCCCCATATGGGATAAAAAATACCTGCCGCAATAGGAATACTGATAGTATTATAGAAAAAAGCCCAAAATAAATTCATTTTAATATTTTGAATCGTTTTTTTACTTAATTGTAAAGCAGTTATTACATCTTTTAAATCGCTTTTCATTAATACCATATCAGCTGACTCAATAGCAATATCTGTCCCCGCTCCAATCGCAATTCCTAAATTAGCTCTTGTAATAGCTGGACTATCATTAATTCCATCTCCTACCATTGCTACTTTTTTACCTTGTTCTTGCAACTGTCTTACTTTTTCTTCTTTGTCTTGTGGTAACACATTTGCCATAATATTTTCAATTCCTGCTTCTTTTGCAATTGTTTGTGCTGTTTTTTGTTCATCTCCAGTCATCATATAGACCTCTATTCCCATTTTTTGAATTTGAGAGATAGCTTGCCTACTGTTTTGTTTTATTTTATCACGAATCGAAAAAATACCTAGCAAATGATTCTGTTTTGCAACATAAATATTAGTCGCAATTTCTTCTTTTGGCTGTAAAGTAAGTAATACTCCTTGTTCTTGCATAAAATCTCTATTTCCTGCAATATATTTTTCTCCTTCTAAAAATGCTTGAATCCCTTTTCCTTCTATTATCTCAAAATCCTTTGCTTGTTCTTCTTTTATCTGTTTTTGTTCTTTCAAAAAAGTAAGAATTGCTTTTGCTATTGGATGATTCGAATTCTTTTCTAGTGCCATTGCTACCGTATAGAATAAGTCTTTATCCTCCGTAGAAACAACTCCTACCACCTGCATTTTACCTGTTGTAATGGTTCCTGTTTTATCTAAGATAAGGGTATCAATAGAATGAGCAATTTCTAAACTTTCTGCTGTTTTTACTAAAATTCCACTTTCTGCTGCTTTTCCTGTTGCTACCATAATAGATACTGGTGTAGCTAATCCTAAAGCACATGGACAAGAAATAACTAATACTGCAATCCCAATAGATAAAGCAAATTCAAAAGAGTATCCCAAAAACAACCAAACTATCGTAGCCAAAACAGCTATTATAATCACTGTAGGAACAAATATAGAGCTTACTTTATCTGCTAGTTTACTAATTGGAGCTTTCGAAGAACTTGCCTCTTCTACTAAGCGAATAATCTGAGAAAGGGTCGTATCTTCTCCTACCTTTTGTGCTTCAAACTGAAAACTTCCTGCTTGATTAAGCGTAGCAGAAATAACCTTATCTCCTACCTCTTTTTTGATAGGTATACTTTCTCCTGTAATAGCAGATTGGTCTACATAGGAGCTACCTTCTATCACTTTACCATCTACTGGAATGGTGTCTCCTGGTTTAATTAGCAATCGATCTCCTTTTCGTATTTCTTCTGTAGGAACAATTTTTTCTTTTCCTTCTACTAAAATGGTAGCCGTTTTAGGTGAAAGATTAATTAATTTATAAATTGCATCAGATGTTTTATTTTTTGACCTAGTTTCTAGATATTTTCCTAATGTTACTAAAGTTAAAATCATTCCTGCTGACTCAAAATACAAACTCATAGAATAATGATGGACTTGCTCTAACTTTCCATGTCCTAAGCTATATCCTATTTGGTAAATTACAATTAAGCCATATACAAAGGCCGCCATTGAACCAATTGCGATTAGAGAATCCATATTAGGTACTTTGTTCTTTATTGCTTTTAAACCAGAATGATAATACTTTTGATTAACTGCTAAAATAGGAAAAGTAAGAAGTAGCTGAGTAAAGCTAAATATGAAAGCATTTTGCTCTCCTAAAAAAATGGAAGGAAGTGGCCACCCTAACATATGTCCCATAGAAAGATACATCAAAGGAAGTAAAAATATAGTAGAAAGTAAAATTCGTTTTTTCATATCTGCTAATTCTTGTTTTATTGGCTCTTGTTTTTTCTCTTCTACTACTTTGCTATCTGGTATTGGTAAAAAAGCTTCGTATCCTGCTTGTTCTACTGCTTTTATAATCGCCAAATCTTGTATTTTATCTGCATCATATTCTACCACCATTTGATTGGTGAGCAAACTAACAGAAACTTGGTCTACTCCCTCTAGCTTTGCTACTGCTTTTTCTACATGGCTACTACAAGCAGAGCAAGTCATTCCTGTTACTTTATAAAATTGCTTTTTCTTCATTTCTACTCTCCTTTTTTATTTATTATACCACACCTTCCAAAAAACAATTCTTTTCTTTTTCTATGCAAAAAACTTTTTTCTTTTCCTCACCTTTTTCTTTTTCTCCTCATACAATACAAGGGTGATAATTATGAGTATTGTTCCTACTAATGTTCCTTATACATCTAATTTACTTCGTCAAAATATACATCAGTTAAATCAAACCTATCCTTTTTTAAACGTTCAAGTTATTGGGGATAGTGTACTTGGCACACCGATTTATTGTATCCGTTGTGGAAATGGAGCAAAAAAGGTATTTTATTCTGCCTCTATTCATGCTAATGAATGGATTACTTCTGTTGTACTAATGAAATTCATAGAAGATTATTGTATTGCCTATAGCGAAAATTCTTCTCTTTATGGTTATTCTATTCGAAATCTTTTTCAAACAACATCGATTTATCTGGTTCCTATGGTGAATCCAGATGGAGTAAATTTAGTAACTGGTTTATTTTCTCCTGGCAGTCCAGAATACATAAAAGCACAGACCATAGCAAACAACTACCCAACCATACCTTTTCCAGATGGTTGGAAAGCAAACTTAAATGGAGTAGATTTAAATCTACAATTTCCTGCAGGTTGGGAAAACGCAAGAGAAATTAAATATGCACAAGGTTTTACCACTCCTGCTCCTCGTGACTTTGTAGGATATGCTCCTCTTACTGAGCCTGAAGCTTTAGCATTATATAACTTTACTTTAACACATGAATTTCGTTTAATTTTAGCCTACCATACACAAGGAGAAACGATTTACTGGAAATATGGTGACTTTTTACCACCAGATTCCGAATATATTGGTACTCGATTTGCCCAAGCAAGTGGTTATACTTTAGAATTAACCCCACCTCTTTCTGCCTATGCCGGATACAAAGACTGGTTCATTCAACAATATAACCGACCAGGCTATACAATTGAAGCAGGTTCTGGGGAAAATCCTCTTCCAATTAGTCAATTTCCACAAATCTATCAAGACAATCTTGGTATCTTAGTATTAGGAGCTGTGTTATAGCTAGAGATAAACGATAAAAAGTTATGCTAATAAAATCTCTTAAATAATAAAAAAGAAAAGCAAGGTTCATTAGCATAAACTTTTTATCGTCATTTTATGTTTTTTATTATAGCTTTAATATGACCATTCTTTTTCTTATCTTTGTTAAATATAGTAACTACTTCTTTCATCGTTATTTTGTATTCCTCTTTAAAAATAAATATATAGATAGTCAAACGAAAAATGTTGTAATTGTTAATAATAAAGGATTTGACCACATTTAATATAATATAAGAAGATAATAAAATAACTTATTTCCTAGATTAAGCTTCCCTATTTTTTCTCGTCCATACTTCTAGTATGTTTTTTATCAATCCACTCTCTTTTTTCATTTTACTTTATTTTATAAAATTTGCACAATATTATAAAAATTTGAATACTTTTATGGAGTAGTAATCATTTCCTCTTAGTTTTTTCTTTCCATTTACTAACTTCTGTATTAAGGTATTTTTCATTACTAGGCTAACTACATAATTTACAAATTAGCCATAGTAATTTTTTATAGGATATGATATAATTTTCCAAAATAAAAAACAAAGGAGAGATTTTTTAATGGACAATATGAGCTATTTTGAGACCATACGAAAACAATATCCTACTTTTATATATAAAAATTATGAGATAAAAGAAAGAGAAGATAAAATTATATTAAAGTTTTATTTTGAAATTCCTGGTCTTACTTCTTTTGAACCAGAACTTGTCATTTTAAAAAAGAATTTTGGGTGGAATGATATTGATACGCCCTTTACACGCTATTTAGCTTTTCATATTGGACTAATTGAGCTAATTAGTTATTGGAAAAGTGTTTGCTGCCCTAATGTTATTGTACAATGTGGCTATCTTTCAAAAGAGCAAATAAAATGGTTTCAAAAATTATATTTCTATGGATTAGGAGAATTTTTCTACACCAATCATATTACTACCTCTATGGAAGAGTTTATGAATCTTACCTGTACTATACCTTTTACACAAGCACCTCTTCCTCAAATTACTTCTTTTGATGGTACGATTATTCCCATCGGAGGAGGCAAAGATTCTGTTGTTACTTGTCAATTATTAAAAAATCAAAAGAAAACAGATTGTTTTATTGTCAATCCAAAAGAGGTAACAAAACAATGTGCCAGTCTTGCTGGTTTTTCAGACGAACAAACCATTGAAGTAATTCGCCAAATAGATAAAAACCTGCTTTCTTTAAATCAAAAAGGGTTTTTAAATGGACATACACCCTTTTCTTCTTTACTTGCATTTTTATCCTATTTTGTTGCTTATTTAAGAGGAAGAAAATACATTGCTTTATCTAATGAATCTAGTGCGAATGAATCCAATGTAGAAGGGCTTAAAGTAAATCATCAATACTCGAAAAGCTATGAATTTGAAACTGATTTTCAAACGTATTGTAAACAATATTTGCAAGCACCTATCCATTATTTTAGTTTTTTAAGACCTTTAAATGAATTACAAATTGCTATGTTATTTTCTCGTTATGAAGCCTATCATCCTGTTTTTAAAAGTTGTAATGTAGGAAGTAAATCGGCTAGTTGGAAATGGTGTTGTAATTGTCCAAAATGTTTATTTGTCTACACTATCCTAAGTCCTTTTCTTTGTCCAGAAAAACTGATTCCTATTTTTGGAGAAGATTTATTTCAAAAGGAAAGTTTATTAGACACTTTTATTTCCTTAACAGGTCATACCAAAAACAAACCATTTGAATGTGTAGGAACTTATGAAGAAATTATCTTTGCAATTAGTAAAACTATTTCTAATTTAGAAAAAGAAGAAAAACCATTACCTTATTTATTACAATATTATAAACAAAATTATCCTTTAGCAGACCTTTCTTATGATTTAACTACGTTATATAACATGCAAAATAGTCTGCCAAAAGAATTTGACGAAATTCTTAGAAAAGAGGTTACCAATGATTAATCAATTAATCGATTATTTAAAAGAGAAAAACATTCTTATTTTAGGATTTGGAGCAGAAGGAAAATCTACTTATGAATTGATACGAAAATATCTTCCTACTATACCTTTGACGATTTCCGATAAAAAGGATATTTTAGCTTTACAAACAAATCAAGAATTACAAAAGGACTCTGCTTTAACTGTTATTTCTGGAGAATCTTATTTAGAAAATTTAAACCAATATGATTGTATTATTAAATCACCAGGTGTTTGTTTAAAACAAATAGATACCTCTTCTTTTTGTGATAAAATTACTTCTCAGCTTGAGTTACTATTACAATTTTTTCCGGTTTCAAGCATTGGAATCACAGGAACAAAAGGAAAAAGTACCACTAGTACTTTAATTTATACGATTCTAAAAGAACAAAAAAAAGACGCTTTATTGTTAGGCAATATTGGTATTCCTATTTTTCAGTTTTTAGAAGAAATTCACCCCCATACTATTCTAGTATTAGAATTATCTGCTCACCAATTACAGTATGTTCACCACTCTCCTCAGATTTCTATTTTACTAAACCTTTTTCCTGAACACCTAGATTTTTATTCTTCTCTTGACCAATATGTAAAAGCAAAATTTAATATTGCACAGTTTCAAAAAAAGGAAAACTACTTTTTATATAATGCTGATAATCCACTTATTTTAGATTTCTTACAAAAGAATATTTTATTATCACACTGTTATGCCGTTACGTATGAAAATAACGCTTGTCCTTCTACTGCTAAAAAGGTATATCAAAAAGAAGAAAAAATTTACTTAGAACAAAAACCACTTTACTGTATTTCACAGCAAAGAAAATTAGTAGGAACGCATAATTTAAATAACATCATGTTTGCACTTGCGGTAAGTGAAATTTTACAATTAAATCTAGAACAAACTATACAAAGTATACAAAATTTTTCTCCTCTTCCACATCGTATTGAACTAGTTGGAAAATATAATGGGGTCATTTATTACGATGATGCTATCGCTACTATTCCAGAAGCAACCATTCAATCTATTGAAGCATTAGAAAACGTTAATACTTTAATTATAGGAGGAATGGATAGAGGAATTGATTTATCGAAAATAATATCTTTCTTAAATACTGGAGTCGTAGAGCATGTTATTTGTATGCCTACTACTGGAAATTATATTGGAGAGAAAATTTCGAATCCGAAAGTAAAAGTGTATTTTGCTCCTACTTTAGAACAAGCCGTACAAACAGCCAAAGCAAAGACCAAAAAGGAACAAATTTGTTTACTTTCTCCTTCTGGTCCTAGTTATGAATTTTTTCAAAATTTTAAAGAAAAAGGAGACAAGTTTCAAGAATTAGTAAAACAAAATTGAACCGAAAAATAGAAGAAAAAAGAAAGAAGAGT
>DBFJJM010000029.1:0-6045 GCA_048393175.1 Candidatus Merdicola sp.
TTGAAGGAAACTATCAGATACAGTTAGAAAAAGTAGATAAAGAAAATCCAAGTCTAAAACTAGCAGGAGCAGAATTTGAAGTGACACTTCCGGGAAAGGCTAAGGAAACAAAAACAACAGGTGAGAATGGAATTTTAAATTTAGGAACAGTAGAAATAACAGATATTGTGAATAAAGATACGATTATTGTAAAAGAGACAAAAGCACCAGAAGGATATAACAAAATATTAGATAGTATGACAATTGAGGTAGAAAAGCAAGTAATAGATGGAACCTATTCTATAAAAAATGCCACAATTATTTCAGGCCAAGTAGAAGGAACAAGTGTAGTAGTAGATGGAAATACCATAAAGATAGTGGTAGCCAATGAAAGAATCAAAGAATTTGATTTAGCATTAAGAAAGTTTATTTCTGCAGTTGGAGATACATCGTATAATAGAGTACCAACAGTAGACGTAAGTAAGTTAAATACAGTAGGACAAGATGGACAAAAGATTACAACTGCAATGTATAACCATACAAAAGAGCCGGTTATGGTTAAGAAAGGTGATATTGTTACCTATACCATTCGTGTATATAACGAAGGAGAAGTAGATGGCTATGCAAAACAAATAACGGATTATTTGCCACAGCAATTAGAATATATAAATGGTGAATTTAATGCTACATATGGATGGACAGTTGTAGAGGGAACAGAAGGAAGAAGAGTAACAACAGATATTCTATCAAAGGAAAGGGAAATAAATCCGAAAGACAACTTAATTAAAGCTTTTGATGGGACTAATGTTCAGTTTAAAGATGTTCAGATTCAATGTAAAGTAAAAGAGGACACACAAATAAAAGGAAAAATTACAAACTTGGCTCAAATTACACAAGATACAGATAGTAATGGTGATGAAATAGAAGATAGAGATTCTGTGCCATCAGGAGAGGAAACAGAAGAAAAGGATGATGGATTTACCTTACCATCAGATGAAGAATTACCAGGATATAAAGATGAGGAAATAGGAGTAAAAGAATATATACCAGGACAAGAAGATGATGACGACTTCGAAAAAGTAATCTTAGAAGAATTTGATTTAGCATTAAGAAAATTCATTTCTGGAATAAATGGTGTAAATTATATAGGAAGAGAGCCACAAGTAGATACAAATAATTTAAATATACAAGGAAATACGACTGCAATCTACAATCATACAAAAGAACCAATTAAAGTAAAAAGAGGAGACGTTATTACTTATACGATTCGAGTATATAATGAGGCAGATATAGATGGATATGCAAAAGAAATAACAGATTATTTACCACAAGAATTAAGATTTATAGAAGAAGATGAGTTAAATCAACAATATGGATGGACAGAAGTAGAGGAAGCAGAAGGAAGAAGAGTAACAACAGATTATCTATCCAAAGAAAAAGAAGTAAATCCAGGAGAGAACTTAATTAAAGCTTTTAACGGAACAACATTAAGCTATCAAGAAATACAAATTAATTGTGAAGTAAAAGAAGATGCACAGTTAGGAAAGAAAATCACAAACTTAGCTCAAATTACGAAAGACACAGATAGTAATGGAGATGAAATAGAAGATAGAGATTCTGTGCCATCAGGAGAGGAAACAGAAGAAAAGGATGATGGATTTACCTTACCATCAGATGAAGAATTGCCAGGATATAAGGATGAAGAGATAGGAGTAAAAGAATATATACCAGGACAAGAAGACGATGACGACTTTGAAAAAGTAATGACAGTATACTTTGATTTAGCACTACAAAAATTCATTACAGGAGTAGATGATACCGTTATTACAAATAGGGTCCCACAGGTAGATATGGAAGGAATCATCAAAGGAGAAAGTACAGAAGGAAGCTTTACACCAACAGGAGAAGACAAGAAAAATCATCCAGTAGAAGTAGAACAAGGAAATATAGTAACCTATACGATACGAATCTATAATCAAGGATTAATGAATGGATATGCAAGTAAAATTATAGATGACGTACCAGAAGGATTAGAGTTCTTACCAGAACAGGAAACAAACAAAAAATATGGATGGCAGTTATCAGAAGACGGAAAACAAATCAGTACAGATTACCTATCAAAAGAAAAAGAAGACCAAGAAGGAGCAAATTTAATTAAAGCATTTGATAGTAGTAAACCAGTAAGTGAGAAAGAACCATATAATCCAGATTATAGAGACGTACAAGTAGCATTTAAAGTAACACAGCCAAATACATCAGACCGAATTATTATCAATACAGCAGAGATAGCAGAGGATAGAGATGAAACCAATCAGCCAGTAAAAGACATCGATTCTACCCCAGATAATAATAAAGAAGAGGAAGATGATATTGACAAAGAGTATATTAAAGTAAAATACTTTGATTTAGCATTAAAGAAATGGGTAAGTAAAGCCATTGTAATTGAAAATGGACAAGAGACGATAACACAAACAGGACATACTGGTGACGAAGACCCAGAGCCAATTGTAAAAGTAGATTTACATCGAAAGAAACTAGACGATGTAACAGTAAAATTTGAATTCCAAATCAAAGTAACCAATGAAGGAGAGATAGCAGGATATGCAAAAGAGGTAACAGACTATATTCCAGAAGGATTAAAGTTTGTACAAGAAGATAATCCAAATTGGTATACAAGAGAAGGAAATGAAAGAAAGGTAGCAACAAGAGCATTAGAAAATACCCTATTACAACCAGGAGAAAGCAGCAATGTATCGATTTTACTAACCTGGATAAATAGCAAAGACAATATGGGAGTGTTAACAAATGTAGCAGAGATAAGTGAAGACTATAATGAGAGTGATACGCCAGATATTGATTCAACCCCAGACAACGAAAAGCCAGGAGAAGATGATATAGATGATGCACCAGTATTAGTAACCATTACATTAGGAAAAGCAAAACTTTATTTAGGATTAGGAACAATATTATTATTAACAACAGCAGGAGGAGTTTTCTTAATTAAAAAATATGTCCTATCATAAGTAGTAAAATAGGGATACAAAGAAGGCTATGATTCATTCATAGTCTTCTTTTCCGTAGGAGTATTTACATTAAAAAAAGGGTATGATATAATCAAACCAATTTAGAGGTGAAACAAATGAATCAAATTTTAAGTGTAGAGAATACGAAAAAGAAAAAAAGTAGCGGACCAATTGAGATTAATAAAATTATTCTCTTCTTTGCGATTGTGATTTTACTTTTTGGGATTGGATTAATTGGAAAAGGGTCTTTTGCAGTTTATCTTTCCATGAATCAGAATATAACAAAAGAGGCTCTTCCAGAAGTGAATATTACTCGTGAAGGAGATAGGGTTAAAATTCAAGCTACACACACCAAACCAATTGAAAAAATGGTATACGGATGGAATGAAGAAGGTGTGCAAGAGGTTTACGGAAATGGAAACAGTACATTAGAAGCAGTAGTGGAACTTCCTGTGGGAAATAATATGTTACACTTAAAAATTATAGATGTAGACGGAAAAGAAAGAAAATTTGAAAAACAATATACAGTAGATGCTGCAAAACCGCAGCTTAGTATTACAGTAGAAAATCAAAAATTAAAAATTGTAGCAAAGGATAATATAGCTCTTTCCTATCTTACTTATCGCTGGGATGAAGGAAATGAAGAAAGAGTGAATCCTACAGAAGAATCAAAAGCACAAATTGAAACTTTTATTGCTATTCCAGTAGGACAACATACCATTACGGTAGTAGCAGTAAATTCAAATAATTTGTCTGAAACTAAATCAATGGAAATTAAAGGAGTAACAGAGCCAAAAGTGTGGGCAGAACAACAGCAAAATACAATTATCATTCATGCTACAGATGAAGAAGCCTTAAAAGAAGTATTCTATACGTTAAATGGTAAAAAATATAAAATTGGATTTGAACCAGGACAAGTAAAAGAAGTAACTTATACTCAAGAATTACAATCAGGAGAGAATAGAATTTTGATAGAAGCGTATAATATGAATGATGTGCAAGGTAAATTTGAAGGAATTTGCACTTATACACCATAGTAAAAAGCAGGAAATATCCTGCTTTTTTTAATACGGAGGCAAAAATGCGTTATATAATAGAGCTTCTATTTTATTTTCTTATTTATTCTTTGGCAGGATGGGTCTTAGAATCTGTTTTAAAAACGATTACCCAAAAAAGATTTGTTAATAGTGGTTTTCTAATTGGACCATTTTGTCCTATTTATGGAGTAGGGGCCATTGTTTTAATTACTCTTTTTTCTAAATGGAAAGATAATTATTTTTTGATTTTTTTGGCTTCTTTTTTCTTTTTATCTCTATTAGAATATTTAATTGGTTGGTATTTAGAAACGGTTTTTCAGACCCGTTATTGGGACTACTCCTATCATAGATGGAATTATAAAGGAAGAGTATGCCTTCTTCATTCTACTATTTGGGCGATATTAGGAACACTTTTTCTTTGTTTTTTACATCCCAAAATAGCAATACTTGTTTCACATCTATCAGATAATATCTTAATTTATCTTACCATTCTTTTATCAGCCTATTTTTTAACAGACTGTGTGCTGAGTATAGTGCAAGTAAAAAAGACAAGGCACAAAAGAAAGAATGTACAAGAAATGAGAGAAATACTACAAGAAAAAACAAAGCAATTGGAAAAATTAAAAAAGCAAAGGAATTCAAAACAAATTGAAATAGGGTCTTTACAAAAAGAAATTGGTGAATTACAATTAAAGCAATGGAAATGGGAAAAGAGTTTGAAAAAAAGGCAAGAAAGACTAAAAAGAGCCTTTCCTAATCAATACTCTATTAAAAAAAGAACAAATGAGAAGAAAAGTAAGCTAAACTAAAGGAGAAAATGAAATGGTACAAGAAATCTATATTATTGATGATGATGAAAGTTGCATTCCTGTATTTGAAAACTTATTTCAAAATGACCATGAATATGAATTTAAATGTGTTCGTACAGAAGAAATTAATATTGCTCTTAGAAATATTCCATCCCTTATTATTATTAATGAAGACTCCATTAGCAGACAAACAGCAGAGATATGTGAAGTGATTCGTAATAATGAGGATAATAGTATTACCCCTATTATTGTAGCTTCTTCTAACGCAGACCGTAGACACCGAATTGATATTATGAGTAAAGCAGTAGAATATTATATTAAAAAACCAGTAGACGAGCAATATTTATATTATACCATTAAAAATTTAATGAGGCTCATGTATATGAATCGTAGAGTTAGTCCCCTTACTGGACTTCCAGGTAATGTACAAATTCATGCAGAATTAAAAAAGAGATTATTAAATAGGGAAGAATTCGCTGTTTTATATTTAGATTTAGATAATTTTAAAGCGTATAACGATGTATATGGTTTTTTAAAAGGAGATGAAATCATCAAATATACAGCAAGAACAATTGTAAGAAATGTGCATAGTTTAGAAGATAATAACTGTTTTGTAGGACATATTGGAGGAGATGACTTTGTTGCAATTGTAGAAAAAACAGACTATGACAAAGTATGCCAAGATATTATTGCCGAATTTGATTGCAATATTTCACAATTCTTTAATGATGAAGATTTAGAAAGAGGCTATATTGAAGTGGCAAACCGAAAAGGAGTAATGGAAGAATTTCCTCTTACTTCTATCTCAATTGGAGTAGTAGAAGTTGAACCAGGAAGGTTTCGTAATATTTTGGAAATTGGAGAAGTAGGAGCTCAAGTAAAACATAACGCAAAAACCATATTAGGTAGTAGTTATTCTATTAACCGAAGAAAGTAAAAACATCGTTTTGACCGTATTTGTTTTGGTATAAAAAGTTAGGCAATGGGAAAAGATAGAAAAAAAGGAGAAAATTATGGAAGTTCTATCTAAAACCATTGCCTTTGTGGTTCCATTACTTTTTTTTTCATTTTTACTAGGAAAATATATCTACCATGTCTATCAGCAAGATAAAACGTGGATGAAAAAATGGATGGAACCATTCGAAAAATGGGTGGGAAAAAATAGAAAAGATAAAACGGAAGAAAATATGGATGGAA
>DBFJJM010000030.1:0-6997 GCA_048393175.1 Candidatus Merdicola sp.
GCTGTAGCTCAAAGGGTAGGCAAAAAGATGCACAGAAAGGATGAGTATTTTGGAAAAAGGCATGGACAGATTCTATTCAAGATGGGGCATTTTAAAGAGCAAGCGGATAAAAGGGTATAGACCCATGTTAGACCGTAAAAACAAACCAGAGACCTTTGCTCAAAGGGTGTGTTATACTGCACAACAGGCTCTGCGAATTGCTGGCGAACCAATTTCACAGGACGATTTTCAAAATTTAATAGAACAAGGGGAGTGGTATCGACTTGAAGAAAAACTTGTTGGAATTTTACTTAAAAGGTGTGAGAGAATTTCAGCCGAAAGGATTCCAGAGATGATACGTCAAAGGAGGCTTGTTTTAATTCTTACCAAGAATAATTTTCTCAATGTTATTGGACAAAACAGAGGAAGGCAGGAACTGTATGAAATTGCAGACCCAGACTATGACCGTCCTGTATTTTTAAAGCTTTCTCAAATTCCTATTAAGATGGCGTATGTCTTGGAAAAAAAATAAAGCCTTTGTGCATTTTTATGGCACCTGTCAGAACGACAGGTGCCATAAAGCTATTTTCTCTTATTCTTTTATTTCTTTTGCTAATTTGCTAATTGCTTTTGTTTCAATTCTAGAGACATAACTTCTGCTAATTCCCATTGATTTAGCAATTTCATTTTGTGTTTGAGGGCATTTACCATTTAATCCGAATCGTAATTCTATAATTTTTCGTTCTCTATCTTTTAATACTTCTTGAATCTTATGGTATAGCTTTCGAACTTTTAACTTTAAATCTACTTCTTCTTCAATGCTTTTATCGTCTACTTCTAAAATTTCTTGTAATGTAACAACATTATCATCTTTATCTTTTCCAATCGGTTCATTTAAAAAGACTTCTGCTTGTGTCTTTTTAGAAGTTCTTAAATACATCAAAACTTCATTGTCGATACAGCGAGATACGTATGTCGCCAGCCTTACGCCCTTCTCTGGTTTAAAGCTATTAATTCCTTTGATTAATCCAATGGTTCCAATTGAGATTAAGTCATCTTGGTCTACTTTCGTAGAAGAATATTTTTTACAAACATGTGCTACTAGTCTTAGGTTCTTTTCGATTAAGATGTTACGTGCTTCTTCACTACCATCTTGGAATTGTTTTAAGTAAATACTTTCTTCTTCTGCTGTTAAAGGTTCTGGGAAAAGGTTACTGCTTTGAATATAACCTACTACAAAAACAGCAGATTTTAAGAAAGCAAAAAAACCAGAAAGGGAAAGAGCTGAAAACATGAAATGCACCTCCATAGATTTAACACTATATCCCAATATATGAAGGCTTTTTTGCAAAAGTGCATGACCACTTGAATTTTGGCTCATCCTAGTAAATATGAAAAAATATGCCCAGAAAAATCTGCACATATTGTATCTATTTTAGCATAAATAATAAAAAAGAGCAAATGATAAAACAAGTTAAAAAAGAGGAAAGAGTTATATAAAATAAGATAAAGTGAGTAAAATGAAAAAGAAACCATTAAAATCATAATAAGACCTAGTTGAAAACAAAATGGGTCTATGGTAAGATAAAAATACAAAGAATAAAGAATTTAATTTTCCCTGCATAGTGCGTGTAGACAGGAATTTTAGAACCAACAAGTTTAAAACGGGAGTCCGCCTTTAAATGTGGCGTGTAAGCTTACTTTTTAAGTAAGAAACCCAGAAGCATTTAACAAGACACCCACCTGCAATAGCAGGTCCTTAAAATTTCTAACATCTTACGGCTAAGGCGGGGTATTTTTTTAAAACTTAGTATAGTTTAAAGATTATACTAAGTTTTTTTATTATTTATTATATTTTAGATACAGATGTTAAAGTTATTTTTTATGCCACTCTACTTTTATAGGATGGTAACTTTGATAAGGAAAAGAATAAAATAGATATTGCTACTTTATCTTTAGCATGATACAATAGATAACATAAAATAGTAATAAAAAGGGGAAGAACATGGAAGAAAATAACAATAACCAGCCTGAAAAAGAGGAAAATCATTATATGCTATATGGTATGACTTTAGGAATTTGTTTGGGAACTGCTTTTGGCGTTATATTTCATCAATTAGCAATAGCCATACCAATAGGCTTATGTCTAGGATTAGGGATGGGGGCTTTAATTGATTCTAGTACTAAAAAAAACAAATAGAAAGTTAGGAAGAAAAATGAAAGTAAAAGAAATGTTACAACAAGGAGAAAAGCTATTAGAAAAGCAGTTAGATGGAAAGCGAAAATTAAAAATGCTTGTATGTGATGTTTTGCAAATCGATAAACCCATGCTTTTTCTAAAGGAAGAATTTGAATTAACAAAACAGCAACAAGAGAAAATAGTAATGGGGATAAAAAAACTCCAACAATATACTCCAATTGAATATATTGTTGGAAAAAAAGAATTTATGAAATTAGAGTTTTTCGTAAATGAAACGGTTTTACTTCCTCAGCCAGATACCGAAATTTTAGTAGAAGAAGTGCTAATGTTATTACAAAAACATTCTTTTTCTTCTGTACTAGATTTATGTACAGGAAGTGGCTGTATTGCTGTTTGTCTTGCGAAATATAATAAAAATGCTAAACTAGTAGGCTTAGACATTAGTCAAGAAGCACTAGAAATAGCAAAGCAGAATGCACAAAAACATGGAGTACAAAACCAAATACAATGGGTTTGGTCTGATTTATTTCAAAATTTAGAAAAAACAAGATTTGACATCATTGTATCAAATCCACCCTATATTACTTCAAAAGAAATGGAGTCTTTACCTTTAGAAGTAAAGAAAGAACCCTATCTTGCTTTAGAGGGAGGAAAAGATGGTTTAGACTTTTATCGTGCTATTATTAAACAGGCAGATAACTACTTAATAGAAGGTGGCTACTTATGTTTCGAAATAGGTTTTCAGCAAAAAGAAAGTGTTCTAGATTTATTAGAGAAAAGCCAAAAATATGAAGCCATAAAAAGTAAAAAAGACCTAGCAGGAAAAAATCGTGTTATTATTGCAAGGAGGAAAAAATGTCCTTTTCAGGAGAAGTAAAAGAAGAATTAAGTAAGCTTACTACAATAAAGGAAAAAGAGAATGTAATAGTAGAGTTATTAGGCTATTTTATAACCAATCATATGATAGTAGAAAAAAACAAAATTTCTTTTTCAACTGGAAATGAATATAACATTAATCGTTTTACAAAATTATTACAAAATCTCTCAATTGATTATACAATTGAGATGAGTGGGAATTGGTATGTTGTTTCGGTTAAGAGAAAAGAACTACCAGAGCAAGTAATAATACAAAAGGATAGACTTACCATATCAGAAGAATTCTTTTTTTCTATAACAGAAAAGCAAATAATTAGTAAAGCATTGTTAAGAGGGATTTTCTTAGGCTCTGGTTCAATTGGAGACCCAAATAAAAGTTATCATTTAGAATTCAATTTTCATGAGAAGAAAATAGCTGAAAAAATAAAAGAATTACTTGAGAAAGTAAATTTTTCGTTTTCCTTGTTTCAAAAAAAGACAAGCTATGCTTTATATACCAAAGAAGGTGACGAAATCTCCAAGTTTTTAGCTTTTATAGGTGCCTCCCACTCTGTTCTTAAATTTGAGGAAGTTCGTGTTTTACGTGACATGCGAAACACCATTAATCGAAAGGTAAATTGTGAAACTGCTAATTTAAATAAAACCATAAGTACAGGAGTAAAACAGATAGAAGATATTAAGCTAATTCGAAGAAAAAGAAAATTTCATGATTTACCAGATTCCTTAAAAGACCTTGCCCTTCTTCGCGAAAAACAACCAGATACTAGTCTTGCTGAACTTGGCAAACAGTTATCTCCTCCTATTGGTAAATCAGGAGTGAATCACCGTTTTAAAAAAATAGCACAAATAGCAGAGGAATTGCGAAAATGAAACAATTAGGCATGTATCTTCATATCCCATTTTGCACGAAAAAATGTTATTATTGTGATTTTTTATCCTTTCCGCATAAAGAATCCATGACTGAGGAATATGCAAAGTGTTTAAAAAAGGAAATAGAAAGCTTTGTTATAAAAGATGGGGAAATGATTAGTAGTATCTATATTGGGGGAGGAACTCCTTCTTTATTACCAGCACAAGTAATAGCGGATTTACTTTCTTCTATTTTGAAAACAGGGAAAGTAACAAAACAAGCGGAAATAACAATAGAAGTCAATCCCAAAACAGTAACAAAACAAAAGTTACTCCTTTATCAAAAAAGTAGAATTAATCGTCTTAGTATTGGCTTACAATCTACTTCTAACAAAAGACTAAATCAATTAGGGAGAATTCATACCTATGAGGATTTTTTAGAAACTTATGAGTTTGCTAAAGAGGTCGGATTTACTAATATTAATATCGATTTGATGATAGGCCTTCCCAATCAAACAGTAGAAGAAGTAACGAACTCTATAGAAAAGGTACTGAAATTACAACCCCAACATATTTCTGTTTATTCTCTTATTATAGAAGAGGGGACTCCATTTGAAGAGATGTTAAAACAGAAAAAACTTTGTTTGCCAGACGAAGAAGTAGAAAGAAAGATGTATTGGAAGGTAAAAAAAGAATTAGAAAGCAAAGGATATATCCAATATGAGATTTCTAATTTTGCCAAACCAGGTTATGCTTCTTTGCATAATTTAAATTGCTGGAATCAAGAGGAATATTTAGGTTTCGGATTAGGGGCTCATTCCTATTATGAAAATAAACGTTATTCTAATACTGAAAAGTTAGAAGAATATCTAGAAAAAGGAAAAAAAGGTGATTTTTCTTCTCTTCGTAAAATTCATGAAATACAAACAAAACAAGATAAAGAAAAGGAATTTATGTTACTAGGATTACGAAAAATAGAAGGAGTAAACATTTCTGATTTCAAATTCAAATTTACAGAAAATCCTCTTTATTTATTTCGAACACAACTAAATAAACTAGTAAAGCAACAATTACTTTGCATACAAGGGGATAACATTTGTTTAACGAACAAAGGGTTGGATTTCGCAAATGTTGTTTGGGAGGAGTTTGTATAAAATAGATTAAATAGAAGGAGGAGAACATGAAGAAGAATAGCTGGGCACTGATTAGTTTTATCGCATCTTTCATTGGGATTTTTATATTGGGATTGTTTTGTGGTACCATTGCTGTTATTACTGGTGTAGTAGGGCTTATTACTTTTGATAAAACACTTCATACAAATAAATGGCAAGCTATGATAGGACTTATTTTAGGAGCTATCGAAGTGTTGGTATTAGGAGCTCTTTTCTTTTCATAAAAAAGAAGGAAATGCTTTACTTAAGGTTTAAGTAAAGCATTTTCACATAAAATTCACATTTATTTTAGCAATTCGTATTGACAATTGCTAAAAATGGATATAATATATACAAGAATTAGCAATCTGAAAACAAGAGTGCTAAAAGAAGGTGAAAAGCAGTGCTAAGCGAAAGAAAAAAAAGAGTATTACAAGCCATTATAGAAGAATATATCAATACAGCACAGCCAGTTAGTTCAGGAGCTTTAGTAAATCATCCTGGATTAGATTATAGTAGTGCTACCATTCGAAATGAAATGGCAGACTTAGAAACCATTGGTTTTCTAGATAAACCACATACATCAGCAGGAAGAATTCCTTCTGATAAAGGTTATCGCTATTATGTAGATGAGTTAATTAAAGAAGATGATATTAGTTTAGAAGAAATTAAGTATATCCAAAATAAGTTAGAAACAAAAGTAAACGAAATAGAAGAACTAACGAAAATTACGACCAATACTCTTTCTGAAATTACGCATTATACTACATTAGCCATAGGTCCTAAAACAACCATGCAAAATATTGAAGAAATTAAGTTTGTTCGATTAGGTACGAAAATGGTAATGGCAGTTTTATTAACAGATAGTGGAATTATTAAAGAAACGATTATTAAATTCGATGAAGAAATTACAGAAAAACAAGTAGAAACCTTAAACTTTATTTTTAATAACAAACTAAGGGGACAGCCATTAGATAAAATTGATAGACCATTAGAGCAATATATTTTCTCCGAAATGAATTATAGTTTAAGAGTAATTAAACCGATTATGCAGCAAATTCAAAACGTAATTGAAAAGCAAAATAAAATCTATTTAGAAGGAGCCAATAGAGCCTTCGATTTGCCAGAATTTAAAAGCTTAGAAGTGGCTAGAAACTTTGTTAATTTGATAGATACAAAAGAGATTGTAACAGATTTACTAAATAATGGATTTGCCAAAGATATTAATGTCTACATTGGAGACGAAAATCAAAAAGATGAATTAAAGGATTTTAGTATTGTAACATTTAAGCATTCATTAGGGGGAAAAGACTTAGGAACCATAGGAATTATAGGACCGACGAGAATGAATTATTCAAAAGTAATTTCTGTTATGAAATATATCAGCAAAAAGCTAAATGAAAAGTAATTTGAAAGGTGGTATAACAATTGGGTGAGAATAAAGAAGAATTAAAAAATAATGCTAATGTAGAAAAGGAGCAGGCTAAAGAGAATAATATGGAAAAAGTAGATGAAATTATAGAATTAAAGAAAAATGTAGCAAGCATGAAAGCAGAAATGGAAGAAAAAGATGATAGATATAAAAGAATAATGGCAGAATTTGAAAATTATAAAAAGAGAAGTGCTAAAGAAAGAGAAACATTATATGAATCAATAATTTCAGAAATTGTATCATCATTTTTACCAGTATTAGATAATCTAGAAAAAGCAGTAGCTGCTGAAACAAAAGACGAAGAATACAAAAAGGGAGTAGAACTTATGTATCAACAGTTTAAAGATGTTTTGGGGTCAAAAGGAGTTAAAGAAATAGAAACAGTTGGAAAAACATTTGACCCAGAATTACATGAAGCTGTAAGTTTAGTAGTAGATGAAAACTTAGGAGAAAAAGAAATTAAGGAAGAATTTAGAAAAGGTTATATGATAGGAAATAGAGTTATAAGAC
>DBFJJM010000031.1:0-7807 GCA_048393175.1 Candidatus Merdicola sp.
TGTTGTTTTATTTTTTTATTTTTTCGTTTTAATACAATTAAAACAATAGCCAAAACTACTAAAATAATGAGAACCACAAAAGCAATTAAAATGTTGTTACAATTACCATTATTTAACCAATCTTGACCTACTATTTCTTCTACTTGTTTTGCTATTTTAGTAACCTTAATAGTATACGTTACTGTCTCTTTGTCCTCTTTTGCAACAGTAATCGTTATTGTATTTTCTCCTTCTGCTAAGTCTTCTGCCCCTTGTACCTCTACAATAGCATTTTCATCAATAGCATATGCTGTAATATCTAAAGATTTTGTGTTTTCTGGTACGGTACAAGTATATTCATAAGTATTAATAGAAAAATCTGGTGAAATTTCTATTTTATTAGAAGTCCCATCTTCTAATAAAGCATTTAAATTTAACTCTTTTAATCCATTTTCCGCATTCTCTGGATTGGTAATTTCTCCTTCTTTTATGACATTAATAACATAAGTACGTACTTTTCCTGTTTCTGCTTTTACTTGAACTGTGATTTTATTTGTTCCTGGTTCTAAATTTGTATTTCCTTTTACTGTAATAGTCGCTTTTGAATCAGCAGCTACTGCTGTTACCTTAATTTGGTTTACTTCTTCTCCTATCTTTACAGTATAAGAGGTTCTATCTTTATCGAAAGCAGGAGATAATGTTCCTATATCAATTTTTAATGATTTTAAGTAATTATTGCTAGATTGATTCGTAGTGGTAGAACCACCACTATTTGCTCCGCTATTACCAGAATTTCCAGAATTTCCTCCAGAATTGCCTCCTCCGGATGAAGGCTCTGTTACAGTAATCTTAATGGTTTTACTTCCTGTAATTTCGTTATAACTAGTATCCGATACATCCACTGCTGTAATGGTTATGGTTGCTGTTCCTACTTTTTTGGCTGTAAGAGTAATAGAAGGGTCCATTGAATTACCATCTACAAACGTAGCAGAACTATTAACAGATACAATACTACTATCCGAAGATTGGATAGAAAATTTTCCCGCACAACCAGAAGTAGAAATAGATAATTTCTCACTTCCTCCTACTTTCATAGAAGTCCCTGCTGATGCTGACCAACTAGCAGCATCTATTTTAACAGGCAGTACAAGTAGTAATAAATAAACTGCTATAGCTAGATAAATTAGAATTTTTTTATTCTTTTGTTTCATATTCCCTCCATTAATCTAATGTAATCTCTTCTGTTCCCATAATCACATTTTTGATTTTCATGTAGTCAGAAGACTTAATTTCTCCATCCCTTTTTACATCAGCTGCTATTTTTTGTATTTCTGTTAATGTTTCTGTTCCCATAATCACATTTTTTAAATACATATAGTCTGCTGTTTTTATCTTACCATCTCCGTTTACATCCCCCAATTTTACTAGAGTATACCTTCCTTTATCTGTATTTATCACAGCACCTGTTCCAATAAAATCTTCATCACCAATTTCTATTCCATCTTTTATTGCAGAAGTAACAATATATCCTGCCTTCTTCATATCTTTTACTAAAGTGCCAGGCTCTGCAATCATTTTATCGGATTCTACTTTAAACTTGGTTCCTCCTGTTGGAACTTCAGGCTCAGGTTCCGGCTCAGGGGCTATATTTTTACTTAAATGTGTGGTATTTATAAATCCTTGTTGTCCATTTGGTAGAACAATTCTATCCCACGTAATTCCATTTAACGTATAGCGGCTTAAATCAATTCTAGTTACTGCCTGCCCTTCTGAAAGAGTGGTGATAACAGTAGTATGTTCTGTTCCTGGTCCATTACGTAGCTGTGTTAAAGTATTTATCACTAATGCTTCATTACAAGTAACCACATCTGCTATTTGGTCTAATGCACTAGCCACAATATATCCATAGGTTCCATTGTCTAAAACCACTTTATTGAAGGTAGTATCGACCGCTTGACCGTTTATTAATTTTTGTCCTGGTATT
This sequence comes from Candidatus Merdicola sp., assembly GCA_048393175.1. Classification (GTDB taxonomy): domain Bacteria; phylum Bacillota; class Clostridia; order TANB77; family CAG-508; genus Merdicola. Next base: position 1,964 of record DBFJJM010000031.1, read on the forward strand.
CCTTCTTCTATTGCAAGTACCGTTGTTCCATTTGCAATAGAGCCAATTTTATTACTTGTTGTCGTGGCATTCGGCGTACTTCTCATATTAACCGTACAATTTGTTTTCATATTAATCGTAGTAATCATGCTAGTAGCACTATCACTAGGTCTAGGAGAAGAATTCGTAGGCATATTTTCAAATAAAGGAATGACAAAATTAAGATAACTGTCTTTTGTTTTTGATGCTTCATATTGTTTTCTTGTACTAACGCCTTCAAATTGAGCTGCCTGCAGGCTTTGCATATATTGATTTGTATAAAAATCTTGATTCGACTCCCCTACTATATCAAATTTTTGCAAAAAAGCAGAAACTTGTCCCTTATTCATATATTTTTCATTGATAAAATTAATTCCACCCAAAATACCTGCTTCTAGACTAAACCACTCTTTTTCATAAGCATAGTTAGCACCATTTTGGATAATTTCAGAAGTCCCATTTCCAGAAGCTCCAATATTAAATGGATTATATACCGTTTTTCCATTATAGGAATAACCTTTCGATAAAGTCGTTCCTCCTGTTCCTTGCTCTTGTATTAAACGTGAGGCAATAAAATAGGGATTAATATTGGCATTTCTTCCTGCTGTAAGAAGAGCATTTGCTACGCTTTCTCCTTTTAAGAAAGTATTATTGGTTTTAGACATAATTCCTGCTATTGTTTGTGCCCCTTCTACAAAACGTGCATCTTCAAATTGAAAAATATCATTATTATTAAGAGAATTTCTTGGGTCAATTTGATAAGCAATCGCATTTCTAGATGCACAGCACCATTCCCCATTATCATATAATTCATCACCACAAATTGTACATCTCCAACCTGCACCTTTGCTAAAAGGAATTAAATTACGTGGTCTATCATGATGTCCTGTATACTCATTATTTAAAACATCATTCCAATCTAGTCCGGTATATAGTAAAGTAAAGGTCCAATTAGGATGAGTTTGTTTTAAGCTATTTAATAAATTAACATATCCTGGATAACGTCCGTTATCTAAATTCGAACCATTATAAACTTCTTTTCTCTGAGCAGCATAAGATGGAATAACAAAAGAAAAAATAGATAAAAAAGTAGTTAAGATAAAAAAAGTAAGTAGAACTGAAATTGGTTTTTGAATCAATTGTTTTTTCATTTTTATTTCCTCCTCTTATGTGCATTTATCTATATTTTACCAAGTACAGTATATACTAATGTATTTTTTTCGTCAATAAAATTTGTTATTTTTTCTATTTTTCATCTTTTAGTAATATTGTTGTAATATTTCTTTATTTTTTATCAATAATATAATTACCAACAAAATATTAAGCAATGCACTCCAATCTTTAAATAGTTAAAGTATGTCAACTAGCCACGACCCCTCTTTTCTTATCATTTGGTTTTACTTTCTTCTTTTTGATTCATTAAATATTTTACTTGCCTACTACTTCCAAGACAAGAGCTAACGTTTCATTAGATAGTTTCCTAGTTAAATTAATCCTATTTATTTCTTTTGGGATATTGTATTTTTTTCTCATATATGTTACTCTTTTGTATATATTGGAGGTATTTACATGAACGTATATGATTTTGATGGAACGATTTATCAAGGAGATTCTACATTCAATTTTTATTTATTTTGCTTAAAAAAGCATCCTAAATTATTTTTTAATATACCAAAACAAGTATGGTATATTACTTTATATTTATTTGGAAAATATGATAAAACAGCATATAAAGAACATTTCTACTCCTTTCTTGGAAAATTAGAAAATGTAGACACTGATATAGAACATTTTTGGAAAGAACAGCGAAAAAAAATTAAAAATTTTTATCTTAAACAACAAAAAGAGGATGACGTTATTGTTTCAGCATCCCCTGAATTCTTATTGCAACCTATTTGTAAGCAATTAGGAATAACACATCTAATAGCTTCTATTATTGATAAAAAAACAGGAACTTCTATTGGTATTAATTGTCATGATGATGAGAAAGTAAGACGCTTTCAAGAAATTTATCCAACACAAAGGATTGAAAACTTTTATTCCGACTCATTATCAGATACTCCCCTTGCTCAGACTGCAACTCATGCCTATATGGTAAAAAAAGAAACTTTGCTAAAATGGGAAAACTATACACCCTCCCTTATAGATAAAATAAAAAATATGTTTTTCTCTAAAAGTTTTATTTTATTTTTATTTGTTGGATGTGTTAATACCATAAATGGTATTCTTTTTGCTTATTTATATTCTCTTATTATTGCAAATGCCAATTTTGCTTTTATTGTGGGATATGTCACTAGTTTAACTATTTCTTATGTATTAAATAGTTTTATTACTTTCAAAGAAAAATTAACTTTTAATAAATATGTTAAATTTTGTATTTCCTATATTCCAAACTTTGTTATCCAAAATATTATTGTACTTATCGTATATAACATCATGCACTTACCAAAATTATTAGCTTATATACTAGCTGCTATTATTGGATTACCAATAACTTTTCTTTTAATGAATGTATTTGCTTTCAAAAAAGAAAAACAATCTCAAGTAATATAAGATGCCGATAAAAGAAAACATAGAAAAGAAGTATTCATTATTCTTTATGAATACTTCTTTTACGTTATCATTTTAAAATCCTTTGATAAAAAAACTTATTTTCATTATAAGGTGCAACAAAATTTTTGATGAGACGCTCACATTCCTTTCCTTCAAATTGTGCAAAAGTTTGATATGAATCTGCATAGACAAATAATTTATCATTTCCATCGGCTATTCTATTATAAACGCTTCGATATAATTCATTAAAATTAGTCATAAAAGTGATACATAAAATGAGGATAAGAAGTATTTGTCTTCCTTTCTTTTTATTTGTCTCGATAAACTTTAATACTTCTATATAGATTAACACTAAGATTGGAATTGTTGCACGATTCCCTAAATCAACACCATCTCCAATATAAAATAAAGGTAGCACTGCACAAATAGCAAAAAGACTAAGTAATTTACGTTTGTTTTTCTTTGTAAGAATACTTGTATAAATTCCTATTTCTAACACTAAAAAGAGAAGATAAAGAATTATTACTTTCCCAAAGCCGGAATTATTAGCATCTCTTAAGAATAGGAAACCTTTTGGACTAGAGTTTTGCATAAAAATAAGACCGATTGGAATAACCGCTAACACACCTAATATATTGGGTAGTGAAAATAAACTTTTTATTCTATTTTTATCTATTTTATGATGCAAATCAAATCCAAAAACAATTACCACAATACTATATAAAATTAAGCCAATTGTAGGAAATGGTCCAAATGGTAGGAGCAAAGCAACTATTAATCCTAATTTACTATAATCTTTTTCATTCGTTACTAGCATAATAGCAATCCAAGCCGGAACAGATTGGTTAAATACCCAAAATAGTTGTGTTATAAAAGTAGACATGCAAAAGGTCCCATTCCAAGTATCAATATGAGAAGTACCTATTAGAGCAATGTTTTTACCAAAGCAATGATTCATAATAGCTGTTCCAATAATATCCGCTCCTCCAAAGGCTAGAAAAACAAGAAAATATTTTAGTTTTATTTTTCCCATCTTTCTAATTACCAGATAGAAAAAGAAGATACTTCCTAAAGTCTGCCATAAAAGAGCAAATAAACTTGCTACTGTAAAATTTGTTACTTTTCCAATTGTTGCACTTGGTAGCCACCAAGCAAAATAATAACTTAACATACCTTTTTCAGAACCAATTGTTTCTTTCTCTTTTTCCAAAGTTGAGTAATCATAAGTAACTGGCCAATCTTTTTCTATTAAGTCCTGAAAAACTGTATTTCTAAAACGATAATCCCAAGTCTGAAAAAAAATGCCTCCTGCTCCTGATAACATATTTAACAGGATAATAGAAATAACAAAAGGAATCATTTTTTTCCCTACAAAAATATTTTTATATTCTTCTTGTGTTTTATACTTAAACTTTTTAAACAATACCAATAAAGCAATTGCTAGACAACTAATTCCTATTAAAGAAATATACCACTTAAACCACCCAGCTAGCCATATAATAATTGGTATTGCTAAAAATACATAAGCTCCTATTACAAGTCCTCTATCTATTTTCTTATATTTCTCCATTCTTTTCCCCTTTTCTTTTTTCTAGGAATTCTTAAGAAGATTAAAGATTTCTTTAATCTTCTTTTTTGATATCAAAAAATGATATTTTTTATGTATTACTAATAAGTACGATATCCAATATTCATATCTACATTTCCATTAATACCATTTACACTCCCGTTTGATGTATATTGCCACATGGTATAGGTACCTTTATAATCAGAAGGATTAGCAAACGGGTCTCCATTTACATAATGGGCAAGCCATACATCATAAATATCCAATACATTCATATCTAAATTTCTATTTAGCCAATATTTATTAGCATAAATCATCGGCGTATATCCTTCTTGTTTAATCCTCTCAGCAAAAGCTTTACACACATTCGTTCTTGTCTGTTTATCTAAATTATCTGCTCTACCATCTTTGTTATCCGCTCCAGACTCTTCTGTATCAATTGCAATCGGATATTGTACTAAATTACGATGACCATACTCATTTAATTTATTAATAACCCATTGTGCTTCTTCTATTGCCTCCTGTTCATTAACTGCTTGTGTAAAGAAATATAGACCAACTTTAATGCCCACACGATTAGCTTCTTCAATATTTCTTTTATATTGTGCATCTTCTGCAAAAGCTCCTGTTCGATAACCACGATATCCAATTCGAATCATTGCATACTGAACACCACTATTTTTTACTTTTTGCCAATCAATTCTGCCTTGATAAGTAGAAACATCAATTCCCATATAAGTATTTCCATAAAAAACAACTCTTTTTTCTGCCTGCGTTAAAAAAGCTCCATTTTTATCATATAATTTCACATAAAGTGTATGAGTACCTTTTGCTACACTTGAAATATCAAGTTCTGCTGTATAACCAGGTCTTGTATTTGTAGTTGTTCCTCCATAATCCACTTTAACATCTGTACTACTTTCTTGTATACTAGATTGTACAACATCATCTCTTTGTGTTCTTGTAACATTCGCTGACATTTGTATATTATCCACAAAGATTCTAACCTGTGTTTCTGCATATTCAGATAATGCCCATCCAGAGATTGTAACCTTATTTTGAGAAACATGATTTTGCGTTGGTTGTTCAATTTGTATAATACTATTGTAAATTTTAGGAACTATCTTTATTTGAATCTGTTCCATTTGTCTTCCTATATATTCTGTACCTGCTAATTCTCCATCTGATACCCAATCTTGCCATCCTTGTCCTGTAATATAAGCACGGTACTGAATAGAATATTCTTCTAAGTTAATAAGTTTAATACGAATTCCTTCTAATCGTTTTCCTATATATTCTGTTCCTGCTAGTTGCCCTGCAGTTACCTTTTTTTGCCAACTTACCCCTTCTGCATGTCCTTGATATTCAATTCCTGCATCTGCTGGTGCATTTAATAATTGTATTTTAATTCCTTCAACTCTTAAACCAGCTTTACCAGAAATATCTCCATTATTTACTGCCTCTTGCCAACTAATATTTTCAAGATGTGTCTGATATTGAATACCAATTGGCTTATTCTTTATTTTTGGTACAATACGAATTTGTATTCCTTCTACTCGATTGTTAAGGTTAGGGTCTCCTGCCGTATCTCCATCTGATACCCAGTTCTGCCAACTTGTGTTCTGCATATGTACTCGATATTCTACTGAATATTCTTCTGTATTTAATAACTTAATACGTAGTCCATATAACTTCTTTGCTTGGTA
>DBFJJM010000032.1:0-2454 GCA_048393175.1 Candidatus Merdicola sp.
GCTGTAGCTCAAAGGGTAGGCAAAAAGATGCACAGAAAGGATGAGTATTTTGGAAAAAGGCATGGACAGATTCTATTCAAGATGGGGCATTTTAAAGAGCAAGCGGATAAAAGGGTATAAACCCATGTTAGACCGCGAAAAGGGATTTCCCTCTTATGCAAAGGTATGCTATGGTATGGAACAGGCTCTTCGAATTTATGGCGAACCAATTTCATTTGAGCATTTTCAAAACATGGCGAAACAAGGTGAATGGAAACAACTTGCGGAAGAATTAGACCGGAAGTTGTTTGAGAAATGTGAGAATATTCCTTTTCAAATGATTCCTTCAAGAATAGAAAAGGGGTGTCTGGTTCTAATTATTACAGATACATACATTATTAATGTGATAGGAAGAAAACCTGAAGGCGAAGAAGAATACGAGATGTCACATCCAGATTATGACAGACCAGTGTTTTTAAAGCTATCAAGTTTCCCCATTGCTGCTGCGTATGCCTTAAAAGACTAACTGTGCACAACATGATGTCTCACCCGCTTGCTATTTTGGCAGGCGGGTGGGACAGTTTCATTAATTTAGTAAGTTATTCTTTTATTTCTTTTGCTAATTTGCTAATTGCTTTTGTTTCAATTCTAGAGATATAACTTCTGCTAATTCCCATTGATTTAGAAATTTCATTTTGCGTTTGAGAGCATTTTCCATTTAATCCAAATCGCATTTCTATAATTTTTCGTTCTCTATTTTTTAATACTTCTTGAATTTTATGGTATAGCTTTCGAACGTTTAACTTTAAATCTATTTCTTCTTCAATACTTTTATCATCTACTTCTAAGATTTCTTGTAATGTGACAACATTATCATTTTCAATCGGTTCATGTAAAAAGACTCCCGCTTGTGTCTTTTTAGAAGTTCTAAGATACATTAAAACTGAATATAGGGACTCATCCTAGTATTTGTTATATTTATTCTTTGAATTGGAAAGAACATTCAGAGGCAATAACATTAAACCGTAAGCATGGTGCATTTTCAGTAGAAATGCTAAAAAAGTGGAAAGTAGCATTAACAATAAAACAAGAAGAAATGTTAAAAGATAACAAGAATAAATCCAATAAAAAAGCAAAACTTTATTTTTTTAAGAGAAGTTTTGCTTTCTTTTCTTTATGACAAAAAGGATTCGTTTTTTCGATTTATCCAATCTACTGATACATCCATTGCTGCTCGGCAAGCATTAGTTTGGTCTAAACTATTTAGCATTACAAAATCATGAATCATACCTTGAAAACGAAGAGCAGTGACATCATTACATGCTTTTCTTAACTTATTAGCATAGGCTTCTCCTTCATCTCGTAAAACATCTGCTTCTCCATTTAAAATCATAGCATCTGGCATGTTTCTTAATTGCTCTAAACTTGCTTTTAAAGGGCAAGCATAAATAGAATTCCTTTTAGAAAGATTCGGAAGATATTGATTCCAAAACCATTTCATTTGATTACGGTATAAATAATAACCAGTAGCAAATTGAAGATAAGAGCAAGTATTAAAATTATCATTTGTAACAGGATAATATAGTAACTGTTTATGAATCATAGGACCATTTTGCAATTTGGACATAAAAGTCATAACGGTAGCCATATTACCACCGGACACTGTCACCTGCAACCGTTAATGTTTCTAAATTAGCGTTTAGTTGATAATACTTTAGAATGGTTGGTACTTGTTTTAAAATGGAATAACACTGCTCGATAGCAACAGGGAATCTCGCTTCTGGTGAACGAGTGTATTCTGGGAAAATCACTACTGAGTTAGTTCGATAAGCTAATTCTCTTACGAGTTTTTCATGTGTGTGAAAACTGCCAAATACCCATCCTGCACCATGAATATAGAAAATAACATTTCGAATAGATTGGGAGTAGGAGGGAGTTACTATGTAAACTGGAATCGAACCGTGACATACTGTATTAATTAAACTAACTTGTGTGTTTGCTGGATACATATAAACAGGACTATTTTGAAGCTTTTCTAAAGTTTGTCTTCCTTTTTCTACTGGAAGCTGAAAGATAAGAGGAGGAAGAGACACTTGTTTTGCTATTTCACAGGCAGCTTTTTCTAAGATTACTGTTTGGGTCATATTTCATCTCTCCTTATAATGGGATAATATATGATATGAAAAGGGAAACGATTTGGTTATTAAAAGAATAGAAAATAGGTAAAAAAGAGAAATAAATTCTATATATATTTTTTTTCACTATATAGTAAAAGAATTAGACAACCAATAAGTGAGCTTGAAAAAGTGTTCTGAAAAGTGGTATAATAGCTTTATACCCTAATTTTATAGTATTGGCATCGAGCTGTAGCTCAAAGGGTAGGCAAAAAGATGCACAGAAAGGATGAGTATTTTGGAAAAAGGCATGGACAGATTCTATTCAAGATGGGGCATTTTAAAGAGCAAGCGGATAAAA
>DBFJJM010000033.1:0-4337 GCA_048393175.1 Candidatus Merdicola sp.
CTATTTTCATTATACTATCCCCTTTTATTGTTTCTTTTTGCCTACTTTACTCTTCTTTTTTTCCTTTTGCAAGAGATAAATTCTATGCTTTTCCCATACTTTTCCATTTAATATTAGGGCTTTACAATCTTTGCCATTTTTGTCAATTAATTTACATTTTTGTAACAAATTAAACCGAAAAGAAGTCAAATATACCTTTATTCCTACGCATATGCTTTTTTGACTTTTGTTTTTTAACCTAAAAAAAGAAGAACACTTTCGTGTTCCTCTTTTTACTAGACATAGTCTATTTTAATACTTTTTTTCTAATTAAGAAGATTCCTACTCCTAATACTAGAACTAAAGCCACTCCTCCTAAGATGTAATATACTGTATTTACTGGATTACCAAATGGTGGTAAGATAATCACTTGTTCTGCTTTTGCTTCATCTGGCTCTAAATTTTGATAACGAATAATATCTACGCTTGCCCCGTCACCATTTTTTAAGTATTCTGTCATTTCTACTGGGTTTAAGTTACCAGGAATGGAAGTTATTCCCTCATGATAGCTTCTTCTTCCTACTCCATTTACTACTTGTACAATTTCAGCAAAGTTGTCATATGTTAATGTATCGTTATTATTTGGTGCTGCTACTTTCGTTAGGAAGATAGTAGATTGAACTTTATCTCCGGCACCACTATCATTCATAGCTGGTTTCAATTCTGTACTAACTAATGCTGCTGTTGGTTTTGCTTTTACGATGACATTCATTTTTGCTAACTCTTCTTTCGCAATTCCCACTAACTTTTGGTCCTCTCCTGCTACTAATGCATCTGGTGATACTACTTCCCAATCAGGGTTTAGTCCATTTGTATTGTCAAATTTCAAATTGTTTGCTACATAGTCTACTACCTGGCTTGCTCTTGTTGTTACTAATTTACTTGCATCTGATGGAACGACTCCTGTTTGATAGAAAGTAACATCATCATAGTCTCTTTCTCCTGTATTTTCAATTGTTAAAGTATAGCTTAATTCAATTGTAATACTATACTGTAAGCTTGTATCTACTGTTGCTTGTATGAAATCTCCTTCTTGCCATGCTAAATTTGGTATGTTTTCTGCTTTGTCTGAATCGAAGATAGTTTGTCCATCTGTTGTATACATCTTTACATGTGATACATTTTTAGACATTGTTAGTTCTGAATGTGGTCTTTCTGCTATTCCAAAGTCTATATTTTGTACTGCATAAGATAAGTCTTTACTTTGTGTATATGGTGTTTGTGTTCTTGCATATTCTATTTCCATTACCATCTGATTCGTTGTTGCATTCATGAAAGTATTACTTGCTAATTTTTCTAAATCTGCTTTTTCCTTAAATAACATTGCCTTGTCATAAGTTAATGGTTTACTATAATCATTAACCTCTTGTCTTCTTTTCATATTGTCTGTTGCATCATTGAATTGTTTCTTATTTTCGTTTTCTCTGTACCAATACGTTTCCGGATTATGAGTTGAGTTATCATATAGAGTAGATTTATAGTCTTGTCCGTTATAGATTGCACTATCTTCTTGTAATGCTTCTTTATCTCCATAAGTAAATCTTACTTGATAATCTCCTGGTACAAATCCTGAGAAACTATATCTTCCTTGTTCTTTTGTCCATGTTGGATTCTCGCTCTTTGTTTCAACGAGCTTACCTTCCATATCTATTAATTCTACTTTAATACCATTTAGAAGTCTTTCTGTTTCATCTTTTATTCCATTTCCCATTCTAAGGTTTTGTGTTACTTCAGTAGCATCATCCCATACACTTCCACTTAGTTTTCTTTGACTATCTTCTCCTTCTGCTAATACTAGTTTTAAACTTGGTGCTTTATCTGCATCATCTTCAAATACTTTTAAACTTTCTGCTCTCTTTTCTTCTCCTGTCTTATTTTTATAGGCATCTGTCTTAGAGTATGCTATAAAGTCTTGTACTGTTTTACTTGTTGGGTCAAAGTTTCCTGGTGTAGAATCACTATCTAGTAATCCTGCTGGTGCATCTTCTTCATGAAGTACTTGTCCATTTAAGCTTTCTGCTCGATAGTAGGTTTTGTATCCTCCAATTTCGGCAAAATTTTCTTTCGTTTTCTCTTTTGCATTTAATAAATCTTGTATCGCACTATCTTTTACATCAAATGCTACATAGATATCTTCTGATTCTCCTGAAACTAATTTTTTGCTAGCATATCCATTTGTTTGCATTGCATTGTATGTTACGCCATTTCCTGCTTTCGTTCCTGTTTGTGTCCAACCAACATTTCTGCCTCTTACTAAGTTTCCATTCGCGTCTCTTGTTCCTACATAGGAATCTGTGTAAGTATAGTCTGTATCATAGTAATCTAATACTTTTGTAATTTCACCTTTGATGTATTCAGAACCATTATATACTCTAATACGATATAGCAAACTTACTTTTAAGTTTTTAGAAGCATCTTCATTTCTATATTCTATATCTGTTTTTCTTACTGCTCTTTCATACTGGTCTACATCTGTTCCTCTTATCGAAAGTTTCATATCTTCATCATATCTAGCATTATAGATATATTTTTGTGTCTTACCATTAATCGATAGATTTACTTCTACTAAGTCTTTACTTAGACTTAAATCTGCTTTTTGTCTAGCAATTACTCCTAAGTTTATATTCTTTCTTTCTTCTTCTGTATTATTTCTACTATATGTTTTAATATTATTTGCTCCATTTGGTCCTGTATAAGCATAAATAGATGTGTTTCCTTCTGAAGTATCTACTGCTGTTCCATTTCCTGTTGCATTGCTAAACTTAGTATTAAATGCTTCTCTATTTGCTTTTCCTTCTGTTGCATAGTTTCTCTTGCTTATTGGTGCAGATTGTAGATTATATGTTGTTGTCTCATATGTCATTCCATTATATTTAAATCTTACATAATAGCTTCCTGTTGCAGGTATTTTTGTGAATGAATAATTTCCATTTGCATCTGTTGCTACCTTTTTATATTCTTGTCCATCTTTAAATAGTGTTACTTCAATTCCAGAAAGTGCACTATCATTATCATCTAAATAGCCATTTGGTTCATTTCCCTTACCTGCTGGATTATCAATAAATGCTTTTCCTCCTAAATCGATTGTTTTTGGAATTTCGATAAAACTTCCATTGTCTTTTTTATCGATTTTATTTTCATTTTTCTTTAGTTCATACATCATAACTCTTTGTCTTGTTTTGTCTTCATTAACAGCACTGTACTCTTGGTAAGTTCCACCGTAATCACTATATTTATATTCTGCTACTAGTTTTACTTTATCAATATTTTCATAATCTTTTTGATTTACAGTTACATAAAAGTTAGAATTCGGCTTAATATCACTTGGTTTTAAGCTAATATTATGTCTTGTTCCTTTGTCATCTTGTAAGTAAATATCTGACAAATTAGCTGTAGTTGTTTTAGAATAATTAATTTTAAATGGTCCAATTGTATACGTTCCTTTTGCATCATCTGCAACAATATTAACTTTCGTTGATACAAAGTTAAACGTTTTATTAGCACTATAGGAATTCTTCAATGGATAGATGTTTTCTTTAACATCAAACCAAACATTTACACCAGTGATTACTTTTTCTGCATCTGTGTCACCTGTTCCTATATGTCTTCCCGTAGCAAAGAAAACATCATCCATAATCTTGTTATAAATATCTTTATCACTACTATTTAACTTATCAACAGCCGTACCATTCTTAACTTTGTTTAGTACTGTTAACTGTGCTGAAGTCAAACGTTTCTCATATTCTGAGTAAATTCTCTTTTCTCCATCGGCAATACCAGTAGGATTAGAGGAAGTTCTTACATCTTGCCAAATTAAAGCTTGCACATAACCAATAGCATTTGCTTTTTGTTCTGCTTTAGATATAGCATACGCCATACCTGGTGTTAAGTTTTTTTGATTTTCATACACTTGATAATGAAAATCATGTGGCCACTTAAAACCATATCCCGGCTGACTACAATAAATTGTTCTTGGTCCTTTACTTGTCGTAATATTTGCTGCTGGTGGCTGTGGATTTCCTCTCCAGTCTATACTTAGTGTAAAACTATCTGGATAATAGTTACTTGCTGCTATTGACTGGTTAAAGTAACCAACGATTCCTCCTATAAGAAAAACTAAACCTAGTAGTAATTCTATCATTTTTATATATCTTACCTTTATTTTTCCCATCTTCTTTTCCCCCTCCTTTCTTTATACCTTTAATACCTTTTTATTGACATAGTATGCTCCTGCTCCGATTAGCCCTAATAACACTATCGTTACTCCTATATATAGCATCATTCGTCCTGTTCCTATT
>DBFJJM010000034.1:0-7900 GCA_048393175.1 Candidatus Merdicola sp.
CGTAGAAACGTATATATTCCAGACAACGCGAAACATGTTTTTATTTGTGGAACCACAGGGAGCGGGAAAACAATAGCCCTTTCCAATTTTATCCTGCACGGTATTCAGGAAAATTATCCGCTTTTACTCGTAGACGGAAAGGGCGATATTGGAGCCGGTTCTATTTTAGAAATTACAAAAAGATTTTGCAAGGAGCATGATAGACAATTATATGTTGTAAACCTTTCAGACCCTGCAAATTCCAGCCCCTATAACCCGTTCAAAAATGCATCTTCTACCGCTTGTAAGGATATGTTAATCAATCTCACAGAATGGAGTGAAGAGCATTATAAAAGCAACACGGAACGTTATCTGCAAAGGCTGATTATCTTAATGCAAAAAGCAGAAATCAAGCTTTCTATGGAATCTATCATGGCATATATTAGTTCGGAAAAATTTATTGACCTAAGCGGAGCTTTATTTACAGGCAAAAAAATAAGCAAAGAAGAGCACCTTTTTAATTTAGAAATTGCCAATGTATGTGGAAAAATCGCAGAGAATGCGAGTGCCAGATTTTCGACAATAATCGAAAGCGAAGCAGGGTCAATTTTCGGTGCGGAAGGAATCGACATTTACACAGCTATAAAAGAAAGGGCGGTTATTCTGTTCGTATTGAATCCTCTGTTATATCCAGAGCTTTCTCCATTGGTGGGGCGTATGGTTCTTGTAGACGCAAAGCAGGCGGTTAGCAGATGTTTTAACTCTGATTTGGAACGTGCCTTTTTCATTCTGGACGAAATCAGCAGTTATGCAACCCCATCTCTTATAGATTTGGTAAACAAGAGCAGGAGTGCGAATATTACATGCATTCTCGCAACGCAAAGTTTGAGCGATTTGGATTTCGCTGTGAACGAATCCTTTAAAGAGCAGGTTATAGAAAACAGCAACAACTACATTGTTCTTCGTCAAAACAGTGCCACCAACGCCGAAGCATGGGCGGGTATTCTTGGCACAAGGCAAAGCATGGAAGTTACCTACCAAATACAGCAACAGGAACGCAGGACTTCCACAACGGGGCTAGGCTCAGCCCGTCGCGTTCGTGAATTCATCTACCACCCGGACGAGATAAAGGATTTGAAAACAGGAGAGGGCTTTTTCCTATCCCGCGATGAGCATTTTCATTGTAAGCTACAAGTTAATAAACCATTCTGAGAAGGAGGGCTTTTGATGAATTCCAGCATACAGTTATTGCGGAACAATTTTCTCTATATCCTTTGGTTCGATGTGTATTTCTCAATTGCATGGGCGATTCTCGGTGCAGATGAACGAAGTTTTTTCTTCTGTCTATTGTTCTATGCGGTTGCCCTTCTTATCGCTCTTTCTCCCATCGGAGAATGGTTTCTCCGGCTCACGAGCCATGCAAGACAGCTTGAAACCAATCGGGAGATAGATTACCTAGTGCCACTATTCGAGGAAGTTTACAGCCAAGCCAAAGAGCAATATTCCTGCCTGCCGGAAATCAAGGTGTACACGGTTGATTCCCTTGTGGTGAATGCTTATGCCATTGGTCGGCACACAATCGCGGTCACGCGGGGAGCTATGGAAACATTTTCTGAGGACGAACTCAAAGCTGTTATAGCTCACGAAATCGGGCATATTTTATATGGGCATACGACAGCCTTGCTCTTGAACATAATCGGCAACGGGATTTTTTCTGTGTTCGTGATTGTGGCTAAGTGTATGATATCAATTTTAGACTTTATACAGACCCCTGTTGAAATAAAGACAAAAGGCATCTCCTATCTCTTCATTTCTCTTTTTCGATTTCTATTCAATGTGGTTCTTTTCGTGTTTATGTTTATTGGGAATGTGATTCTTTCCGCAAACAGCCGGAACAATGAGTATCAGGCAGACGAATTTGCGTTCACAATCGGCTATGGCGAAGATTTAATTGAAAGCCTATATCTGCTTCAAAAAATGAGCTTAGGCGAAGAAATGGCAATCGTGGAGCGAATGACCGCTAGCCACCCCTTACTTGCCAAAAGAATTGGACGCTTAGAAACTTTACAAGAGCAGGAAAACGACGAGGGCGAAGAAGAATAGCCATAGTGCCTCTATATCCCCTTAGCAGATAAAAATTGCGGACAGAAAAAAGCCGGTTCCGATATCAAGGAACCGGCTTTTTTCTGTCTGCATATATTGTGCGTTTGGGATATGGAGATTTGTTTTGGTATAGACATCATCCGCACAGGGAGAGTAGTTCGTGCGTTCAGATTTGTCAAGGGTGAAGTGAACGTGCCTGCGGGCACGCCCTTGACAAACCTGCCCACACTCACTTTTTTTGCAATCAGCGGATGATGTCCCCACCCCGCAGCGGGGCTGCCAAAAGTGACAATTTAATATGGTGGATTTATCTTCTCATTTGTACGCGTTCTCCTCTGGCATAAACAGACAGCGGATTATAATTATCAAAGTTTTTCTGCAAATCGTTTCCATACATATCCACATATTTTAAAACCATTGCTAAAGTCTTATGTCCCAGAATCTTTTGTAGTCTAATTAAATCGCCACCGCTTAAAATCCAGTGTTTTGCAAACGTGTTTCTATATCTATGCATGCTTGTTTTTGTTACCCCGCGTCTTTGATTATATTTTGCCATAACAGTTTTTACACTTTCGTTTTCTAATGCTTTTTTATCATTATTCGAATTGCAAAATAGATAATCTTCTTTTTCTCCTCCACGATAGATAAGATATTCTTGCAAAATTCTGCCTAAGTCTTTTTGCAATGGAATATAGTATGCTTTTCTATTTTTTACATGTCTAAGATATATCATCATTTCATCAAAGTTTAAATCTTCAATTTTAATGTTTCTTAATGTCTCTATTCTCATTCCCGTAGCGAGTAAAAAATTCGTCATTACCCAGTTTCGGAACTCTGAAAATGAACATGTTTTCGTGTCAGGCTTTTTCAATAGTAATTCAAGTTCCTCATCTGTGTATGGTTCTTTTACTTCTTCATCCACTACAGGAATCGTTATTTTAAACTCCTTAATATAACCCCTTTTCATAGCAAAATAGAGTATTGCTCTTAGGTGCCTAATGTAAGTCGCAATAGTTGAACTTGAAAGTAACTCAATTTCTTCATTTTTTTTGTTATTTTGTTTTTTAGGTTTTGTTTGCAAAAAACAAATATAATCCTGCACCGTATCTTCTGTAATGTCTTTACATTTTGTACCTTCTGATAAAAACTCAGTAAAAATAGAAAACATCATTTCATAATCTTTTATTGTATCTATAGATTTATTATTGCTTTTTTTAAATCGTATAAATTCTTGAAATGCTTCGCCAATTGTTTTTTCAGAATTTCCTTTCATGGTCATTTTCATAATTAGTACCTCCAAGAAATTGTATTCTCGGGTCGGCTCAATTATTCAAAAAAAAGCACTTGACCCGCTAGAAAACGACGAAAAATCAAGTGCTGTTTACTGTCCAGAATTGGTAAATCAGTCAAAAAGCAAAAAGTGGACAAACCCTTTAGCTAATAAGGTTTGTCCACTTACGATTAAAAAAAATTTACAAATTGGTGAGCTATCCGCGACTCGAACGCGGGACAACTTGATTAAAAGTCAAGTGCTCTACCACCTGAGCTAATAGCCCACGTATCTAAATCCATTCAAGTTTTTCTTAACTTAATTTTGGTTTTAGGCACGTTTTAGATTATACACTATATCAGACAAGTTGTCAATAGTTTTATTCTTCAAATACAAAGTTTTGTTTATCCTTTATTTAATTCTTGTAAAATCTCTTCTACATCAATTCCATGAACCATACAAGCTTCTTCAATTGTTTCTTCTTGTGAAGCTGGGCAACCTAGGCAATGCATTCCGGCTTGTAAAAGAATTTCTGCTTTTTCTGGATTTTCCTTTAACAATTCTCCTATTTTAGTAGTTTTCTCAATTTTCATTTTGCTCCTCCTTTATTTTCGTTTTTTCAATTTTACCATAATTTTTTTAAAAAGTATAGACAAAAAATTTATTTTGTTATAGTATTGTTTTCAAGGAAGGTGGTGACATAATATCAGAAATTTAATTTTATGTTTTTTCTTTCTTTCCCTTTTTTACAGTTTAACCGTTTTCTATCTAATTTATTCTTTTGTAGAATCTCATCTTTTTCAACATAAACAAGGGTTAAAATTACAAATGAAAATTCCTATTAGGAGGTGATATGTATTTCTCGTTTTTTTCTCAAATTCATTCTTTGTTTTGTTATCAGTAGTATTGTTTCATTGCTTTTTTTATCTCTTTTTTCTGCTATATTTGAGTCTGAAAGTATTATTATTTGGTTTGTCTTTCATCCTTTTGATATATGCCAACGTTATCCTTTGTTTTGGTCCTTTTTAAAAATGTTTTGTTTTGCTTTGTTTTTTTTGTAATTTTATTTATTTGTATCCTTTTGTTTGTTTTGTTTTTGGTCTGTTTAAAAACCCGCAAAAATCCACTTTTGAGTATCAAAAAGAGAAACTATTTTTAGTGGTTGGAAACACATTAAAACAAGAACCTATTTACCTTCCAGCAAAAAGTTTATATCAAAATATTTTAATTACTGGTTCTATTGGATGTGGTAAAACTAGTTCTGCAATGTACCCTTTTACAGAACAATTAATTGCTTATCAGCACGAAAATAAAAAAGAAAAATTAGGAATGCTTATTTTAGATGTAAAAGGTAATTTCTATAAACAGGTTCTCCACTATGCCAAACAATATAATCGTATGCAAGATATTGTTCTTCTTGGTATTCATTCGAAAGAAAAATATAACCCGCTTCATAAACCGGAGTTAAGTCCCTCAGTTTTAGCCAACCGCCTAAAAACCATTCTCACCCTACTTTCTCCAAATAATTCAGAATCTTTTTGGCTCGATAAAGTAGAGCAAATGTTACTAGAAAGTATTAAATTATGTCGTTTATACAATGAAGGCTATGTTACCTTTGAAGAATTATATAAATTGATTACCTTTCCTGAATATTATCAAGAAAAAATTTCTCATATTAAATCTTTGTTTCAAAATAATACATATTGTGAAAAAGAATTATATTCTCTTTTAACGGCAATGGACTTTTTCGAACATGAATTTTTTTCGTTAGATTCTCGTACTTCCTCTATTCTTAAATCCGAATTAACTCGTATAACCAGTCCTTTTGTTTCAGACTATTGTGTATCAAATACCTTTTGTAGTAAAAAAAACGTGCTTACCTTTACTTCCTTTTTAGATGTATTAGAAAAAGGTAAAATTGTTGTATTACAAATGAGTCTCGCCGAGCATTCTATTCTTTGCAAAATAATTGCCACCTATCTTAAATTAGACTTTCAAAATGCACTACTTCTTCGAATGACAAAAAAAGAAATGAATCAAACTCGTCCAGTTTGTTTCCTATGTGATGAATTTCATGAATTTGTCACAGAAAGTGACATCAGTTTTTTGGCAGAAAGTAGAGAAGCAAAATGTATTAACATTGTTTCTACTCAAAGTTTCTCTTCCCTTTTGAATACTTTAAATAAAGAAACAACAACAAAAGTACTAATTCAAAATTTTGTCAATAAATTATGCTATCGAACAGATGATTTATACACAATTGAATTTTTACAAAAACAAATTGGAAAAGAAGAAAAAGAAAAAAGAAGCATCACAGTTTCCGAAAATGCAAAAGAGACAAACTTTAATTATTTGTTAAATTCTTTTCTCTCGAAAGATTCTAATCTTTCAGAATCTATTAGTTCTTATTCTCACTTTGATTATATCTATGATTCTCACTTTTTCACACAAGAGTTAGAAACTTTTTCTTGTCTTGCTTTTTTATCTAATGGTACCAATATTCTTCCCACTCAAAAATTAAATATGATTCCCTATTTTATTAAAAAGGAAAGGAGTTTGTATGAAAAAAATATTTTATAAAACTGGAGTTGTGCTTTTTATTTGCATTCTTTTATCTTGTTCTTTTTCTTCCTATGCTGCCGACCCTAAATTAGTAACAACAATTACGAAAGCTTTTCAACAAATAGAAAAGTGGTTATTAAAAATAGCTACTCCTGCTGCTGCAGTGGCTGTTGGAACAGGTCTTTTTATGAAAAAATTTAGTTTCGGCGATGAAGAACGTATTCGAATGGGTAAAAAATTAGTTAGAAGTTCTCTTTTTTCCTATGGTTTTTTATTGGCTGTGGATTTAATTCTTTCTGCTATTAAAGCCCTAGTAGGATAAGGATGTGATTATTTGGATGTTACTCAAACGAATATGGTAGAAATCATTACACAAACGATTAACACTTTATTTCAAAATTTATTTTCTTCCATTGATAATAATGTTTATTCTATTTTAGATGATATTGCTTTTATCGGACCAGACTTTTTAGAGGATTCTTTTTTAGAAAAATTACTAGGTAATTCAAGTTCTAATGGTATTTTATTAATAGCTAATTCTCTTTTAATCGGTTTTTTATTATTTTATTGTATTCAATTATTTTTTTGTTCTTATACTTTTACTCCAATTCAGAAACCTTATCAATTTCTTTGTCGCATTCTTTTAGTCTCTATTTTTTTGAACAGTTCCTTTTTTCTGTGTGAACAAATCATTCAAATTAATTTTTTTCTTTCTTCTTCTATTCGAAATATAGGAGAAATTCTTTTCCAAAAAAATATTTGTTTTTCTGAATTAATCACTCATCTTAACTCCATTATTACAATTAATGAATCCTCTATTAACTTGTTCTCTATGGACGGCATAATAAAGAGTATGGCTTCTATTGGATTATTTAATTTAGTCTTTGTATATTCTCTTCGTTATATTATGATTAAAGTATTTATTTTAATCTGCCCTTTTGCCATTTTATGTTTGACTTTACATTCTACTCAATGGATTTTTAAAACTTGGCTACGCTGCTTCTTTTCTTTATTGATTTTACAAATATTTATTTCTATTATTTTATTAATTATTTTTTCTCTTGATTTTCATTCTAATTTATTTTCTAAATTAATGTATATTGGTTCGATTTATGCTCTTATTAAAGCAAATAGTTATATACGAGAATTATTTGGCGGAATTTCTACTGACATAACCTCTAATTTTGGGATGAATCAAAAAATAATAAAGTAGGTGAAAAAATGATTTTTATTTTTCCTAAAAATTATCAATTTAAAAATAAATTATTAGGATTTATTGATTATTCTTCTTTTTTCTTTTTTATCTGTTGGTGTCTTTTTATTTATTTTATTCTTCAATTTTTCCTTTTCACTATTAATATTAAAATCTTTTTATTTATTATCTTTTGTTTTCCTATTTTCATTTTTTCAATTGTAGGTTTTAATCATGAAAATTTTCTTTATGTTTTAATGTACTTTATTAAATTTCATTCTAATAGAGGAATTTATCTGTATAAAAAATAGACTTGATTTCTCATTTTTCTTTCCTTTTGTCAGACATTATGTGTCCCATTTATCAGTTCTTAAAATTCCTTTTTCCTTCCTTTATTCCGTTAATATAGATTAGTTATCCACAGGTCTGCTTTCTCTATTTTCTTATCCTTTTTATGTAATGTATGTTCTCTTTCAATTCGTTTTAGTATTTTACATCTTTTCCCAGTCTCCTTTTTCTTTGCATAAATTTATACCGGTAATATTTTCCTGATTATTTTTTTAAAATTATCCTTATTCTTTTGAGAACTAGAAATATTTTTCTTCTTTTCTAAATAACAAATTATTATTTGTTTTATTTTCTATTTTATTAATTTATTTATTTTATTTTAATTAAAAGATTAAATTATTTTTATTATCTCTTTTAATTTGCATTTATATTATATACTTTATTTTGTTTATTTGTTTGTTTTCATTTATTATATTTTTATAACATACTTATTTTATTTTCAGTTT
>DBFJJM010000035.1:0-17817 GCA_048393175.1 Candidatus Merdicola sp.
TTTTATCCGCTTGCTCTTTAAAATGCCCCATCTTGAATAGAATCTGTCCATGCCTTTTTCCAAAATACTCATCCTTTCTGTGCATCTTTTTGCCTACCCTTTGAGCTACAGCTCGATGCTAATGTTATAAAATTAGGGTATAAACCTATTATACCACTTTTCAGCATACTTTTTCAAGCTCAACTTATTGGTTGTCTAATTCTTTTACTATATAGTAGAAAAATACATACAAATAAAATTATCAGAAATGGAATAAAATAATTTTATTCTTGATATATTAGACTGTACTTTCCGAACAATTTCAAAAAATCTTTTATAAGACAGTCAAATCCCTGATGTCAAAACAATCAGGGATTGATAAAATGATTATACGTCTCATTAGCAGTAACAAGTATTATTTTTTAAAGAATCGTTTTATTTTAATCCATATTTTTTTATAAAATGGAATCCTTTCAATACGCATCAACATGCTATTAGTCTTTTTATTGTTTATCTTTTCTTTTGATTGAAAGATATTACTTGAATCATACTTTTCTTCTAACATTTTTTGATATTCTTTTTCATTTTGTATATAAATATTTTTTAATCTTTGCTTCTCTTTTTCTTCTTTACACCAATATTCTAAGTTTAACAATGCTATTATTGTAAGAGTATCTTCCTTTATACCTTGCTCTTTTATTGGAATATACGGATTGATATGTGGTATATATTTTTCGCTCTTATTAGTTTCAAATAATTCTAATAATTTTTTTGGAATTTTACTTGTATATTTAGTTCCTATTAGTCCTAAAAACTCACATATTTCGCTATATGTTTCTTTTGTATAACTACTCAATCCTACACCTTCTTAATTATTTATCTCTTCCATCTTCTAAATTATCTTGCTCTAATCCATAATCTTTTTGCCCTGTCTGTGTTATATTGTTAAAAGCATCCTTTATTTTCCCTATTCTTGTTGTTTCTTCGGTTGCACTAACTGCACTTCTAACTAAATCATCTTGATAACCTTCTCTTGATTGATACGCCTCCATGTCAGCATATATTTGCTCTAGTTTTGCTAATTGCTTATTATACTCTACTACTAAGGGCTCTTCCTTCTGATTAGATTTTAGTTTTTGTGGCAATTTGTCATTTATACACATATCATCTACTTTATTTATGACATCATTTAATGCCTCAAAATTTTCAGCACCGATAATATCATAAAGGACTTTCATATCTCCAAATATTCTTGCTTGTAAAATAGGAGCTCTATATCTAGTCATGAATGTAGACAACATATCCTTAGTTATACTTGATGTATTGTATATTATACCATCTGCTGTGTCACTAATCTCTTCATAAACATGTTCTTTTGGCTCAAGTATATAAATTCCCTGCTTATGTAAAATCTGCATAGCTTCTATTGCCAAAATATCTGTAATATTTTCATTTAATCTCTCATATTTTCGTTTTTGAATATCATATGGATTTGCAGAAAATACATCTTGCCCGATACCATCAAACCCTGTTCTTAAAGCTATTCCCCAAATTCCCTCTGCTTCTATAACATGACTAATTTCATGCAACATATAAAAATCCAATACACCTCTATCTTCACCTCTTACAGTATAATAAAATACTGGAAAAAAATCTTCATTATCAGACCTGCCCTTTATACATACTTCTTTATTCCTTACTACACTATACATGCTACCTCTAGCAGATGGAGTATCATCAAAATTTTTCATATTTCTTATAAAGTCTGGACTACCTTGAATAAAGTTTTCTTGAAATTCTTTATATCTTTCTATTCTAAATTGACTTATTTTCTCTACTAGTTTAACGGGAGGCACTAATTCCATAATGCCCTCTTGTTGCAAGCAATTATTATACAAATCTTTGTTACTATAAAAATCTGAAGCATTCTTGTCCACAACACCCAACCTTTTAAAATACTGTAACCTATACCACAAAATCTTGTCTTTGTCCCTTTGGTTAACTGATGAATCTCTCAATTTATTTTCATCTTCTTGTGAAAAATATTCAACATATAACTTCATTCCCATATCAGTGCCCAAAAACAGTTCACTTTTCTCTTCTACGGTAGAACATTTACGGTCTAAAAATTTTTTTATGCTACGAGGTAAATAATTCCTCTTGAATGGAAACATACCTTTTGAAATTTGCTCATATAACATAAGTCTTTGTTGTTTATGTAAGTTATCTCTTCTCTTTGTTTCGTCATCCACATATTGTTGATATGGTGCTATTTGTTGAGATTGTTTATAACTTTCATATTCTTCTAATAGTTGCTCATGTATTTGCAAATACCCTTCGATTCTCCTTAAAAGTTCTTTGTATTCATCCGTTTCACAAAATTCTTGAAATGTTCCCTCTGTAATTGGCGTATGAGCTTTTCCTCTTAAAAAATTTATAAATTTGATACGGCCATCTTTAATTCTTTCTAGATTTGGTCTTTCCTTTTCTTTTGGAGGATACCATGCTTTCATTCCTACTGGGTCATGTTTCTTATCTGAATTTATACCCTCGTAAGACCCACCAATATATTCTTGTAGTAAGGCATTCGTATCTTCATCTAAATCTTCGGCAAGACTTCTTCCTTGATATTTACTTACATCAATTCCTATTTCCTGTAAAAATTTAATTCCAAGTTCTTTTTGTTTACACGTTTCTAAAAAATTTATATACTTACCAATGCCATCGACATTATTATACATAATATAGCAAATTCGACTCATCCTTTTTTCTATAACATCTCTATATTCCGTTCCATAAACTTTTGTGTAAGCATCTATTATGTCTGCAATCCTAGATTGAATATTAATATCTAACAGATTCATATTTCACTCTCCAACATTTTATTTATAATTTCATATTTTATTTTATCTAAATATTCAAAGTTAATTGGAGAATCATTTTTTCCATAGTAATGTTTTCTATCACCATTTTTATAGGTAATTACTAATTGCCACTCCATACCATCTATGATGTTATCTTTTACATATTTATTTTCCCACCCTTCAATAATCCTAAATAATTTATCAAAATATTTCATCACTACTTCATCATCGACATTCATTATTTTAAGCTTTTTCCTAGAATCTGAATACAGATTATCACTATATTTTAGTGTATTTCTATCATCATCTATCTCTAATTGAAAATATTCTCGTATAGATAACATTAACTTCTTTTCATACATAACATTTTTAATATCTTTAAACAAGAAGCGGTTCCTCCTATTCGTAAATTTTTATTAACGAAATTATAAAATAATTAACAAAAAAATGCAATAAACAAATAAAAAGCTCTTTAAACTTGCTTTTAAAGGACAAGCGTAAAGAGCAATTAAGAAACATCGAAAAGACGAATCCTTTTGTCATAAAGAAAAGAAAGCAAAACTCCTCTTAAAAAATAAAGTTTTGCTATTTTATCGGATTTGTTCTTGTTTATCTTTTGACATTTTTTCTTGAGAAAATCGCTCTTCTCCATAAGAATTTCTTATTAAAGCAATTAAACCTGTTTCAATGCCTTCTTCTTGTAAAAAGTTGGCTACTTCTTCCCATGATTTTGCCGCAGCTTTTTTCTCTCCCCTAAAAAACCTTTCTTGCTCAGTAGCACTACAAATTTCTGCTACTTTTATTATTTGTGCTAATCGATTTGGATATTCTCCTTTTGAATGCCCACGAATAATTTGTTCTTGCTTTGTTGTTAATGCCACTTTCCACTCTCTTAGCATTTCTACTGAAAGTGCACCGTGCTCACGGTTTAATGTTATTGCCTCTGGATGCTCTTTCCAATTTAAAGAATAAATATGACAAATACTAGGATGCATCTCTCCTACATTCATCACAAAAGCAAGAGTTGCTGCTTCATTTGGGTCAAGATTCCCTCCTGCTTTTTGGTCTTCTTGTACGATTTGTTTTACAATATCCGCTATTCTTTGTTCTTTTTCAGGATGCCTTAAATGTTTTTGTATCATAATTTGTTGCTCTTTTGTAAACATTTTTACCTTCTTTTTTAATCCTTCTTTATTTTATTATATTTCTTTTTTCTTATCTTTTCAATAGTGACATATTTTTAAGATGGCTTCATATAGATAAAATAAGGGATATACTATACAATCTCTATTGTAAACTTGATACTAAAGAAATCTTTCTTTGTTCTTTTTATTTTAGAGGTTGTATGGTATATCCCTTATTTTTTTGTTTAGGAGTTATTGTATGTTTACCATTCTTTCTGATTATTTAAAAGGAATTGCTATTGGGGCAGGAGCCATTTTGCCAGGAATTAGTAGTGGTGTTTTTTGTGTTATCTTTGGCATTTATGAAAAATTATTAAATAGCGTACTTCACTTTTTTCAAGACTGGAAGAAACATTTTCGCTTTTTACTTCCTCTTGTTTTAGGAGGAGTAACAGGTATCGTTTTATTAGGAAATGTCTTGCAATATCTTTTTTCCTATTATCCCTCTTATACCAAATTTGCCTTTTTAGGATTTATTATAGGAACAATTCCAGCTCTATTTAAACAAGTACATCAAAAGAAAAGCTTCCGTTTACATTATTTACTCTACTTGTTTGCTACTTTTTTATTAGCTCTTTTTTTACTCTTTTTAGAAAGAATGTTCACTATTAATGAAGAAATTTATTGTATGAGTACCTTTTCTTTTTCCTTCTTAGTTTTTGCTGGCTTTATTATGAGTGCAGGAGTAGTCATTCCTGGCGTTAGTAGTACTGTTCTACTCCTGTTATTAGGAGTTTATCAAACTTATTTAGCGGCAGTATCAAATCTTAATTTATCGATTTTAGTTCCTATGTTAATTGGTCTGATACTAGGTGGTCTTTTATTAATGAAACTTATTCAAGTTCTTTTAACTAATTATCCTTGTCAAACCTATTATGCTATTATTGGATTTGTGCTAGGCTCTCTTCCCATTCTTTTTCCTAGCTTTCACCTTGACATACCAAGCCTAATTGGGCTACTTTTATTTGGAGCTTGTTTTTTAACAGCACATATACTAGAAAAAGAATAGAACCTCTCTATTCTTTTTCTCTACTGTATTTCTTTTTCTTTGTTTATTTCTTTCTTCGAATCATCCAATTTTCTTTACATTCTATTGGTAAATGTAATTTTACTTTTTGCCCTAATTTACCAGGATTGATACACGAAATTTCTTGTTCCGTCTCTTCTTCCCATAAATTTTCAATGGTAAAGCAAAACGGTTTTATCTCTCCTGGTATAACTATTTCTAATGTATCTCCTACACTTAATTTATTTCGTATTTCTATAGTAGATTTTTCTTTTGTATAGCAAACTACTTTTCCACCAAATTCATAATCTGGGTTATATTGTTTTCCTTCATATTCTTGGCAATCTTTATTATCCCTATCATTAAAGTAAAAAGTAGTGAGTCCTCTTGTCTTTGTTTTTTCTAGTTCTGTTTGGTATTTTTCTGGGTCATACTTTTCTGGAGCTTTTAAATAGTCATCTATGGCTGTACGATAAGTATTAATTACTGTTGCTAAATAGTATTCTGTTTTAAGTCTTCCTTCTATTTTTAGGCTATCTACTCCCATGTTAATAATTTCTGGCAGCTCTTTTATTAAGCATAAATCTTTCGAAGAAAAGATATAGGTCCCTTTTTCATCTTGCTCAATTGGCATTAAATTACCCGGATGATTCTTTTCTTCTGCATAAAGTTCAAAAGCCCATCTACAACTTTGAGCACAATCTCCTAAATTAGCACTACGAGAAGCCAAAAAATCACTTAAAAAGCATCTTCCAGAATAACTAAAGCAAATTGCTCCATGAACAAATAGTTCTATCTCTAAATCTTTTGGTTTATGCTCCATCATATATTGAATTTGTTTTTTGTTCAATTCCCTTGCTAAAATAATTCTCTTAGCACCATTATGATACCAAAATTCACTAGAATGCAAGCTTACTGTATTAGCTTGTGTACTAATATGAATTGGAATAGTAGGAGCCACTTTTTTAACTTCTTCTAACACTCCTCCATCAGATACAATAATTCCATCTACCTTATTTTCTTGTAAAATTTGTGCTTGCTTTTTTATCTGTTCATATGTCTCATCCCAAGCAAAAATATTCATTGCTGCATAGACTTTTCTATTAATAGAGTGTGCATACTGTATCGTTCTAATTAAATCATCTTCTTCCACTTGCACACGAGAACGTAAAGATAAGTTTTTCGTTCCCATATATACCGCATCTGCTCCATAAAGAAAGGCAATTTTTGCTTTTTCAAAAGACCCTGCTGGTGCTAATAATTCTGGTTTCTTCATTTTTCTTCTCCTTTTTTTGTTACTCTACCTTTTTAGTATACCATAAATAAACTATTCTCACAATTGTTTCATTTTTCTCTTACTCTGTTTTTGATATATAAATCCCCCTTGTAAATAGACAAGGAGGGATTTATATTTTTTTAATGTTTATAATTCTAACTTTTTTCTCAATGCGAAAAACCAAGCTAAAAATAGTCTTTACTTTTTCGTATTTACTTCTAGTATTTTATCAATTAACCCGCAGCTTTCTTTTCCTTCATAACATGCATTTTCTGTTACACAAGTAGCACCCAGTCCCTTTCCGATAAGAGGAGCTACTTCTTCTACTTGTTTTTTCATTTCTTTTGCAATCTCTCTAATTTGCCACTGTGCTTTATTGCAACAACGAAGTCTAGTAACCCATGCTAGCGTTCTTGCATTCATAGTAGTTAATACATTACACATTTGCCCTCCTAAATAGAAATAGACTAAATCTTCCTCAAACACTCCTAGCTCTTTAAATGTTTCATACATTTGTTTATTTTTCTTAAATGCTTCTACATATTCTTTTTGTGCTATTTGTTTTACACTCTTAGGAATAATATAATTATCTAAATCCCACATTGGTGTAAACTCTGGAATCAAAAGAGAATGCATACGATGTCTTGTTAGATGAGTTAGAATGGATAACGAAATAGGAATTTGGAAAGTAAAGCTTACTTGTTCTAGTTCTCTTCTTTCTTCTTTCTTTAAAATACTTTTCATCATCTTTTCTCTATATTGTGGGTCTTTCTCTTGCATTTTTTCTAACAACTCTTCTGCCTTTTGTTCCTTACATTGATAGTGGTACATAATATTACTTTTCATCACCACATCATCTGCATGTGGTGTATAGGAAAGCATTCTTACTTTTTCTTCTATTTCTATTTTTGGTCTTTTAACCAAAGATTCTAAATAAGAAAAAGAATCCTCATCCTCCATTTTTGCCTGTTCAATGCTTTCTACTAAATAAGGGATATCTTTTTTAACAAGCTCTACTAACCTATTTCCTAATTCTTTTGCTTCTGCTATTTTACTAACACTTCCATATAATAAAGAAAGAATAAGCTTTTCTAATTCTCTTGCATCTAATCCCATAATAATATTACTATGATAGGAATAGGGTAAAACAAAACGAGCATCTTCTACATTCATTCCCTTGTCTACCATATCGGCATAAGTAGAAAATAGATATTTCATATGCTTTTGATATTTGTCTTGTAGTATTTCATTTTGGCTATGAAGTTTTCCCTTTGTATCGCGAAAAGTAGGTGTATAATATCCTACATTTCGAAAATCCACCTCTCTTCTTGATTTTATAGTAAAAGAGGTAAGTCTACTTGCAATAATGGTTTGTTCTATAATAGGAGAAACATCACATAAAGCAAACACTAAATAGTCATGCTCAATGATGGATTTATGACCCATTTTAATAATTCGTTTAATTAATTTTAAATTACTTTCATAATCATTACAGCTTTCTAACACCTCAAATACATTTCCAGGAAAACGAGATAATTTTCCCGCTGCTGCTACTTTTTGAATTCTTGTTTCTAATTCTTCTTTTGTTGTTTCTCCTAATCGTTTTACTTCCATCTTTTCTCCCCCTACTCATTTATTTATCTTATCATATCGCATTTTATCTTTCTTTGTAAATACTTTTCCATAAAACAGTTATTTCTTCCGTTCTTGCCTTGTCTTAATTCTTTCTTAATCATATTTACAAAAGTCGTTTTTTTTGATATTATGTATCCATTGAAAACAGGGGGATAAAAATGGAACCAAAACAACAAGCACTATGTTTAAAAAGGCAATTAAAACCATATCAAATGTATCTACTTTATTTTTTCCTTTATGCTATGATAGGATGGATAATGGAGACCATTTATGCTGCTTTAGTATTAGGTGGTTTTCATAAACGAGGTTTTTTATTAGGACCCATTTGTCCATTATATGGTTTTGGTGCTTTAATGCTAATTACGTTTCTAGGAAAATATCGAGAAAATAAAACCAAAACATTTTTGATTGCTGGAATTTTGTTTTCTGTTTTTGAATATATTACAGGATACGCTTTAGACGCTTTATTTAAACTGAAATTCTGGGATTATACAAATGACTTTTTAAACCTAAATGGTAGAATTAGTATTTTGTATTCTGTTGCTTGGGGCGTGATTGCTATTTTATTTTTAAATTACTTACATCCTCATGTAGAAAAGAAAGTAAATTCTGTGTTAACCAAAATTCCCTATAAAATTCAAGTTTCCTTAATAGCACTTTTATCTACTTTATTTCTGGTAGATTTAGTGTTTTCTTGTATCAAATATCTAACTTTGTCTTAAAAAGTAGAATCTTTTTATGGAAAGTCTAGAATTTTCTAGACTTTTTTTGATTTTCTTTGTATAATATTAGATACCATTTAAAATTGTTTTACAAAAGGAGAGAAAACATTTTGAGTAGCTCAAAAAAGCAAGCAAGACAAGAGTTTATTGCTAATCTTACTGATTCAAAATCTGAATTTCATTCAGAACCTTATCGTATCGATATAACTAAATATCCCAATAAACAAAAAAGAAAAGAAAAATTATTACAAATTATTAATTATTATCAAAGTGAAGAGTTAAAAAAGGAATATAAAGAAGACTTTTTAGAAGATTTTGTTTCTTTAAAACAAGAATTTCCTAATATTGATTTTGATTTTTCAGGACGTTTTAAAAGTTTTCCAAGTTGCCTTGAAAAAATGCATCGTAAAATACGTCAGGGTGGTTCTGGCAATTCTTATGACTTTTTCGCTAGTAAAATCGTTATTTATTCTATAGATGGAAAAACAGAGGAAGAAGAATTAATAAAAGCTTGTTATCAGATGCGTGATTTTCTTGCTTCTTATCGAAGTACTACTCCAGAATTTCTTCGAAAGAGAAAAGACTATATTCAAAAGCCAAAAACGAAAAAACAAAAACCACAAAAAACAGTAAAAGCAAAATCCAATATAAGAAAAAAATATGTTGCTTCACAAAAAATAACTGAACAAATTATTTATCAAGCTCTTCATCTTACTAGAATTCATCAAAAAAAATTTGCCTCAGAAGTACAAATTCGTACTTTTCGTATGGAAGAAGCACAGCAATATGGTGCTTCAAGTCATGATAAAATATATAAAAAAGGGTCTGGATTGAAAAATATCCCTACTTTCCTTTCTATTACTCAAAATCGAAGAACCGGGCTTTTTCAAGTTTATGAAACTGACCCTGAAACAGCAAAACAATTAGTTCAATCCTACCGTGATGCTTTAGAATAACCTTTTTACTTGATGAATCACAAAAAACCAGAGAAAAATATTTTTCTTTCTCTGGTTTTTTACTATTTCTTTATGCTTACAGCAAGCCCATCTCCTATTTCTAAAATTTGAGTTTCTAGACTGGGTTCTTCTTGCACTAATTTTAAATATTCTCTTAAATGCGTTACTGCTGTTCTTTGTTTATGTTTGTTGTAATCCCCCAATACATATCCTTTATATAACACATTATCTGCTAGAATCATTCCATCTGGCTTTACTAAACGCATTGCCTGTTTGAAGAAAAAAGGATATTTTCCTTTTGCTGCATCAATAAAAACAATATCATACTTCTTTTGTATAGTTGGAAGAATTTCTACTGCATCTGCTAGTATAACATGAATTTTATCTTGTAAATTCATATTTTGTATGTTTTCTACTGCTTCTTGATAACGTTCTTGCTCTCTTTCTATGGTATCTATCACACCATTTTGAGCTAAATACTCAGAAAAACAAATAGCAGAATAACCTACTGCTGTTCCAATTTCCAAAAAAGAAGTGGTTTTTTTCTTACGTAAAAGGGTTGCAATGTATTCTAATGTATCATCCATAATAATAGGAATATGTTCGTCTAATGCTTTTTGTTTTATTTTTGCTAATTGTTCCTGATTCATATTTTTTCTTACTCCTTTTCCAAAAAAGTAAGCGGTGTCTAACCGCTTTTCCTATCTTCTTGCCATTCTTTCTCTTGTTTTGGTATCTAAGATTTTCTTTCTTAAACGAATAGATTTTGGTGTCACTTCTACTAATTCATCATCTTGGATAAATTCGATGGCTTTTTCTAGTGACATTTGAACAGGTGGGACTAGTCTTAATGCATCATCTGAACCAGAAGCTCTTGTATTGGTTAAGTGTTTTTCTTTACATACATTAATTGCTAAATCTTCTGACCTAGAATTTAATCCTACAACCATTCCTTCATATACCTCTATGCCAGGTCCTATAAATAGTTCTCCTTTATCTTGAGCGTTATATAACCCATATGTTACCGATTTTCCTGCTTCAAAAGCAACAATCGTTCCTCTTACACGAGAAATAACCTCTCCTTTAAATGGTTCATAGGAATCAAAAATATGGTTCATGGTTCCGTTTCCTTTTGTGTCTGTCATAAATTCTGTTCGATAACCAATTAGCCCTCTAGAAGGTATCTTAAATTCCACTTTTGTATGACCTTCTTCTGCTGGTTCCATATTTAACATTTCTGCTTTTCTTTTTCCTAATTTTTCAATTACATTTCCAATACATTCATCTGGAACATTTACTACTAATCGTTCAATTGGCTCACACTTTACTCCACCAATTTCTTTATAGATTACTTTTGGACGAGAAACTAATAATTCGAATCCTTCTCTTCTCATTGTCTCAATTAAAACAGTTAGGTGTAATTCGCCGCGTCCTGCTACTTCAAAAGAATCTGGTGTGTCGGTTTCTTTGACACGCAAGCTAACATTTCTTTCTAGTTCTTTGAATAAACGCTCACGAATATGTCTTGAAGTAATAAACTGTCCTTCTCTTCCTGCAAAAGGTCCATTGTTTACACTAAAAGTCATAGAAACAGTTGGTTCATCAATATCTACAAACTCTATTTTTTCTGGATGTTCCATATCACAAATGGTTTCTCCAATATTAATATCCGAAATACCAGATAATTCAATAATATCTCCTGCTCTAGCTTCTTCTACTTCTACTTTATTTAATCCTACATGAGTATAAAGCTTAACGACTCTAGCATTTACAATTTTGTCCTCTTTTTTGCAAACCACAACCGGCATGTTGGCTTTTATTTTACCTCTTTCTAACCTTCCTACTGCAATTCTTCCTACATAATCATCATAATCAATATTGGAAACTAACATTTGAACCGGTCCTTCTTCATCACAAGCAGGAGGGTTAATTTCGTTAATAATAGTTTCAAAAATACAGTTAATATTATCACTTGGTTCATCTAGTTTCATTTTTGCAATTCCATTTTTAGCAGAAGCATAAATCACTGGAAATTCTAGTTGTTCATCATTTGCATCTAATTCAATAAATAGTTCTAGTACTTGGTCTACCACTTTTAATGGGTTAGAACCTGGTCTATCTATTTTATTAATTACAACAATTGGCTTTAAATTTAAAGCTAGCGATTTTTTGAGTACTTCTCTTGTTTGTGGCATGGGTCCTTCGAAAGCATCTACTAATAGTAAAACACCATCTACTGTTTTTAAAACTCTTTCTACTTCTCCGCCAAAATCGGCATGTCCTGGTGTATCTACAATATTAATTTTAACTCCATTATACATAACAGAAGTATTTTTAGATAAAATTGTAATTCCTCTTTCTTTTTCTAAGTCATTCGAATCCATAATTCTTTCTGCTACTTGTTCATTTTCACGAAACACGTGACTTTGCCTTAATAAGGCATCTACTAAAGTGGTTTTACCATGGTCTACGTGTGCAATAATTGCTATATTTCTTATCTTTTCATTTCTCATTTTCTTTTTTATTCCCCTTTTTCGCTTTGTTCTTTGTATTCGTTACTAGTACCTTCTAATTCACGAATGGATAATTCTAATTTTCGATTTTCCTTATCTAACTCTAAAATTTTGGCATTGATCCATTGCCCTAAAGCAAGTTCTTCTTCTGGTTTTGTAATTCTTCGTTCGCATATTTGTGAAATATGCACTAATCCCTCTATTCCCGGTTCTAATTCTACAAAAACACCAAAAGGCATAAACTTTATGACTTTCACTTTTACCACATCATTGATATGATACTTTTGTTCTATCTTCTCCCATGGGTCTGGTCCTTTTCCCTCATAAGTTAATTTCATTCTTTTATTTTGTCTATCCACATCTAAGGCTTTTACTTTAATAACTTGTCCTAATGTTAATAATGCATTGGTATTGACATTTCTTTCCCATGTAATTTCAGAAACATGAAGAAGTCCTTGCACTGGTCCTAAATCCACAAAAGCACCATAAGCACTAATACTAGTTACTTTTCCTTCATATTCTTTTCCTACTTGTGCTTGCTCCCAAAACAATGCTTCTTCTTTTTGTTTTTGCTCTTCTTTTACTACTTTTACAGAACCAATTATTTTTTTAGCTTTTTCATCATATTCGATGACCTTAAAAGAAATCGTCTTTCCTTTATAGTCTTCTATATTTTCTGCTCTTGTAATTCCAGATAAAGAAATCGGAATAAAAATACGAATTCCTCTATATAGAACAATAAAGCCATTATTTGAAACATTATAAATTGGCTCCACAAATATATATCCTTGTTTTACTTTTTGGTCAAAGTCTTGTTTTGCCTCTTTATATTTTATCTTTTTACAAGAAAGTAATACATTTCCTACTCCATCATTTGTCTTAACCACAGTTGCTATCATTTCGTCTCCTATTTTTACAAGCTCATTTGGGTCTTCTTGTTCTTGAAAAGAAAATTCTTCTTTTGGAATAATACCATCTGCTTTATATCCTAAATCAAGAATAATTTCTCCTTGAGCTGTAATAGAAAGAACCTTTCCCTTCACTGTTTTTCCTACACGAATCGAAGGAATATTCTGCTGTAAATATTGTGTAAAATCTATTTCTTCTTTATTTGACATAAAATACACCATCCTAAAAATTTTTCTATCTTTTGTTATGCTTTTTGCTTGCATCTATATCTAAAAAGCTGTTTAATATTATATATTAAACAGCTTCATTTGTCAACGTAATTATGTTATCCATCATTTCTTGTGTTACTTTTTCTAAAACTTCTTTTTCTGGATTTTTGGATTGGTATTGGCTATAATCCAATGGTTTACCATAATTTAAAATGATTTTAGGAAAAGGTTTTGGTGAAACATAAATTCCTACTGGTACAATTTTAACCCCTGTTCTTAGTGCCATATAAGCGGCTCCTGTTTTTACTTTCACCTTTTTTTGTATCCCGTTTCTCGTTCCTTCTGGAAAAATAGCAAGAGGTTCGTCTTCTTTTAGAGTTCTTAAACATTTCTTCATCGAATCGACATCTTGTTTTCCTCTTTTTACTGGTATGACTTCAAAAATATGACCTAACCAATTTAAAATAGGATTTTGAAATAATTCTGCTTTTCCAATAAAATGAACTTTTCTTGGTGTATAAAAATACATAACCGGAACTTTGATAAAACTAACATGATTACCACAAAGAATAAAAGGACCTTCTTTTGGTACGTTTTGTGTTCCTTTTGTTTTTACACGGAAAATAACTTGGTATAAAAATTTTAAGATAGCTCCTACTACTGTTCTTTGAAAACATACCCATTTAGAACTTTGCCATAATTTTGTTTTTTTTTGATTTAGCCTTTTTTCTTCTAAACACGTTTCTTTTTCTTCCTGTTTCTTTTGTAAAATTAACTCTTTTACTCTTTTTTCCACTTCTTCTATCGTTAAATTGGTAGTATCAATTACCGTTGCATCTTTAGCTATCTTTAACGCTCCCATTTCCTTTTTCTTGTCATTTTCATCTCTTATTAAAATGTTTTGCAATACCTCTTCATAAGACATTTCAATTCCTTTTTCCTTATTTTGTTTATATCTTCTTGTTGCTCTTTCTTCAGCAGAAGCATCTAAATAGATTTTCACATCTGCGTTAGGAAACACATAGGTTCCGATATCTCTTCCTTCCATTACCACATCTTTTCCCTTTGCCATTTCTCTTTGCAAATCCACCATTTTATAGCGGACGATTTTTAGGCTAGAAACCTGTGAAACAATTTTAGTTACTTCAGATGAGCGAATCTCGTTAGTTACTTCTACCCCATTTAAGATAACGACTTGTTTTTCTTCTTTTTTTACCAATTCAATTTGAATTTCTTCTAATAATTTTTCGATTTTTTCTATCTCTTCTAGCCCTATTTTTTGTTGTAACATAGCAAGAGCAACACAGCGATACATTGCTCCTGTATCAACATTAATGAATCCTAATTTATTTGAAATCAGCTCTGTAACAGTTCCTTTTCCTGTACCGGCTGGTCCATCAATTGCTACAATAAACGACATATTTTTCCCTCCTATTTTTCTTCTGGCATATAGATTCCTTTTGCCATCACATCTACTTTTTGTACATTCATTGTAGTTAATCTTTCAATCTCTCGAATTAATTTATTACGAAAGGAACCCACTACTTGAATGATATTATATCCATATACAATCACTACCTCTATATAGATGCTTGGTCCTTCTGGCTGCTTTTCAATTCGCGTTTTCACCACTTCATGAATCGTCTCATCCTTTTTTGCTAAATATTCTGCAATTTGGCGAAATACAGTATCGGAAATAGTAAAATTCCCTAAATAGCTAAAGGTAGGACGAATAATCGATTTTTCACTCATATACGGAGCCGTTCCTCTTCCCTTAAATTTAAAAATCTGCAAAGGGTCTAAAATATAGCCTGAAAAATCTCTTTTAATTTCAAAAGTAGGAACAGGAATAACATGTTTTCCCTCTACCGTTCTACTTCTTCTTGCCTCTTCTATTTCTTCTGGCGAAGCAATTTCTTCAATATAGATAATTCTTTGAATTGGTTCTAGATTTAAACATTGTGCAATTTTATGTACCATTTTATCAGACGTACCTAAAATCAAAATAGATTCTGGTTTATATTTTCGAATGGCTTTTACCATTTCCTTTCTTTGTTTTTCATCAATAAACAAAGCTTTTTTTACGGTCTCTACTTTCGTAGGAGCTTTTTTAGCAGATTCTCCTGCTACTACTTCATTATCTTTAATAAAAAGCCCATCATCAATAATGTAACTAATTCCATTTTCGCTTGCTACATATTGGGCTCGGTAGCTTTTTCCTGTACCAGAAGGTCCTACAAAAGCATAAGTTTTAATTGGCTGACTAAATTTAATTGGATTTATGTAATTCATAGCTTCTCCTTTTTTCAATTCTTTCCTATTATACCTCATGGTAAATTTCTTTTCAAGAAAAGTTTTATCTTTTCTAATTTCTTTTGTTTCTTTTATCTTTTTTATTTATTATTTAATGATTCTTATAGCTTTTACACTTTGTCATACATTCCCATATGAAATAAGCAAAAAGCTACCTTCCTTATTAAGAAAAGTAGCTTCTTTTGGTACGAAAAACTAGTTATCGGTTAAAATAGCATCAATTGGTGTAATAAATCCAATTCTAGGATTCATGTCTCGCATTCCAAAAATTACTCCAATTAATTTTCCATCTTGCACTACTGGTGTTCCACTCATTCCAGGAAGAACCTTATTTTGCGTAATAGGGCAATCTAACATGTGAAATGAAATACAGCTCTTACCATTTACCACTTCATTACAGTTAAGGATTCTAATTGGATAATATTTACCTTCTCCTGTTATAGCAGAATAAAAATAGGCTGTACCAGAATGAATTTTGGTTGCTGTTTCTACTTTTTGTCCTCTTTGATAAGCAGAACTTTTCGTGATAAACACTCCGCCTTTTCCTATGCTATCAATTTTTCCAATTTGTGTTTTTAAGGAAAGAATATACAAGCCTCCATTTTTCACTGTTACATCACTTAAAAATACACTTTTGCCTTGTTGTTCTTTTTCTATAGCATGCCCTACCCCTATAATCTTATCTTCAATAGAAAAGCTTAAAGTAGCAAGTGATATTAGTTCTCCTTGTTCTTCTACAATAGTAAAAAACCGTCCATCTAAATAAACCGTCTGCTCTTCCATTCGTATTTCTCTAGAGGTATCCCACGCCATTATAGTTCCTAATAACAGTCCTAGAACAATAACCAATAAAGCACCATACCGAAATTTTAACTCCTTTCGACCCTTCATGTGTTTCCCTCCTATCAAAAATTGATTCGTCGAGTTTTTCTATCTTTACATGGTATTGATTGTAGCACACCTTTACATCATTTTCAATTTTAACTCTAGAATTAGAATACAAAACACCAGATAGAAATTTCTATCTGGTATGTTTTCTTTATTCCTTTTCATAACCCGGCTTTCCTAATAAATGAAACATATTTCTTTTATATTTTTCCACACCTGGTTGGTCAAATGGATTTACCTTTAAGATTTGCCCTGAAACAGCACAAGCAAGTTCAAAAAAGTAGATTAAATGTCCCATATGTTCTTCATCTAATTTTTGCATATGAATTACAATATTTGGTACATCTCCTTCTACATGTGCTTTAATCGTAGCTTCCATAGCTTTTTTATTAATATAGTCTAAACTTTTTCCTTCTAAATAATTTAATCCATCTAAATTATCTTCCTCTTTTTTCACTTTCAAATCTGTATCTGAATGCTCTACATTCAATACTGTTTCAAATAAGTTTCTTCTTCCTTGCTGAATGTATTGTCCCATAGAATGAAGGTCTGTGGTAAATTCCGCTCCTGCTGGAAAAATCCCTTTCAATTCTTTTCCTTCACTTTCTCCATATAACTGTTTCCACCATTCAATAAAATAATGAAGACGAGGTTCATAATCTACTAATATTTCTGTATTTTTATATAATTTATATAAAATATTACGAACCACAGCATATTGATAACATTCGTTATATTTTAAATCCGAATCCGCATATTTCTCTTGTGCAGCTAAAGCTCCACTCATTAACTGGTCTACATTTTTCCCTGCTACTGCAATTGGCAATAATCCAACTGCTGATAAAACAGAATATCTTCCCCCTATTTCATCTGGAATAACAAACTGTTCATATCCTTCTTCCTCAGCTAATTGCTTTAACGCTCCTTTTTGTTTATCTGTTGTAACATAAATACGACTCCTTGCCTCTGCTACTCCATATTTACTTTCCATAAATTCACGAAAAATACGAAAAGCAATGGCAGGTTCTGTTGTCGTTCCAGATTTTGAGATAACATTTAGAGAAACATCTTTATCTCCGATATAGTCAATTACATCATTAATGTAGTTTGGATTTAAATTATTTCCTACGAAAATAACCTTAGGAAATTTACTCTTTTCTTCTGCTAAGTTAAAATTACTAGACAAGGCTTCTATTACTGCTCTTGCTCCTAAATAGGAACCCCCTATTCCAATTACCACAAATACATCGGAATCTTTTTTTACTTTTTTTGCTACTTTTTTGATATGAGCAAATTCTTTTTGGTCATAATTAGTCGGCAAGTCTAGCCAACCGAAGCATTTCCTTTGGGTCTTTTTTCTTTT
>DBFJJM010000036.1:0-6436 GCA_048393175.1 Candidatus Merdicola sp.
TTACATAATAACAAAAAATAAGAATTCTTTTTTTAGAATCCTTATTTTTGTTATTCTTGTTTTTTATTCATCTATAGTATTAGAAAGAGCTTCCTCCTCCCCCTCCTCCGGCCTCCACCACCAGAAGAACTTCCTCCTGAAAATCCTCCGCTCGAGCCAGAAAAATTACTTCCTGTACTATTTGTTCCAGAAAGATAGCCTCCATAAGAAGAAAAGGATGAGGCAAAATTGCTACGAAAAGAAGTATACGTCCCAATACAAATAAATGCTGCTCCTAAATTACTATTTGTATTTTGCCCATATTCATATAGATATTGTACTACCTTTTTATTTACCCCTAAAGCCACTGCCATAATAAAATAATCTTCCCATAAAGTAATATGTTCTAACTGTTTTTCTTTTAAAAGAGAAAAATCTCTTATATAACGTCTTAATCCTTTAAGTTGCTCTTTTATTTGTCTTTCTTCTTTAGCTACTTGTACTTTACTAAAAAAGAAACAAATAGTAAAAAAGAGTAAAACATAGGGTAAATACAGCCAACCCACTTTACCAGTTATTAAAAGCCATATATTACCAACTTGAAATAGTGCACAATGAATCAAAATAAATAAAATAGCTAAAAATCCTTTTCCTTTCATTTTTATGAAAAAAGTAGAATAAACAACAGCTGTTATAGTAAGGAACAATAAATTCATTATTTTTTGCTCCCCTTGTGCTAAAAAGGTAGCAGCTAAGATTATAATAGCCATTAAAACAACAAAGACTCCTTTTATCATACGAGGTAACTTTTTTTCTTCCCCAAAAATAGATTCTTTTGCACTTTGTAATTGAGTAAAAAACTTTCTATATTCTGTTTCATTTCCCCATTTTAGGTTTGCCTTTAAAGTAAGTACATCTATACTTTTTTGGTTTAATTTATCTGTCTTCATAATTTTATTTAGCAAAGACATCACAGTGAATTGGTAATCTGTTAATTTATCTACTTGTTTTACAAAAACAACCTTTTGTGTTTCTTTCCCTATCTTATTAATTGTTTTTTCAATACGGTAAACACCTTTTTTTATTAAATTTAAAAAAGTAACCCAAAAAGCACTTTGGGTAATTTTCCCATAATAAACATACTGCAATAGTTCCGGTTCTAAATTGTGTGGCATTTCACGGTAATAGGCAAATTTTTCTTTCTTTGAAACTTTTATGTATTGATACCAAACAAGAAAACCAATCATCAAAATGACAATTGTAAAGAAAAAAGAAAGTTGTTTTACAGTAACCATTCCTCCAAGAACCTTGCGTTCCTCTTTCTTTTTTGAAAACCCTTCTTCTTGATTCCTATATGTTTTAAGAACATCAGTACTTACTTCTTTACTACTATTAGGAATCGCCTTAGGAGTAAATAGAATTCTTGCATCTACTGCTTGATAAGGTTTTAGGTTATCTGCTAGTAATGTAATTCTATTTGCCTCTTTTTGGAATCTTCCATTTTCAGAACCATGCCCATAAACATAGCTTACCTCCTGCATCGCTGTTACTGGCAAATCAAGACAAATTGTTACCTTACGAATAGGACAGTCCCATTGCTCCCCAATAAAATTCCAATATAGTTCTGCTATATCGTTATATTTGACTGCTACATTTTTTAATAAATAATGGTAGGAGACTACTTTTTCTTGTTTTGTAAACGGTGTAAAAACTTTAATGTTATACTCTGTTCCGACATTATTATAAGTAAATACTCCCTCTTGTCCATTGGTACTACTATTTACTTTTGTATATACTTTGTCATCTACTTGAACAGAATAGAGAAGTAAACCATCTGCTGAATTAGTAATATTTTGGTCATTTTTTGTATCAATTGTTCTTATTACTCCATTTTTGCTCTCATTCGTTTGATACGTAATGTTTTCTGTTACTTCCATATCTCCATTTTCGAAAAGAGTAGCCTTAATATCAAAATTTTTAATTTCAAAAGTGGCCCTACTTGTTTGATGGATGAATAACAAAAAGATAGTAAAAAATAGGACAAATAACAGTTTCCTTTTTTTCATAAAATAATCCCCTTCTCTTTTGTTTTGTATTACATTATTGCATTTTTTCCTTTATTTTCATTAATGTATTTAGTGCATCAATTGGTGTCAGCTCATTTAAATTAATTTTATCAATATCATGTGCAATTTCTGCTAATTTATAATTATACATATCTAACTGTCCTGACTGCACTTGTTTGTTTTCTTTTTCTTGTTTTTTACTACCTAAAATACTTCTTCTTTCTAAACTTTTTAAGATTTCATTCGCTCTAGTTAAAACTGGTTTGGGAACACCTGCTAATTTTGCCACATGGACTCCATAACTCTCATCGGTTCCTCCTCTTACAATTTTTCGAATAAAGATAATATCTTCCCCCTTTTCTTTTACTTCGATATGATAATTCTTTACTCCTTCTAATCGATTTTCTAATTCTGTTAATTCATGGTAGTGTGTAGCAAATAAGGTTTTTGCTCCACATTTTTCTTTCTCTGCAATAAATTCTGCTACTGCCCAAGCAATCGATAAACCATCATAAGTAGAAGTTCCTCTTCCAATCTCATCTAATATTACTAAACTGTTTTGTGTTGCCTCTTTTAAAATCGAAGCCACTTCCATCATTTCTACCATGAAGGTACTTTGTCCCATACTTAAATCATCTGATGCCCCTACTCTAGTGAAAATCTTATCTACTACTCCTATTGTTGCTTTGGTAGCAGGAACAAAACTACCAATTTGAGCCATTAATGTAATTAAAGCAACTTGCCTCATATAGGTAGATTTACCTGCCATATTTGGTCCTGTTATAATAGAAACACGGTTCTCTTGTTGGTCTAAATAAGTATCATTTTGAACAAAGCTTCCTGATGGTAACATTTTTTCAATAACAGGATGTCTTCCTTCACTAATTTCAATTGTGCCTTGCTCTGTTACTTCTGGTCTACAATAGTTCATATCTTCTGCAACAGTTGCAAAAGAAGTTAGCACATCTAAAATCGCAACTGCTTGTGCTGAATTTTGAAGTCTTAGTATATTTTCCCCTATTTTTTGTCGAATTTCTGTAAAAGCTTCATATTCTAAATTAATAACTTTTTCTTCCGCCCCTAAAATTTCATTTTCTAAATTTTTCAACTCTTCTGTAATATATCTTTCGCAATTTGTTAATGTTTGCTTTCTAATATATCGTTCTGGTACTTGACTTAAATAGGTTTTTGTCACTTCAATAAAATAGCCAAATACTTTATTAAACCCAACTTTTAAAGACTTTATTCCCGTCATTTCTTTTTCTTTTGCTTCTAACTGAATCATCCAGTTTTTCCCCTCTGTCGTTGCTGTTTTTAATTTATCAATTTCAGGGTCATATCCTAATTTAATAATTCCTCCTTCTTTTACACTAATAGGAGGTTCTTCCACAATTCCTGTTTCAATTAGTTTCCAAATATCCTTCAGGTCATCTATTTTTTCTCTTAATTCTATTAAATAATCCGACTTTACATTTGTTAACATTTCTTTTATTTGAGGAAGTTTGGCTATTGAATTTTTAAGAGAAATCATATCTCTAGCGTTGGCTGTTCCATATGAAATTTTTCCTGCTAACCTTTCTATATCATATACTTTTTTTAATTGCTCAACTAGTTCTCCTTTTAAGATAATATCTTCTTTTAGTTCTTTTACTGCATCTAGCCTTTTATTAATCTGACAAATATCTATCAAAGGGTCATTAATCC
The DNA here is from genome assembly GCA_048393175.1 of Candidatus Merdicola sp. GTDB lineage: Bacteria > Bacillota > Clostridia > TANB77 > CAG-508 > Merdicola. The sequence continues at coordinate 3,750 of DBFJJM010000036.1, forward strand.
ACCTTCTTAATTGTCTTCCTCCCATTGAAGTAGAAGTTTTATCTAGTACCCATAAAAGAGTTCCTCTTTTACTCTTATCCCTCATTTTTTCTGTTAATTCTAGATTTCTTCTAGCATTCATATCTAATGACATATATTTGTTTGTTTCATAAAAAACAATACGATTGATATAATCTAGCTTTGTCTTTTGGGTTTGATTTAAATATTCCCACAATGCATTAATACTACATATAGCAAACAAACGATTTTCTATATCTAGAATTGATTTTCCATTGGTATCTAAGAAAGTAAAGTTTTGTTTGATTTGCTCTAGTGTTTCGGAAAAATAATTATCATTAAATTTAGTGATAAAAACTTCGAAACGTTCCTTCATTTTTGCCATTTCCTCTGTACACTCATAAAGCATACTATTAGCAAGAATCTCAGCTGGGTTGTATCTAGCTAGTTCATCTAATAAACACTCAAAATTATTGGTTTGTTTCATTTCAGTAGCATAAAAATCTCCTGTCGAAATATCACAAATACTAAGACCAAAGTAAATTCCTTTTTTAAAAATAGAGGCAATATAGTTATTCTTTTTTTCATCTAACATAGCAGATTCCATTAATGTTCCAGGTGTAATTACTCGAATAACATCTCTTTTTACAATTCCAGTTGCTTTTTTAGGGTCTTCTAATTGTTCACAAATTGCTACTTTATATCCTTTTGCAATTAATCTTGCTACATAAGATTCTACTGCATGATGAGGAACTCCACACATAGGTGCACGTTGTTGCTGTCCACAATCTTTGCCTGTTAAGGTGATTTCTAATTCTCTTGATGCAGTAACAGCATCTTCAAAAAACATTTCATAAAAATCCCCTAATCGATAAAATAGGATACAATCTTTATATTGTTCTTTTGTCTCTATGTATTTTTGCATCATAGGTGAATATTCTGCCATCTTCTATAACCTCTCTTTTCTTTTTTTAGAATTTAATACAACTATATTCGTTCTCCTTTTAAATACCACATATGTTCTGATACTATTTTTAAATCGACTAATTTACCAATTAACTCTTCTGGTCCTTCAAAATTAACAACCTTATTCGTATTGGTTCTTCCTGTTAATATCGTTTCATTTGTTTTACTTTTTCCTTCTACTAATACTGTTTGATTTGTTTTTATATATTTTTGATTGTTCTGTTTTATTTGACTTTCCACTAATTGTTTTAATTGATTAAATCTTTCATGTTTAATTTCTTCCGGTATTTGATTTTCCATCTTATCTGCTGGTGTCCCCACCCTTCTAGAATACAAAAACATATATACTTGTTCAAATTGAACTTTTCTTACAACATCTAACGTATCTTCTAAATCTTCTTTTGTCTCTTCTGGAAAACCAACCATAATATCCGTAGAAAAAACAACTCCTGGAATTTCTTGTTTCATTTTTTCTACTAATGCTAAATATTGCTCTTTTGTATACTTACGATTCATCCTTTTTAATATTCTACTACTACCAGATTGAAGTGGTAGATGAACTATCTTACATACTTTTTGGCAATCACGAATTGCTTCAATGACATCTTGTGAAAAATCTTTTGGATGAGGAGATAAAAAGCGAATCCTTTCAATCCCTTTTATTTCATTTACTTTTCGAAGCAAATGGGCAAATGTTGTAATTCCGTTTTCTCCTTTTCCTTGATAAGAATTAACATTTTGCCCTAGTAACGTAATTTCTTTATAGCCTTGTTTGGCTAGTTGTTCTATTTCTTCTAAAATATCACTTGGTTTTCTACTTCTTTCTCTTCCCCTTACATAAGGAACAATGCAATAAGTGCAAAAGTTATTACATCCATTCATAATGGTAACAGATGCCTGAAAAGAACTTTGTCTTTTAATTGGTAATCCTTCATATATTTCACCATCACACTGCCAAATATCCTCTATTTTTTCTTTGTTTTCTAAAGCTTCATATAAATCTTGTGGAAAACGTTGTAAAGTATGTGTTCCAAAAAGAATATCTACAAATGGATAACTTCTCCTTAATTTCTCTACCATATGTTTTTCTTGCATCATACAACCACCAACAGCAATTAGCATTGCTGTATTTTGCTTTACCTTTTTCAGCTCTCCTAATTTTCCTAAAAGCCTATCTTCTGCATTTTCTCTTACACAACACGTATTAATAATTGTTACATCTGCCTTATCTACTTCTAGTGTTTGTTCATATCCCATTTGCTGCATCATTCCAGCTAGTTTTTCTGAATCATTTTCATTTAATTGGCATCCCATTGTTAAAATGTAGTATGTTTTTACTTGCATTTTGTTTTTTTCTTTTACTTTTTGCATATATTCTTCTTGCCTCATACTCTGTTTCCTCCAATTCTTCCTTATTCTATTCTATTTCGACTTTTTTTTCAAGACCTCATGTCAAAAAATGTAAACAAAAATAGTGAGAGATATTTCCCCCACTACCTTAAGTTTCTTTCTTTTTTTCTTTACCCAATACCATATTTTTTCTTAAATTTATCTGCCCTACCACCGGCTGTACTCTGTTTTAAATTTCCGGTCCAAAAAGGATGGCATTTTGAACAAACATCTACTTTCATATCTTTCTTTGTAGAATTTGTCTTTAATACATTTCCACAAGCACAAGTAATGGTTGCTTCTTGATATTCTGGATGGATTCCCTCTTTCATCTG
>DBFJJM010000037.1:0-5695 GCA_048393175.1 Candidatus Merdicola sp.
GAAGAATTACTTGCAGAAATAAGAGAAATAAGATTATCTGAAAGAAGGTTTTATCAAAAAATTACAGATATATATGCAACATCTATTGATTATGATAGGAAATCACCTACCACAATTAAGTTTTTTAAAAAGGTACAAAACAAGATGCATTATGCAGTAACTCATCAAACGGCAGCCGAAATTGTTTATAATAGAGCAGACCATACAAAAAATCATATGAATTTAACATCATGGAAACATTCTCCAAATGGTAAAATATTAGAAACAGATGTAGTTATTGCTAAAAATTATCTAAAAAAAGAAGAATTAGAACAATTAGAACTTATTGTTTCAGCATTTTTAGATTTAGCAGAAGCAAGGGCGAAAAGAAATATTCCAATGACTATGGAAGATTGGGCAAATAGAATAGATAAATATTTATTATCAGATGATAGAGATATATTGAAAGAGCAGATAAAAATAATATCATATTCCTATTTAAACTAATAAACAATATATTAAATTTTAATAATACAATTTATTTATTATCTTTTGATGATGAAAGAATGAAAAAAATATTTGAAAAAGATTTAAATATTGATTATGAATATTTGAAGAAGATAATTCAACTATTTTTTGATGTTGCTAATGCAATGGGAATTTTGCAAATAAGTTATTTAATTAGTCAGGGTGAAGCATCTGAAGAAGATAGATTTTGGTATAATGAGAGTAAAAAAGGACTAGAATTTAGTGATAATAATTTCTGGAAGGGAATGTTTGAAGAAGATGAAGTAGAAAGAAAGGTTTGATATATATGAAAATAGTTAAGAGTATTGATTTATGGACAGAACAATATGAAAATCATTATGAATGTTTTAATGGTGCTTTTGTTGATGGATTTGAAAATAATAAAATTGCATTTGATGAGTATAAAATAATAAAAAATTGTAATTGTATTATAACTGTTAGTAATCCAAATATCAATATAAGTAATAGACATAATGCTATTGTTTTTTATAAAGATGAAAATCCTGTTAGATTAATGGTTATAAATAAAAATACTGATATTGAAAAATGTATTAGTATAGCCTTAGAACAATACTTTAATGATGGTATGTTACAAAAGTTATATGATAGTATAGGTATTAAATTGACTAAAATAGATATGAATGAGGAATCCATATATAATGGCGTAAATAGTACAAAAGAAATTGATGTTGGTTCATGCGATAGATGGAAACTTTTATATAATATGTTAAAAGGTAGCTATACAGAGAGTGATACTCAATATGGTAATTTTGAATGTGATAAGTATGAGTTTATTCCAAACTTATATATAAAGTATGAACTAACAACAGATACTGAAATGTTTGAAATAGAGCATAGATGTGCTTTTATAAATACTATAAAAACTAGACTAATTCCTATACAAGAAAATTCAGTATTAACTATGTAAAGGTAGGGAAAAAGTATGAAAATGAACTATGAATCTTTTAACAAAAATATAAATATAAGAAAATGTACTGTTGATGATGTGGATTCAATATACAATATTCAAAATATTGTAATAGATAATTTTAAAGAAGAAGAAAAAGGATACTTTTTACCTTTAAACATATTTAAGAATAGTTAATGACCCTATAAATGATGGAGAAATATATGGAACTTTTTTAGATGATAAAATGATTGCATGGATATTCTTATCAGTTTCAAACAGAATGAAAGAGTTAAAACAAATGATTCCAAATTTAGAAGGAAGTTGTGCTGATATAGATGGTGTTATTGTATTACCCGAATATAGGGGATATGGACTACAAAAAATATTAGTAAAACATCTTGAGAAGATGGCGAGAGAAAAAGGAATTAAAAATATTATTGCAGAAGTAACTTTTGGTAATGTTTATAGTTTAAGAAATTTAAATAATTTAGGATATGAAGAAAAGATATGGTATCAAAAAGATGAAAATATTAAAAGATATATTTTGTTAAAAAAATTAGGAGAAGTCGAAAATGAATAATACTATTAAACCAATAATATTTGATTTGGATGATGTAAGAAGAAAAGCTGAAAATGGTGATAAATTTGCATGTTATATTTTAGGCAGAAGTTATGACAGTGAAGAAAATGGAGCAGAGCAAAGTTGTGAAAAGGCGATGTACTGGTATAAAAAAGGAAAAGAATTAGGAGATTCGCGTTGTGCTTATGGAGTTGGTGCTTCTTATTATTTTGGGGATGGAGTAGAACAGGATAAAGAAAAAGCAAAACAGATACATATTGAGGCTTATGAAGCACTATTGGAGCTTATAAATAAAGAACAAGAAATTCCGAGAAGACAAGCATTTTCTAAATTTTGTTTAGGTGCTTATTATTATTTTGGATTTGGAAATGTTGAAAGAGATGAAAATAAAGCATTTGAATTAATACATGAATGTGCAATGCAAGGACATCTTCCAGCAATTTATGATTTAGGAGCAAATTTTTATTATAATGGAGTTGGAACAGAGAAAAACTTGAAGTTATCTGAATATTATTTGAAGATGGCAGTTAATGCAGGATTACCAAGAGCAAAAGCTAAGTTTGAACAATACAAAGATACATATGATAGTGAGATTGAAAAATAGTTAATTTAGGAGGTATAATAAATGGAAAATTATTATATAATACATGGCTCATTTGGAAGCCCTTTTGGAAATTGGTTTAGTTGGTTACATGATTTTATAACAGAAGATGGCAAACAAGTATATGTACCAAATTTTCCAATAGGAGTAGGATATCAAAATTATGAAAATTGGAGTAAGTTATTAAAATATTATTTAGATTTAGGACTTATAAACGAAAATACAACAATAATAGCACATAGTATTGCACCAGTATTTGTTTGCAAATTTTTAGTAGAGAATAAATTAAAAGTAAAAAAATTAATATTTGTATGTGGATTTAACAATTATTTGGGAATAAACGAAGAATACGATACAGTAAATAGAACAATGTATTTTGATAATTTAGAAGATGTGAAGCAATATGCAAATGAAATAATATGTTTCTATTCAGACAATGATCCATATGTAAAATATGAAGAAGAAAAAGATTTTGCAGATAAAATTCGGGGCAGAGCAAGTTTTAATACCAAATGCAGGACATATCAATAGTGAAAGTGGATATGATACATTTGAAGATATAGTAAGTTATTTATAGTTTAATATAGTAAAGCCTTCTTTTGATAGAGGGCTTTTAAGCATCTTTAAGATTTTACAAATTTTGCTAAAAACATTGAATGTTATTAAGAAACATGATACAATACAAATGTTCGTAAAAGAAAGGAGAATTTCGTAATGAATGATGAAAATGGAGATATTATAATATACCAAACAGACGATGGATTAACCAAAATAGATGTTAAAGTTCAAAATGAAACAGTGTGGTTATCACAACAACAAATGGCAGAATTATTTAGTACTTCAAGAACAAATGTTATAGAACATATAAATAATATTTATTTAGAAGAGGAACTTGATAAGAATTCAACTTGTCAGAATTTCCGACAAGTTCGAAAAGAGGGAAATAGAAATGTTTCAAGAGAAATTCCATTTTATAATTTAGACATGATAATTTCGTTGGGATATAGAATAAAATCTAAAGTTGCCACTAATTTTAGAAAATGGGCGACAGAAAGATTAAAAGAATATATGATAAAAGGTTTTACTATGGATGATGAAAGACTTAAAGGAAATGGTGGAGGAAATTATTGGAGAGAATTACTTGCCAGAATTAAGGATATTAAATCATCAGAAAAGGTACTTTATAGGCAAGTTCTTGATTTATATGCAACAGCAGTAGATTATAATCCAAAAGATGAAAAATCAATTGAATTTTTTAAAATAGTTCAAAATAAATTACATTATGCAACACATGGACATACTGCTTCAGAAGTAATATATGAAAGAGCAGATTCTGAAAAGCCATTTATGGGACTAACAACATTTAAAGGAGATATTCCAATATTGAGTGATGTAGTAATTGCTAAAAATTATTTAAGTGAAGAAGAATTGAAAGTTTTAGGTAATTTAGTATCAGGGTATTTCGATTTTGCAGAAATACAAGCAATAAGACATAACCCAATGTATATGGAAGATTATATTAAACAATTAGACACAATTCTTTCTTCTACAGGAGAAAAATTATTAATAGGTGCAGGTACAGTTACCCATGAACAAGCAATTGAAAAAGCAAAATCGGAATATAAAAAATATCAAGTTAAAACTATTAGTCCTGTTGAAGAGGAATATTTAAAGACTCTAAAAGAAATAAATGGCAAGATTGAGAAGAAAGATAATAAATAGATATATTGTTTGATTAAGGAGAAGTATATTTAATTAAGTAGACATAAGTATTGCTAAAACAGAAAAACTTCAATTAAAATTGAGGGCAGGAAAGCGAGTGTTCACACATCGCTTACACACATTGAAGGACAAGTCTTCAAGAGTTAATAAAAGAACAAAAATTTTAAGCAGATTTGATGTAAAAATTTACCCAAGGAACCACTAAAAAATGCCTATTAGAGTGCTAAAGTTCACTAAATGTACTAAACTTTATAAAAATATGGAGATTAGTTCACCAAGTGAACTTAAAATAGTAGCTAGCTACGGAGATAAACAAAAAATAAAGGGATGTTATATAATGAATGATAATTATTTTGATGAGTTCGTATTAGAGGTAATTATCAGACCCTTTTTAGATTTGGAGGAAAAAATAGAATATGGAAATATGGGACTTATTAGATGAACAAGGAAATAAAACAGAAAGGATAATCATAAAAGGACAAGAAATTCCAAAAGGGTATTATCATTTGGGAGCAGATGTTTGGATAGTGAATTCTGAAAACCAAATTTTAATTCAAAAACGTTCTCCGAAGAAAAAACATCAGCCAAATGTATGGGCAATGACAGGAGGTTCTGTCATAACAGGTGAAACTAGTCTTCAAACAATTAAAAGAGAAGTAGAAGAAGAATTAGGAGTAACATTAAAGATAGAAGATGTGAAACTTATCAAACAATATAAAACGGGTACAACATGGCTTGATGTTTATTTCGTAAAACAAGATATAAAAATAGAAGATATAGTGATGGAAGAAGAGGAAGTGTCTGAAGTAAAATGGGCTAGCTACAAAGAGATTGAACAACTATTTTCAAGTAATCAATTTATGAAAGATAGATGGGAGTTTGTAAGAGATGTTTTAAAATAAGAAAATAGGGAAAATTTTGATTCAGAAAAAGAAACCAAGAAAGGAGAGAATATGTTAAAAAACAAGAAAGTAGTAATCTTTGATATGGATGGAACTCTAATTGATTCAATAGGAATATGGAATACAGTAGATAAAGAACTAATTAGAGCAATTGGAAATGTTACAGTAGCAGATTCTGCTATTGCAAAACAGCGAGATACAAAATTAAAAGAATATAGTAAATACCAAGATGCTTATTTAGAATACTGTGGATTTTTAAAGGAAAAATACCATTCTTCCATGAAGAAAGAACAGATAAAAATATTAAGATATGAAATTGCAAATGATTATCTAAGAAATCATATTGATTATAAACCACAAGCAGAAGAAGTTTTGTACTATTTAAAGAAAAAAGGTTTTACATTAGTACTAGCAACGACTACTAATTCTCAGAGTATGGAGATATATAAAAAAGAAAATAAAAATCTTAGAAA
>DBFJJM010000038.1:0-2438 GCA_048393175.1 Candidatus Merdicola sp.
TTCACTTTTCTTTCTTTTCTTATTTTAATAACTCTCGTATTTCTTCCTTTTGCCTTATTTCTAGTGGTAAAAAGCTAGCTGCCCTTTTATCTTGACCAATAGCTACTTTTACTACCTCTATATCTTCACGTAGTCTTTTACTAGCATATTTTAGAATAAGACCTTTTTGTTTTACCGCTTCTAATACAATTTGTTTATCATCTCTTAGCTCAGAACTTGCATAATACAATACTTGCCCTGCTACCTTTACTGCTTCTAAAACAACTTCTTTATTGGCTTTTAATTTATCACTTGCATAACAAAGAACCCAACCTACCTTTTGAACAGCCGATAAAACTACTTCTTTATCTGCTTTTAATAAGTCACCTGCAAATTCTAATGCTCCTCCATCTTTTTCAATTGCTGCTAAGACAACATCTTTATCTGCTTTTATCTTTTCACTTGCTAAATCTAAAAAAGCAGCATTTTGCTGTACCGCTTTTTTCATAAATTCTTTATTATCCCTATTTTGAATTACTTGTGCCTCTTCTATCATACTGCTATTTCTCTTCCTTTGTTTTATTTGCTACTTTCCTTTTTCTATTTCTATTTTTTTGTTTTCCTAATTTTACTAATATACAACTATATTCTATTATATTAAAAATTTCACAAATTAATAGTAAAATACCAGTTAAAACAATTGCTTGATAGCTGCTTATAAAAGGATTCCAAAAACAAGCAAATCCAATGAACAAAGTAAACAGAGCAAGAATAAAGATAAGTATCCAATTATTTCCTGGTAAAGCTCTCATATTCAAGGAAATTTGAATACGAATAATACTACTTCCAATAACCCAAATCGCAATCATAATTGGTAAAAACATTCCTAACCATCCAGGATTTAAAGAAATAATCAATCCTAACGTGATACCGCAAATCCCCTCTAATAATTCAAAATTAAACATCCTTGATTCAATTGGACTAATAAAGTAAGAAACAACGTGAATTACACCTACTATTGCTACAATCATTCCAAAGCAAATAACTAATAGTTTGAAAGAAACTACTGGAATGCAAATTAAGCAAATTGCTAAAAGAGATAATAGTACCGATGAAATCAAGGAATTTCTTCCATATTTTTTAATATATTCTTCCATATTTAAAAACTCCCTTCTTTTGTATTGTTTTTATCATATCTCTTTTTATTTTTTTTGTAAAGATTATCCTCTACTTTTTCTCGCTTTTTTTCGAAACAATTTTACAAGTTCATACCAAAAGATACATCCTATAGAAAGAATAACTGTAAATAGAAACTGTGGCAAAGATAACGGAACTAATTTTAAAAGTTGGTTAATCGGTGTATACGTTATGACTATCACTAAAACAATTGTCAAAATACACACAGCCCACATTACTCTATCCTTTGCTAGTTTTCGAATAGACTGATATGCCATTGTTTCTTCTGAACTATTTACTTGTACTAAAAACAAATTAGAAAGTAGTAAAACAAGTACCCCTACTGTTCTGGCTAATTCTGGCAAACCCGTTTGTTGCATTAAAAAAAGATAACTTCCAAAAGAAGCAAGAAACAAAATGACTCCTTGCAGTATACTACGTCCTACTAATTTTTTTGTTAGCAATGGCTCTTTAGAGTCACGTGGTTGTCTTTCCATAATTGTTTCTTCTGCTGGCTGTCTTTCTAATACAATAGAACAAGTAGGGTCAATCATTAATTCTAGTAAAACAATATGAAGTGGCAAAAGCATAGCACTAGCCGGCAAAATTCCTAACATAGGAGAAAATAAAGAAGAAAGTGCAATAGGAATATGGATAACAAAAACATAGCCAATTGCCTTTTTTATATTATCATAAATCCTTCTTCCATCTGTAATGGTATCGACAATGGTAGAAAAATTATCATCCATTAAGATTAAATCTGCTGCTTCTCGCGAGACCTCAGAACCTCTTTTGCCCATAGCAATTCCAATATCTGCATATTTAAGAGCTGGTGCATCATTTACTCCATCTCCTGTCATTGCCACAATTTCTCCGCTTTTTTGAAAAGCACGAACAATCTTCATTTTATGTTCTGGTATAACACGAGAAAAAATGTTTACTGTTTTTATCTTTTGGTCTAATTCTTCTTCTGTCATATTGTCTAATTGTTCCCCTGTAATACTATCTTGACTATTTGGAATCCCTATTTTTTGGGCAATACTACTTGCTGTTATTCCATTATCTCCTGTAATCATAACAACACGAATTCCTGCTTTTACACATTTTTGAATATCTTTTTGTATTTCTGGTCTTGGTGGGTCTTGTAGTCCAATTAACCCACAAAACATTAAATGGCTTTCTTCTAACTCTTGTGGAAATGCTTCTTTCATTTCTAATTTTTGATTTGCTATAGCAATCACTCTTAAACCTTGTTTCGACATTTGCTCACATTTTTTTTGAAT
>DBFJJM010000039.1:0-5131 GCA_048393175.1 Candidatus Merdicola sp.
ACAAATGGTAAAAAATAGGGTATAATGGACAAAGAAAAAAATAGAAAAAGGAGATATAATAATTGGAAGAGAATGATTTAGTAGAAGAATATATAAAAGAAGCAAAATTAAGAGTTCAAAGAAGGGCATACCCAAAAGCTTTGGAAATTTTACAAAGAGCTAAAATGCTTCCTGATGTAAATAAGGAACAAATTGAGAAAATAGAAAAATTGATAAAAAAAATAGAATATATAATTTATAAACAAAGTATGAATCATGAGGAATTAAGAGAGGCAATTGACAGAGGAATAGAGATAGCAAAAATTGAAGAAACAATGGAAATGCCTACTGCTACAATACAAGTTGAGATTGAAATTGCTAAAGTTGAGGGACGAATCCCTCCTGACCAATATGAAAGAGAACCAAAAGACCAGATAGTAGAGGAGATTAAGCAGTGTATTCGCATAGGGGATTTTGAAGTAGCATATAGAATTGTTAGAGAAGCAGAAAAACAGGAAATAACATCAGCAGGCAGAAAAGAACTAGAAAAGCTGTATGGTCAAATTTATCAAGAGCAAATAAGGAATGAAGGTAGATAAATAGAATAGTACAAATAAGACAAGGGGGCAAGAAAATGAGACAGGAGGGACAAGAAAGAATACAAAGAGAAGAACGAAGAATACAAAAATCATACCAACAATTTGTAACCCAATTAAAAGAAGCAATAGACCAAGAAGATTATGTAGCTGCAAAAGACTTAATAAGACAAATAAGAAATACCATTCCCATAACAGAGCAAAGATTAATAGAATTAGTACCATTAGAACAACAAATAAAATTGAATTGTTCAAAATTAAAAAAAGTGCAGCCAGTTGTTGTAAAGGAAGAAACGTTAAGACAAGCTCGACAAATGATACAAGAAAAGATAGCTCCTTCTATCATTATAGAGCAAACGCGAATCACGTCAAAACAACTAGAAGCTATGATTGAGGTGGAAATAGCAGAAGGAAACGTGTTAAGAGAAGAGTTTTTTGAAGGGGAATCATTAAAAGGAATAGAAAGAACAGATGAAATAGATAGGAAATTAGAAAAAATAGAAACCTATATTAATATAGGTGGAGGAAAAATGATAGAAAAGGCAAAACAGATGTGTGTAAGTCTAAAAGAAAGGTATTCCTTTTTATCTCCAATACAACAAGTACGATTAAGCAAGGCAGTAGATAGAATGATTAACAAAGAGCAACTACAAAAAGTAAGAAGATATCAAGAACAAGGCTCTTGTATAGAAACTGTAGTAAGACTACAACCTAATATTAACCTTAGTACTTTTTACCAAGTTTATATAGAAGAAAGAGTAAAAAAAGACCAAAGTAGTAGATAATGGTACAACTAAATATAAGTAAGTTATGAGAGTAAGTTTAAAATGTCAGTAAAAGAAGAAAATGAGATTATTAATTCAAAAAGATGTACGCATGTCAAAATGCAAATTTTAACATACTTACTTTTTTATTAAAACTATATACACTTTTTAAATAAGTTTTTATAAATTCTAAAATACCGTTATAACTTTCCTTTACAAGCATTTTCGGTATTTCTGTTTTTGGAAGATACTCACATATAATACTATAAGTTCTTATAATTTTACGTTCAAAAGTAGTAAAATCGTAGTAAACTTTTACTTCAATAAATACGTACCTTTTCGTGGCAAGTGGCGAAGCTACGATTGCCCACGAAACTATAAGGTATAGTATTACCCTTATAGTGTAGCACGTAGCATGTAGCAATTTTCATAAAAATTGATATACTATAATTACTAACAAAAATAGTAATTTACCATTATGATAGGAGAGTAAGTTTGAAAAATAAAATAGGGTTTAAAACACAACTAAAAAAGGTCTTGATATAATTAAAAAAAAAAGACCGTGAAAGCCTATATAATTAATGATGTATAGACATTTACTATGTGTACCAAGCTAGATTAACGGAATTTGTTAAAAACAAATATAAATTTACATACTCCACCTACCTAAAGTAGGATATGTTACACTCGTTTGTGCTTAAAAGGTACACGTCACATATAAATATGCGGGATAAAATTACGTGGTAACTTTTCGCCACTCCCTCCGCCGTGTTCTTCAGTCTATCTATACATCTAAAAAAATTATACAATATTATGTAATACAAATCAAATTTTTAATTAAATTTTGTGCCTTTCATAGACGTAGTGTTAACGAAGGCGAAGAAAGGAATGGTTAGTAAATATGAGAGATTTAATTTTTGATATTTTAAAAGAAAGTGAATTAGAACAAGTTATAAACTTGTACGATGCAGAGAGACCTGTTAAAACTAATATTGAAAAATCAAAATTAGTTTTTAAAGAAGTAATGAATGATTCTAGTCATATTATGGTTACAGCTAAAATAAAAGATGAAATTATTGGATTTGCTAATATACAAATACATAAAGATATTTTTGAAAATTGTAATCCTTATATTACAGTATGGAGTGTTAGAATAAAGAAAGAATGTAGAAGAAAAAAATGTGGAACAAAATTATTTAAACATATTGAAGAAATAGCAACTAAAAATCATTGTGAATTTATCTGTCTATTAGCAGAGAGAGAAAATGATGTTGCAAATTGCTTCTATAATAAATTAGGATTTAAAATTGAAAATGGATATGTCAAAGTTTTAAAATAATAGTAAGTAGTAAAATAGTAGTAAATTAAATATGAAATTTTATAAATACGCCTTTAAAATTAAGAGAGTATAGGAAAAGTTGTGTAAGTAAATCCTTCCGTGATAAAATAAAAAATATCAACGAGGGATTTTTCTATGGGTAAAAAAATAGAAAAAGAAAAAAATGAATTAGTAGAGGAATTTTTTAAGAAGAACGATCCAAAGAATATTAAATCTATGAGTGATATGTATACAGCATGGAAAGATTTTTTTGCTCCTGCTTTTCAACAATTAATAGATGCAGAAATACTTAACTTAATACTTTACTTGGATGCAACGGGAGATTATCATGAAAAATACAAATCAGAAACATATAACATTAGAAGATAGAAATGATATCGAACAAGTACCTAATTAAAATATGACTTTTAAAGAAATTGGAAAATTTCTTTAAAAGCATCCTACCACTTTTTCAAAAGAAATTAGGAAACATAGGATAAGAAAAAACAAAACACTTTTAATATCTTTGTGTGAATGTCTGTACAAAACGTTTTCATTGCTCTAAGAAAAATGTTTGTGGAAGAAACTGTCTCATTTTTTACAACAAATATATTTGCTGTAATACCTATTATGATGATTTCGAAGAATAAGTATGTCTACAGCTATTTTACTAATTTTGAACATCAAAATATAATTTTTAAATAAAATACTAACAATACTTGTAGAATCAGAATGTAAAAACTTATAAAAAGATAATTAAAAACCACATATTGTTTTATAGAAAAAAAGGTTAATTTTTTCTATTTGATGAATACTAAAAGAAAAGCAAAGGAGGACAAGAATGAGACAGATATATTTTAATGGTAATATTATAACTATGGTGGGAAAACAGCCTGAATATGTAGAAGCGGTTTTCGTAGAAAAAGGAAAGATTAAAAAAATAGGAAGTAAAAAAGAACTATTACAAGAACTAGAAAAAGAAGAAAATAAAGAAATAGAAAAAATAGATTTAAAAGGATGTACTATGTTACCAGCCTTTCTGGATTCTCATAGCCATATTACAGCATTAGCCCAAACCTTAGGAATAATTGATTTAAGCCATTGTACTAGTTTTTCGCAAATTATTGCTACTTTAAAGCAAGAAATGAAAAATCGAAAAATACCAAAAGACGATTGGATAATTGGTTTTGGATATGACCATAATTTTTTAGAAGAAAAACGTCATCCTGATAAAGAGGTGTTAGACCAAGTTACCAATTCTTCTCCTATTTTAATTACACATGTATCAGGACATATGGGAGTAGTCAATTCATTAGGCTTAGAGAAACTAGGAATGACAGAAAAAACAAAAAAGATAGAAGGTGGAAACTATGGAACAATAGAAGGAACAAATCTTCCCAATGGTTATCTAGAAGAACGAATGTTTATAGAACAAACAAGGAACGTTTTAAATATTAGTAAAGAGAAAATAAAAGAGTTTTTAATGAAGGCACAAACAATCTATTTGCAAAATGGAATTACAACCGTACAAGATGGTCTTACTAAGAAACAAGATTTTGAATATCTAAAAGAACTAGCAAATGAAAATAAGTGGCTGGTCGATGTGGTTAGCTATTTAGACTACTTTTCTAGTAAAGAAGTAATAACGGAAAATTTAGAATATAAGAATAAATACTATCATCGCTTAAAAATAGGTGGCTATAAAATGATATTGGATGGCTCTCCTCAAGCAAAAACGGCTTGGGTTACAGAACCTTATGAAGGAGAAGAAAGTTATTTTGGGTATCCTACTCATACTGATGAAGAAGTGCAAAAAGTAATAACCAATTCTTTAAGAGAAAACCTACAATTATTAACACATTGTAATGGTGATGCAGCAGCAGACCAATTATTACATGCCTTTGAAAAAGAAAAAAATACAAAAGAAGCAAGACCTGTTATGATACATGCTCAAATGGTAAGAGAAGACCAACTAGAGCAAATGAAACAAATAGGAATGATTCCTTCTTTCTTTGTCGCCCACACGTATTATTGGGCAGAGGTGCATAAACAAAATTTAGGTAAAAGAGCCTATCGTATTAGCCCTGCTAAAACAGCACAAAAAAAAGGTCTCATTTTTACCTTTCATCAAGATACACCTGTGCTTGCTCCTAATATGCTAGAAACAATTTGGTGTGCTGTTAATCGAAAAACAAAACAAGGAAGTGAGCTAGGAAAAGAAGAACAAATTGATGTGTATACTGCCTTAAAAGCAATCACCATTTATTGTGCCTATCAATATTTTGAAGAACAAACAAAAGGAACAATTGAAGAAGGAAAATTAGCTGATTTTGTGGTGTTAGATAAGAATCCTCTTACTATAGAAAAAGAAGACATAAAACAGATACAAGTTTTACAAACCAGAAAAGAAGGAAAAGTAGTTTATCAAAAGAAAATTGATTAGGAGAAAAAAGGAAAAAATATTGATAAAATAA
>DBFJJM010000040.1:0-12887 GCA_048393175.1 Candidatus Merdicola sp.
AAAAAGGAAAAAATTGCTAATTCGCTTCTTTTTCCTTTTTTCTTTTTTGAGTAAGAATTGGATGAATAAATGAATTTGAATTGTTCATACTAATATTGAATATTGGAAGAAAGGAAGGATTTGAAAATGGCAAATTTAAATCAAATCGAATTACAACATTTAAGACATTTAATTGGAGCTCATGAAACAGCTTACCAAAAATTAAACACTTTTTCTGCACAAGCAGTAGACCCACAAATTAAACAAGTGTTTACAAAATCTGCACAAGATGCATTAAACACAAAACAAAAACTAATGAGTTTTTTGAATAGTTAAGGAGGAATATGATGGACGAGAAGACAATGGTAAATGATATTTTAGGTTCTGTAAAAGCAGACCTTACTGCTTATCAAACTGCTATTTCAGAAGCAGAAAATATGCAGTTAAGACAGACATTACAACAAATTAGAAACAATGATGAAAGTTTTCAATATGAATTATTTAAAATAGCAGAAACAAAAGGATACTATAAACCTGCACAACAAGCAACCGTAACAGAAATCCAAACAGTTAAAAATGAATTACAACAATAAAAAAATAAGAAAAGTAAAATAAAAATACCAAATCACAATTTGTGGTTTGGTATTTTAAAAAGAAGAGAAAAGAAGAGAAAAGAAGAAAAAAGAAAAGATAATAACCGATAAATAACAAGGACAAGTTTTGAATTAAACAAACGTTTAGGATACAATAACCTCGAAATAAGGAAAAGGGGTGCGTGAAAATTATACATTTTATTAGGAAAATAATAATCCATATCAGAACATCTGTAAAGGTTATTTCCCTAGTATTGATTGGACTTATTCTAATTCTAGCTGCTATTGTTTTAATCTATAAACCAATTTATAGTGTAACATTAGATGGTGAGTTTGTTGGATATAGTAAAGATAAGTCGGCTTTACAAGCACAAATCAATGAATACATAAAAAAAGGAAACGAAGAACAAAATCTTGCTTTTGTAAAAGTAGAGAATTTACCAGAATATAAAATGTGCTTATTGAAAAAAGATATTACGACAAATGATGAAGAGATTTTAGCAAAAGTAAAACAAACGGGTACAGATTATTATAATTATTATACTATTTTACAAGATGGGCAAGAAAAGCTATATGTAGCAAATTATGATGAAGCACAAAAAGTAATTCAAGAATTACAACAAAAAGATAGTGAAAATAAAAATAGTATTACGATGCAAGAAAAATATAGTACAGAAATAAAAGAGTTTGCAGGAGTAGAACAAGCAGTAGCTCAGCTATATGTAGAAAAGAAACAAGTAAAAAGTAAAGTACAACTAGCTTCTAATGTAACTTCTAGAGGAGGAAAAAGAACTACCGATACACAAGCCTATACAGGAAAAGTAAGTTCTTCTTTCATTCAGCCGATTTCTGGAAAAATAACTTCTCGTTTTAACAGTATAAGTGGTGTAAGGTCAGGAGCACATACTGGATTAGACATTGCAGCACCAAATGGAACACCAATTAAAGCAGCAGCAAATGGAAGAGTTACTTTTGCGGGAAGAAAGGGTTCTTATGGAAATCTAATTATTGTATCACACGGAGATGGAACAGAAACTTGGTATGGACATTGTAGTAGTTTAGTAGCATCAGCTGGTCAAACCGTATCACAAGGACAAGTTATTGCAAAAGTTGGTTCGACTGGAAATTCTACAGGATACCATTTGCATTTAGAAATTCGTATTAATGGAACACCGGTTAATCCACAAAGGTATTTATACTAAAAAATAAAAAGAGCGATGCATTCGCTCTTTTTTAATCTTTCTTACTTATTTTTCTATTTTACAAAAATGTTTTATACAAGTCTTAATAGCATTGTGTTTCATTACTAATGTTCCATATTCTAATAGCTTATTTTTAAATAAACTAGGAGTGTTTACAAATTTACCAAATTCAGAAATAGTAGAATAAAAGTATCTTAGTCCTGGATAATCTAAGTTAATTTGGTTAATCAATAAGTAATAGTTTGTTTGATATGTGTATAGAGTAAACTGTTTTGCTAACGATTCTAACTTTTGAATTTTAGAAGTATGTAAAAAAGAACAAAAACTACAGAAGTCTTCAAAAGAAGAAAAGGCATAAATAGCTAAGTCTTCCCCAATTTTGGAAGTTTTTCGCTTTACTTTTACGATTTTATTTCTTCCGCATTTCTTCTGGTGCAGTCCTTGTGACAGTAAGAATAAAGGTGCCATCAATCGTAGCAATTGCTTCTATTGTGAGTTTATAGTCTTTTGTTTCAAAGCCGATTTGTTCTTCTGCTTCTTCTAACATATCTAAAACCAACTTTTGTGTATTCATTGGATTAGACATAAATGCTTGGTAATCAATATCTTTTTCCTTTAAATCTGTTACATCTAAAATAATACGTATTTTATCCTCATTTAATTTTTCAATTCTCATATAAGAGGTCTCCCTTCTTACTTTATATCTTTAATTATACTACGATATTTTCTTCTTTCCAAGAAGTAAAATATGGTAATCTTTCATGCTATTATATTACTTTTGCAACCGAAAAGTTACTTAAGACTATACCATACAAAAAGAAAAAAAGAAGGATTTTAATAAAGATTCTTAAAAATAGACTAATGGACTTGAAAAAAATGGAGCTACCATATATAATAAGTAAGATAAAAAAGAGGACAAACAATCAAGTTCCGTAAGAAAAAAATAGGAGGAAAAAATGGCTACAAGAGATAAAAGTAAATGGTTACTACTTGTTTTTATATTATCTGGATTAGTAATTGGAGGATTATTAGGAGAACTAGCGAAAAATGTTGGTTTTTTATGGTGGCTTGGCTATGAACAAGGATTTGGGTTAACAGAACCGATTTTACTAAATTTAAATATTATGACCATTACCTTTGGTTTAACTTTTAAAGTAAATATTGCAAGTATCATTGGAATGGCAATTGGTATTTTTATCTATAAAAAGATGTAATCAATATGGGGGAAGAAAGGATTATAAATGTTTACAATGAAGGACCTCCCGATTTCAGAAAGACCTTATGAAAAACTTGAAGTATATGGAAGTGAAAGCTTATCTAATGCAGAGTTATTAGCTATTATTATTAAAAGTGGTACAAAAGAAGAAACAGCACTTGACTTAGCTTATCGTATTTTGAAGTTAAAAGATGGTTCGGAAACAGAAAATCTTACCTTTTTACAAGAAATAGCTGTTCCAGAATTTATGAGTATTAAAGGGATTGGAAAAGTAAAAGCAGTCCAACTACTTGCGGTTTGCGAGTTAGCCAAAAGAATGTCTAGACCAATTAATGAAGAAAAAATTATTCTTAAATCTTCTGATGATGTAGCAAAATTATTAATGGATGAAATGAAATATGAAAAAAGAGAAATAGCTAAAGTATTAATTTTAAATAATAAAAACACCCTACTTAAGATAAAAACAATTTCTTTAGGAGCAACCAATTTTGCTTTTATTGAACCAAAGGAAGTATTAGTAGAAGCAATTAAGATGCAGGCACCAAAAGTTATTTTAGTTCATAATCACCCAAGTGGAGATGCCACACCTAGCAAAGGGGATTATGAGATAACAAGAAAACTGTATGAAGCAGCAGACCTAATGGGAATTGAGCTATTAGACCATGTGGTGATAGGATATGAAGCTTATCAAAGCATCTTTTCAGATACCATAAAAAGAAAGGGTTGAAAACAATGTTTAAATTTTTAGGAATGAATTCAAAAGATATTGGAATTGATTTAGGAACAGCGAATATCTTGGTAACAATTAAAGGAAAGGGAGTTGTTTTAAACGAGCCATCTGTTGTCGCGATTGACCGTAAAACAGGAGAAATTATGGCAACAGGACAAGAGGCAAAAGAGATGTTAGGTAGAACTCCAGATGCGATTAAGGCAGTAAGACCTCTTCAGGATGGTGTTATCGCAGATTTTACAGCAACGGAATTAATGCTTAAGAATTTAGTCAATAAAGTGTGCCAAAAATACAATGCAGGAAAGCCACGAATTGTAGTAGGGGTTCCTTCTGGTATTACCGAAGTAGAGGAAAGAGCAGTAGAAGAAGCGGTTATGCAAGCAGGAGCAAGAGAAGTTTACTTAATAGAAGAGCCAATGGCAGCAGCCATTGGAGCAAACTTAGATGTGGCAGAACCAAGTGGTAGTATTATTGTAGATATTGGAGGAGGAACCACCGAAGTTGCTGTTATTTCTTTAGGTGGAATTGTCATTAGTCATTCTCTACGTATAGCAGGAGATGAGCTAGATGAAGACATTGTAAATTATGTAAAAAGAGAGATGAATTTAGCAATTGGTGAAACAACAGCAGAAGAAATCAAAAAAGAAATCGGATGTGCTTTGCCTCTTATGACGGAAATGAATATGGAAATAAGGGGAAGAGATTTAAATACAGGATTACCAAGAAATGTTGTAATTACTTCTACTCAAGTACAAGAAGCAATTCATAGTTCAGTTAATGAAATTATTGAAATTGTAAAAGCAACATTGGAAAAAACGCCACCAGAATTATCTTCTGATGTAGCACAAAAGGGAATTGTACTAGCAGGAGGAGGAGCCTTTATTAAAAATTTAGACAAGCTATTAAGTGAGAAAACTGGAATGCCTGTTTATGTAGCAGAAGACCCATTAGAATGTGTAGTAAAGGGAACAGGAAAGACATTAGAAGATTTAGAAAAACTTAAAAAAGTATTAATGAATGCAAGAAAAAGAAATTAAAATCAAAAGGAAGGAAGTAGAAAATGTATAAGAATAAAAGAAATGGCATAATCGGAATTGTAATTACCCTTATCATTTTACTATTATTGGTTTTCTTAACCAATTTAAATATAGAGAAAATGTCTTATATTGAAAATGCATTTAGTACGATTGTTATGCCAATTCAAAATGGGCTTACTTACTTAAAGAATAAAATAGCAGGAAATAATACATTTTTTACAGATATTAACCATTTGAAAGAAGAAAATGAAGAGTTAAAAGACCAAAATAGTAAATTAGAACAGTCTTTAAGAGAATTAGAAAGTATGAAGGCAGAAAATGAGACACTAAAAGAAGCTCTTAATTTAACACAAAAATATGGGGAATATACAACAGTTTCTGCTTATGTGATTAATAAAGATATTAGTAATTATAGTGGTGTACTTGTTATTAATGTAGGACAAAAAGATGGAATTAAACCCAATATGGCAGTTATTGCAGATAAAGGATTAGTTGGTCATGTTATTTCTGTTACGGAAACGACTGCGAAAGTACAAACGATTGTAGACCCAGCCACTTCTGTTAGCTGTACGATTAGTACTTCTCGTGATGGAATTATGGCAAGAGGAGTAGCAGGGGAAAAAGCAACTTTAAAAGCAACTTATATTCCTACTGATGCTAATTTAGTCCAAAATGACAGTGTTGAGACATCTGGATTAGGAGAAATTTATCCAAAAGGAATTCATATTGGAACCATTAAACAAATTGTCAATACAAAAAATATTACAGACCGCTATGCAATGATTGAAACAGCAGTAGATTTTGCTAAAATAGAAACGGTTTTAGTGATTACAAAATAAAAGAAAAGAGGAAAAAATGAAAAAAGGGTTTATCTTTCTTGCACTTTTTGTTACCTTTATTTTACTTTATTTATTACAAGCCAATTTTTTTAATTGGTTTACAATTGCAGGAATAAAACCAAATCTTTTTATTATTTTCATTCTATTTCTTGGACTTTTTGCAGGAAAATATGTAGGGGTGACAAGTGGCATTTTTTGTGGGCTGTTACTTGATTTGTGGATTGGTAAAAAGTTGGGAATTTCTGCTATTTTATTAGGAACAATTGGTTTTTTAGGTGGCTATTTCGATAAGAATTTTTCCAAAGAAAGCCGTATTACTATTATGCTTATGGTGATGGGAGCAACTGTGATTTTTGAAGTGGGAAGTTTTTGTGTTTATGCTATGATTTTTTCCTATTCGCTTGATTTAGTAGGGTTTGTAACGAAACTATTGATTGAAATTTTATACAATGTGATTCTCACTATTATTTTTTATCCTTTTATGCAAAAGGCAGGATTTACAATAGAAGAAATCGTAAAAGGAAAGAAAATTTTAACAAGATATTTTTAAAATAAGAAAAAAGAGAGGAAGTGAGGAAGTGAAAAAATCAGCTAATATTAAGTTTCGTTTTAATTTCATAACAGTCATTATCTATATTGTTGGAATTTTACTTCTTCTTCAGCTTTTTAATTTACAAATTATTCATGGAAAAGAATATAGGGAGCAGTCTAATACAAGACTTACAAGGGAAAGCACGTTAAAAGCGGCAAGAGGCTCTATTTTAGATAGTAGTGGAAACACCATTGCAACAGATAGTATGGGATTTAGTTTGGATTTATATAAAAGTAAAGCAGACAATAGCACTTTAAATCATACCATTTTTAATATCCTTGCTGTTTTAGAAAAAAATGGTGACCGTTATATAGATGAATTACCTATTACGATAGAGCCATTTACTTATACAATAGAGGGACAAAAATTAGCACGATTTAAAAAAGATTTTAAATTAGATGAAGAGGCATCAGCAGAGCAAGCTTTTTATCAATTAAAAGAAAAGTATGGAATTACGAATGAATCTGTAATAGAGACTAGAAAAATTATGACAATTCGTTATAGTATTACCAATAAAGGATATAGTAGTACTAAAGCAATTCGTCTAGCAGATAGTATTACAAGGCAAAGTGCTTTAGTATTTAATGAAAGAAGTGCGGATTTTCCAGGAGTAAATGTAGTAGTACAGCCAGTTCGCTCTTATCCTTCTGCGACTCTTGCTTCCCATATTGTAGGTTATACGGGTAGAATTACAGAAGATGATTTAAAAACAAAAAAAGACCAATATGATTTAAATGATACAATAGGTAGAACGGGAATAGAAAGTGTTTTTGAAGAATATTTAAAAGGACAAGATGGAACAAAACAAATTGATATGGCAGTAGATGGAACGGTAACAGAAGAATATATTACTAAAGAAGCAACAAAAGGTAGTGATGTTATTTTAACCATTGATGCTAATTTACAAAAGGTAACAGAAGAGGCGTTAGCAAGTAATATTCAGAAAATCCGTGAAGGTGGCTTTGCTCAGCAATATGATGCACAAGCAGGAGCGGCAGTGGTAATGAATGTAAAAACAGGAGAAATTTTAGCAATGGCAAGTTACCCTTGGTATAACCCACAAGACTTTGTAGGGGGAATTTCAAATGATAAATGGAAAGAATATTCCCAAAATACAGCTCATCCACTTGTTAATAAAGCGATTCAAGATGCCTATGCACCAGGTTCCATTTTTAAGATGGTAACGGCTATTGCAGGACTGGAATCACAAGCTATTACCTTAACAGAACGAATTAACGATACAGGTGTCTATACGTTAGGAAATCAAAAGTGGAATTGCTGGTATTATACCGATTACCATAGAGGACATGGAAGACTAAATGTATCAGATGCAATTAAACATTCTTGTAACTATTTCTTTTATGAAACAGGAAATCGTATGGGAATAGATACCTTAGTAAGATATGCAAAATATTTTGGGTTTGGTAATAAAACAGGAATAGAACTTCCTAGTGAGACAGCAGGAAGTCTTGCATCCAAAGAAACCAAAGCAGCAAAAGAGGAGGGAGCAGGTTGGTATCCAGGAGATACATTAAATGCTTCTATTGGACAAGGGTATAACAGTTTTACTCCACTTCAAATGGCCAAATATATTAGTATGGTAGCAAATGGAGGAAAACAGATTTCTCCTACTATTGTAAAAACCATTCTAAAATCAGATGGTTCAGAAGTTTCAAAAGAGGAAATTGAAACCTTTTCAAATGAAAAATTGGGCTTACCAAAAGAAGAAACAGAAGCATTAAATATGAAAGAAGAAAATATTCAATCAGTGTTAGAAGGAATGCGCTCTGTAACAAGTGAAACAGGAGGAACGGCTTATAATATCTTTCGAAATTTTAACATAGAAGTAGGAGGAAAAACCGGTTCTGCAGAAGCAGGAAAAAAGGTAAATGCTTGGTTTGCAGGTTTTGCACCATTTGATAATCCAGAAATTGCAGTCGTTGTTTTTGTCGAAAACGGAGGACATGGAAATTATACAGCAGAAGCGGTAAGAGATATTATGGCACAATATTTTGGAATGAATACCAATCAGGTACAAGAAGATATGTCAGCAATACCATATACAGAGACAATGAGATAATAAGGGAAAGGATGTTGAAACAATGCCACAAACAATTCAAATTACACTAAAAAAAGACCAAATTGGAATGCGTATTTCACCAGAGGCAGGGCAAGAAGATATTATACGTTCACTTAAGAAAAAGTTACCAGAACTGAAAAAACTCTATCAAGAAGAAAAAACGCCTATTTTTGTAACAGGAAAAGTACTAAAAAATAAAGAAATTAAACAAATTCAGAATATGATTCAAAAGGAAATTAATGTAAAGATTGAATTTGATAGTCCTAAAGTATTAGGATTACATGGAATTAAAAAGACATACAATCGCGATGTGGGTCAATCAGAAACAAAATTCCATCATGGTTCTTTACGTTCTGGGCAAAGAATGGAATTTGAAGGAAGCTTAGTAATTTTAGGTGATGTTAATGATGGAGCAGAAGTGATTGCATCAGAAAATGTAGTGGTATTAGGGCATTTAAGAGGCTTAGCACATGCTGGAGCCAAAGGAAACAAAAAGGCAATTATTGCAGCAGAATCAATTGATAGCATGCAACTTAGAATTGCAAATATTGTAAAAGAAATAGAGAAAAAAGAAGAAGAATATAATATAAGAACAACCTATGCCTATGTGGAAAAAGAGGAAATTGTTTTAGAATAAAATAAGAAAAAGAGGAAAATAAACTTATCTGATAGATTTAATTTATAGTTCTCTTTTTCTTTTTCATTTAACTTAGTAATAATAAAATTAAAGAAATAAATAAAGTTTGGTCTTCAACTCCTTCACGGTAGAGAAAAAATAAAAGACAAATTAAAAGAAGGTCATCAGAATATAATTTAATACCAAATATTTCAAAACATTCTCCCTCTTCTTTTTCATTTTCCTTTTTATATTCTTTTGAAGAAGAAGTTTTTGTTTCTTTTTCATTCGTCTTTTTTGCATTAAATTGTTGATTATGGTCTGGATGACTTACGGAATAAGGTCTTTGAGAATAAAAAGGAGGGGGAGGATATCTTCGATAAAAAGGAAATCCAGAAAAAGGAGAGTTATACATCATGCGAATTCTCACCACCATCTGGTTTTAAAACCTCTATGATTTTTCCCATATTTAGGAATTTTACATATTGGTCTACTTTTTCTTTTCTTCCTTCTCTCATATAAGGCTTTAAAGAAAGAAGTAGAGTAGACCTTGGGTCATCCTTTTTGGTTTGATTCATTTTATCAAACATTTTTTTCATTTTTAAAATAGTTTCGAAGTCAATAGAAGAATCATTTGTAGAGGAAGTCTCAGAAGAATGATTTTGTTGCTTGGTTCCTTGAAAGGCACTAAGTAAATTCTGAATCATTTCCGGATTAAAGGAAGCATTAGAAGAACTAGAGGAATTCTCCGAAGATTCAGATTCAGATGTTTCAGAGGAATCTTTTAGACCATTCATAGCTTGTTTAACACTATCTGGGATATTTCCATTATTTAACATAGACCCTATCTTTTGCATCATATCTGACATATCTTCACTCATTCTAAAGCCTCCTTTTTTTCTATTTTAAATTTTTTTTCAATTCTTCAATGATTTTGTCTCTATCTTTGGATTGCATGATTTGATTTGCCTGTTTCATTCCTTTTTCTAAGTCCTTTTTATCTACCTTTGATAATAGGTTCATAAGTTTTGCCATATCCATATTATCCATTTTAATCCCTCCTAAATTGATATATTAAAGTATATGCATAAAATAAAAACTATACTATTTTATGCAACGAAAAAAGAAATGTTACAGTTCGAGATGAATTGTTACTAATTTGTCATGAAAATTTAATAAAAATAGCAAAACGGAATATCCGTAAAATGGTTCGACTAAAAAACCAAAAAGATTTACATAAAAACTTAATAAAAACAGTATAAACCATTGAAAAAGTTATAAATTGAGTATATAATGTAAATAGTGATTTATATAAAAAAGGGAGTGGCAAAAGAATGAAAGAGATAAAGAAAAAGATAGTAGCAATGGTAGCGGTAGTAACAATGATGATGAGCTATGTAGTAATGCTAGGAGAAGAAGTGTATGCAGCGTATGAAGAGCTAGAGGCACAAGGAAGGGGAACAAATCAAAAGCAAGTAGAAATGGATGTGTACTTTGTAGAAGGAGAAAAGGAAGTACATAGTAAAGAGCTAGTGATGGGTCAGATAGGGAAAATAAGAATAAAAATAGGAGTAAAAGAAGGGTATTTGAAAGGAGGACAAATATCCTTAAAAGAGACGAATTACAAGCTAGTAGAAGGAGTGCAAGCAGAAGGAATCGTCAAGAGTATTAAGGTAGAAGAAGGAAAGATAGAATTAAATGATATAGAAAAAGACCAAGAAGTAGTAATAGAACTACCAATAGAGTATAAAGAAAAAGGAAGTATTGTAGTAGGAGAGCTAAATAAAGAAAGTAAAGTAGGAATAGAAGGAACGTATGTAGATAGTAATGGAAAGGAAAGAAAAGTAGAAGGAGAAAAGAAAATAAGGATAAGCTGGAGGGGAGAAGCACAGGGCTTTATTAGTAATGAGCAAGAAAAGTATATACAGACAGAAGAAGGAATGATATTAGTAAGGAGAATCAAAGTAGGAGTAAAGGATAATACAGTAGGGGTAAGAAAAGAAATAGTAGAGGTAAATGTACCAGAAATAGAAGGAAAACAAGCAGAAGAAGTAAAAGTAATCGGAAGAAGTTTAAGAGGAAGTAAGAAAGAAGAAAGAGCAGAAAGTTTTGGAAAAGAGAATTATGAATATAGAAAAGCAGAAGGAAAAGTAAGAATAGAAGTAGAGAATGAAGAGACAGAAGAAGGAAGAGCAGTGTGGGGAGAAGGATATGACGAATTTATTGTAGTGATGGAATATAAAGAAGTAGAAGCAGAAGGAAAAGAGATAGAAGTAGAAGGAAGAGTAGAAATAGAAGGATATGGAGTAGAAGGAAGCATAAAAGCAGAAGAAAAAAAGACAGAGAAAGTAGAGAAAAAAGGACAATTAGTAAGTGGACAAATAGAAGGAAGTGGAAAGAAGAGTAAAGGATACTTGTATGCAAATAATGGAATTAATGGATTAGAATATACAAGCAAGTGGATAATAGAAGTAGATAAAAAAGGAGAAAGAGTAGAAGTAGAAGCAGGAGAAGATAGAATTGTAACAGACAAAGAAGAAGCAGCAATAGGAGACAATGGAGAATATAAAAGAATAGAGATAGATAAAAGAGGAATAGAAAAGATAATAGGAGAAACAGGAAAAGTAGAGATATATAATGAAAAAGGAGAAAAGATAGGAGAAGTAGGAAAAGATAGTGCAACAAATGAGGCAGGAAAAGTAGAAATAGAAGGACAAGGAGCGAAAGGAATTAAGTTAGTAGTAGAAGAAGCACAAGAAGAAGGAATAATCTATGTAGAAAATGTAAAAGAGATAAAAAGTAAAACAAGCTATAATAGAAAGCAAATAGAAGAAATGAGAGGGATAAAAACAGAGCAAAGAATAGGAGAAGAAAGAAAAGAAAGTCAAATTGAGTTAACAGAAACAGAAAGTAGAGCAAGAGTAGAAGTTAATCCAACAACATTTAGTACAATAGGAACAAATGAGAAAGTAGAGATAGTAGGAATCTTACAAAGAAATGGAGAAGACTGTGATTTATATGAAAATCCAACGATACAATTTATTATGCCAAAAGAGGTAACAGGAATTGAGTTAGTAGGAGTAAATGTGCTATATAGTAGCTTAAAGAAAGTAGGACAAGAAGTAAAAGAGCTAGAAGATGGAAGAAAAGTAATAGAAGTAAGACTAGAAGGAGAGGAAAAAGAATATAGCATAGGAGAAGAAGAAGGAACGACAGTACAAGTAGTAGCAAATGTAACATTAGATAGAAAAGAGACAAGTAAAGCAAGTAAAATCGAGATGAGATACACGAATGAAAAAGCAGTAAGCCTAGTAAATGGAGGAGTAACAGAAACAGGAATCGAGATAGTAGCCCCAAGTGGATTAATTACGGTAAATAGTATGAAAGGATATAACGGAACAGAAGAAGTAAGCTCAATGATAGGAAAAGCAGGAGTAGGGAAATTAGAAGTAGGAGCAGAAGCAAGAAGAAGTGAAGTAGGAATCAGTGTAATTAATAATAATACTGAAAAGATAAGTAATGTAAGAATATTAGGAAGAGTACCATATGAAGGAAATAAAGAGATAGTAAGTAAACAAGAGACAGGAAGTACAGTAGATACAAAGCTAGTAAAACCAATAGAAGGAGCAGAAGTATACTATAGTGAAAATGGAGAAGCAGATAGTGATAGAAACAAAGCAGAAAATGGATGGACAAAAGGAGCAAATGAGAGAACAAAATCGTATTTAATAGAAGTAGGAGAGATAGAAGCAAAAGGAGAAAGAGAGTATGGATACGAAGTAGAGGTACCAGGAGGACTAGGTTTAAATGAAGAAAGCTATGGAGTGTATGGAGTGTACTATAACAATGAAGCAAATGGAGGAAAGCAAGAAGAGATAGAAGAAGCAACAAAAGTAGGAGTAAGTACAGGACAAGGACCAGTAATAGAAGGAAAACTAACATCAAATAGTGGAGAGAAAGTAAATACGATGCAACCAATTACATATCGAGTAAGTATGACAAA
>DBFJJM010000041.1:0-26758 GCA_048393175.1 Candidatus Merdicola sp.
TCTTTTTCTATTGACGAAAAAGAAGACAAAGAAGTATAGTAGAAAATAGAAAAAAGGATTTGACAAAAACAGGTTAATCATAGATAATAAGTTTAAAGAAAAAGACAAAAGAAATTTAAAATTACAAAGGAGGAAAAAAGCATCATGTATGTTTTCAATCGAATTACAGTTAATCCACAATTACCAAAAAGAATCCAAAAATTATCTGATATGGCAAATAATTTATGGTGGTCTTGGAATACCGAATTATTAAGGCTATTCAAATTAATCGATGTGGATTTATGGGAAAATATTGGAAAAAATCCAGTTAAATTTTTAAAACTTGTTTCACAAGAACAATTAGAACGTGTAGCAGAAGATGGCGAATTTTTAAAAGAATATGATAAAGTAGTACAAAATTTTGATTCCTATATGACAAGTAAAAATACTTGGTTTCGCAAAACGTATCCAAACAAAGAAAAGGATTTAATTGCGTATTTTTCAGCTGAATATGGGTTAGATGAAACGATTCCGATTTATTCTGGAGGACTTGGTATTTTATCTGGTGACCATTTAAAATCTGCTAGTGATTTAGGAATTCCTATTGTAGCAGTAGGACTACTATATAAAAATGGGTATTTTCATCAAAGAATTAATCAATACGGAGAACAAAAAACAGAATACCATAATATTGATTTAGCGAATTTACCCATTAATTTAGTAAAAGATAAAGACGGAAAAGATTTAATCATTTATGTGAAATTTCCCCAAAGAAGACTTTATTTAAAAGTATGGAAAATGAATGTAGGTAGAGTTTGTTTATATCTTTTCGATTCGGATATTGAAGAAAACCATCCAGAAGATAGAGATGTTACGCTTCGCCTTTATGGTGGAGACCAAGAAATGCGAATTAGGCAAGAAATTGTTTTAGGAATGGCAGGAGTAAGTTTGTTAAAACAATTGGGGCTTAATCCAACAGTTTATCATATGAATGAAGGTCATTCTGCCTTTTTAACATTAGAATTAATGAAAAATATTATGGAAGAAAAACAAGTTTCATTTGAAATGGCAAAAGAAATTGCTACCTCTAAAACAGTATTTACGACTCATACACCTGTACCAGCAGGAAACGATATTTTTCCAATTGATTTAGTAGAAAAATATTTTAAAGATTACTGGAAACGCTTTGGGATTGAAAAAGAAACATTTTTAAAACTTGGAATGAAGCAAGAAGAAGCAATGGAACAAGGTTTTAATATGGGAATTTTAGCTCTTAAAATCGCAGGAAAGAAAAATGGAGTAAGTAAGCTTCATGGTGCTGTATCAAGAGAGCTATTTGGGGACGTATGGCCAGCGATTTCGCCAAATGAATCTCCCATTACACATGTAACCAATGGAATTCATACTTGTTCCTGGCTTGCTCCTAATATAAAAGAGCTGTATAACAAATACCTAATTCCTTACTGGCAGGACCAAATTCATCAGAATGATACTTGGCAAAAGATTAAAGAGATTCCAGATGAAGAATTATGGAATGCTCATTTAGCTAGAAAAGAAAAGCTAGTAAAATTGATAAAAGACAATATTACACAAAGATTTCAAAAAGATGGTGTAACCTATGATAAAATTCATGAAATGATTGCACCACTTGACCCAAATATCTTAACCATTGGCTTTGCTAGAAGATTTGCAACCTATAAAAGAGCAGCATTAATTTTTAAGGATTTAGAAAGAATTACAGAAATTTTAAACAATCAAAATAAACCAGTACAAATTGTGTTTGCGGGAAAAGGACATCCAGCTGACCAACAAGGATATGACTTGATTAAATATATCCACGATATTTCTATGAAACCACAGTTTAAGGGGAAAATCTTTATTTTAGAAAACTACAATATCGCTATGTCCCGTTATCTTGTAAGTGGGGTAGATGTTTGGTTAAATACTCCAAGAAGACCAATGGAAGCTTCAGGAACAAGCGGCCAAAAAGCATCCGTTAATGGTGTTATTAATTTTAGTGTTCTAGATGGTTGGTGGGCAGAAGGATATAACCAAAAAAACGGATGGATGATAGGGACAAACCAAGAATATCATTCGTATGAAGAACAAGACCGTGCAGATAGTGAAAGTTTATATAATACATTAGAAAATAAGATTATTCCGATGTATTACGAAAATCGTGAAAATGGAATTCCAAAACAATGGGTTAACATGATGAAAAACTCGATTCTTTCTACAGGAGGACAATATAGTACAGCTCGTATGTTAGTAGATTATACAACCAAGTTATATATGCCTCTTAGTGATTTGTCGCAAAACCACTTTTCTGACTTATCACAAGTAGCAGAGTATGTAGAATGGAAACAAAATGCTACTCAACATTGGAATGAAATTGAATTAGAACAGGCAGGAAACTTAGATAATATTACAATGGATGCAGGAAATAACATTGAAGTATCCGTATTAGTAAAATTACCAAATCTTTCAGTAGATAATGTAGAGGCACAAGTATATTATGGTAAAATTATTGATTCTGGTATTGTAGAAGAAATACAAATTGTTCCTATGCAACTAGTAGAAAGAAATGAAAAAACAAGAACTTATCGTTATAGTGCTAAAATTGAACTAAAAACAGGAGGGGATTATGGCTATACCTTCCGTGTAATGCCAAAACATAACATGCTATTAGATAGTAGTAATTTAAATTTAATAAAATGGATAACGAAATAAAAGGCAAAAGAGATAAACAATGTTTTATCTCTTTTAGGCATATAGAAAGGAAATAAACACATTAAGGGATTTTTTGAGTAGGATGAAAATTGGAACTTGCTATCCTATGTAATAACAGAGTTTTAAAAAATGGAGAAAAATAGACAAAACGGAGTAAATTGTGAGGCGAATTTTATATGGAAGATAAATATGAATTTTTTATAGCAGGTAGAGCGAGAAACAAAGAAAATATTTTAAAAATATGTGATTTATTTGACAAGTATAATATATCATATTATTGTTTTCTGAAAAATGAAAAAGATTGGGGATATGGTAATAGTAATCAAACACCAGAGGAAAGACAAAAAGAATTCGAATCATTAAGTTTAAAAAGTGATATTGTATTAAAATTATTTGAAAAGGATATGGATGGAGAAAAAAGTTCAAAAAATTTACTATTAGTTTTGCCAGCTGGAAAAGCAGCACATATAGAGTCAGGAATTGCTTATGGGCTAGGAAAAAAATGTTATGCAATAGGAGAGTATGAGCAAACAGATACTTTATATAACATTTTTGAAGAAATTTTTAAAAATGAAAAGGAATTAGAAGAATTTTTAAAGAAATATCGTAAATAACAAATTACGTTTGCTACAAAATAAAAAAGGAGGACAAAGCAAATGAATAAACAAGAACAGGGAATCACGTTAATTGCATTAGTAGTCACGATTTTGTTCTCTTACGACTATGGTAAGAAATACAGTAATAGCAATAAGTTCCTCTTAGCTATAAATTGCAAATTAAAATATAATTATATAGTATGAATAAAGTGCTAAATTAAAAAATAAAGTAAAGATATTAGGGGGTAAAGAATATAAGAGAGGATATAATAAATTATTTAGAAATAGAAATCAAGAATAGAACAAAAAATGAGAACAATAAATTTGGAATTGGGGCTTTTTATCATATTGAGGCAGTGGCTAGAAATGCTGAAATCCTTGCAAAAAAAATAATGCAGACTTAGAAGTATGCATTATTGCAGCTTGGTTACACGATATTGCTTCAATTACAGATTATAAATTATATAAAGAACATCATATACATGGAGCTAAGATAGCAAGTGAAATTTTAAGAAAATTAAACTATGATGATGACAAAATTGAACTTGTAAAAGCATGTATATTAAATCATAGAGGTAGTATCGATAATAAAAGATTGTCTAAAGAAGAACAAATTATTGCAGATGCAGATGCAATTTCACATTTTGACAGTATTCCAAATTTATTATATTTGGCATACAAAGAAAAGAATATGAGTATTGAGGAAGGAAAAATTTTTGTAAAAAATAAATTAGAGAGAAGTTTTAAAAAATTATCTGAAGGAAGTAAAACTTTTTATAAAGAAAAATTTGATAATGCTATGAAGATTTTATAAATAAAAGTATTCAATAAGATAATCTGATAGTTTTACATAAAGAATTTAATATCAAAACAAAAGAGGAGGAAAAAGTAAAAGTGAATAAAAATAGTAAAGGAATAACCCTAATAGCATTAGTAATAACCATTATTGTGCTTCTTATCTTAGCAGGAGTGACCATCGCTATGGTATTAGGACAAGATGGCATTTTCAAAAAAGCTCAAACAGCAGGAGAAAAGACTACAGAATCACAAGAAATAGAAGTGATAAAACTGGCTATGAATACCATTAGGACAAATGATTGGGAAAATAAGATAAGGAAAAAAGAGCTAGTAACAGCAGAAGAATTAAAAACAGAAATAGAAAGAGGAGGAGAGTATACAGTAGAAGTAAATGGAGGAAGTAATTTAACAGTAAACTATACCAATCCAGGAAGTAGCGAAAATACCTATTTAGTAACGCAAGAGGGGCAAATTATAAAAAATCCACCAACAATAGCAGAAAAGTTTGACCGAAAGGGAGAAGAGGAAACAGCAGAAGGATATGACCCAACCAAATTGCATATAGGAGACTTTGTGACATATGATGCAGGGACGTGGACAGAAGAAGAGATAAAAGCGATTCAAACAGGAGAAAATGCCAATTTGCAACAAGCCAATAATAGTACGAATTTACCAAGTGGAAAGTTTCAATTTGGAGGATTTACTGCAGGAGCAAGTAGAAATGGAAATGCCACACCGTATAGTACAACCTATAACTATGTAAAAGAACAAACAGAAGAAGGGCAACAACCAGTAACAGGATGGAGAGTGTTTGATGTAAACGAAGAAACAGGAGAGGTAACTTTACTATCAGCAGGGTGTCCAGAAGACTATTGTCACCCGTATGTATCAGGTGAATCCAATGCATATGTCAGTGAATATATCCTAACAGGAAAGATAAATAGTAGTTGGAAAAAAGAAGATGGAACACAAATGGATGAACAGACAGCACAAAGTATGTATACAAAAAGGGATTGGAGTAAGTATGTCAATCAAAACCAAAAAGCAACAAAGGCAAGAGTGCTAACAAAACAAGAATTAGATACATGGTATAATCGCAATAAGGGATTTACCAATGCAAATGTATATACAGATGCAACGTTTCAAAGTGTGTATGATAAAAAGTATGAGACGCTAATAGATGATTATGTCTACCAATGGCTTGCGTCGCCTATTAACGGTGCTGGCCTGTGCTATGTGAATCCGAGCGGTCGCAATGTGAACGATTACAGCTCGAATGCGTGTGGACTTCGCGTCCTAGTTACTCTACCGTCTGAAATCGCTATACAAGAGCAACCAGTAGGAACTAAAACAATCATAGACCCAAGAGATAGTAGTAATAGTTGGACCTATAACGTATGGGAATTACTGTAAAGTATTAAAAGTAAATAAAATGAAAATTTAGTTCAAAAAGAAAAGATTGAAAAAAGGTGAAAGGAGAGGGGAAATGAAGGAACAACAAGGAATTACTTTAATTGCTCTAATTGTTACAATTACGGTTTTAATTATTTTAGCAACAGTAACGATTGCAGCAGTTGTAAATCAAAATGGAGTAATTACCAAAACAAAAGAAACGGTTTTGGATGCAAGAGCAGCAAGTGTAGAAGAAGCAAGAGATAATTGGGTAACCGAAACGTTATTAAAACAAGACTTAGGAGATGCTAATATAAAATCATTAGAGAGTTTATTAGATGAATTAGTAGGAAAAGGAGATTTAACACAAGAAGAAAAAGCTACTATTTTAAGTGAAAGTAATACGGAAAAAGAGGTTACGATTGGAAAAAGAACAATTTCTTTTAAATTAGATATTCGTGTTGTAACACCAGAACCAGAGCCAGACCCAACACCAGACCCGGACCCAGAGCCAAATCCAACACCAGAAGGTGTTCCTATTCCAGATGGATTCTATTATGTTGGAGGAGAAGAAGAAACCGGAGTCGTTATTTCGGATAATAAAGAGGATGAAAATAAAGGAGATTCTCATGAAGTAGCACAGACATTAAAAGGAAATCAATTTGTCTGGATTCCAGTAGATAATCCGAATGAAATGTTTGGTACTTCTTCTGGTGCAAATGTAGGAAAACTTTATGAATTTAAAGCAGGACAAGCTCCAAGTGTGATTACAAAAGGTCTTTTTACAGATTACCGTGAACCGGCTGTAGTGAGTAAATATGATGGGAAACTAATTTATGGTTCTACTGATGTAACAAAATCAAATTTGCAAAAGGAATTTGATGCGATGGTAACAAGTGTAAAAAAATATAAAGGATTTTTCTTAGGAAGATATGAGGCAGGATGGGACAATGATAAGTTAACATCTAAAACACAAAATACTGCCATTTCAGACAAAACCTGGTTTAAACTTTATCGTGCTGCAAAGGCTAGTTATCCAAATGATGAGACAAATAAAAGAGGGGCAATTAGCCAAATGGTATGGGGAAGCCAATGGGATGCTGCTTTAAGATGGTTTAATACCTTTCCAGAGTTAAAAGATGACAACTATGTTACCGATTCAAAAACACCAGGAAAAGGGCATTATGCTTCTACTGTTTATGCCAACCCCATTCCAACAGGTTCAAACGAAGCCTATAAAGTAAAAAATATATATGATATGGCAGGAAACAGAGAAGAGCAAACATTAGAAGCCAATACAGATGAGTACCGTGTAGGAAGAGGTGGAACTTGTCAATCTACCTATATTGGTAAAAAGTCATCTGTATCGATGAGAAATATTTATAAACCAAATGACCATATGGAGGGGATTTTTTCTACACGTTTAGCGCTATATGTAAAGTAAAGGAAAAATCGTAAAATAGACTAGATAGGTTGCTAAAAAAGGAGAAATGATGTGAAAGAAAATAAGCTAGTTATCTTTATAAATAAAACGCCAGAAGAAGTTTTTGACTATATTTTAAATGCTCAAAATATAGTCAAATGGCTACCCTCTATAAAATATGAAACAAGTAGTGACGTTCCTTACAAATTAGGAACAATAGTTAAAGATTACGACCATAATGATAATCTAACTGCATTTTATATTTCTGAGTTTGAAAGAGGAAAGATATTTACATTTGACCAAATAGATAGTAATTATCATGTTACATATAAATTTAATAAGTATGATACAGGTACACAATTAGAATATTTTGAATGGGTCGATGAAGGACAATTGAGTAGACCTTTCACAAAAGAGCCTCTTGAAAGACTAAAAAGAAAGATAGAAGAGTATGAATAGAAATGAAAAACTTATCTTCTTATTTTAAAAAGGTTTTAAAGATAATGATTCAATAGATGATAGTGATGTGTATAAAGAAAATATTAATATTAGTAATTTATTATTTACTGTATAAATTATTATACAGTATTTCATTAAGAAAGAAACAAATGAAGAATCGAGGAATTACCATAATACTACTCATGATAACGATTTTGTTCTCTTAAACTATGCTAGAAATACAGGTATACCAATAAGTTCCTCTTTTCAATAAATTGTTGAAATATAAATTATAATTAATCTAAAATTATATATTTTGACGGTATAGTGTAAATGAATATATGTAGTAGATTATAGAGGAGAAAGTATGTTAAAAGAAGTACAAAGTAATAATGAAATAGAACAATTTGGTAAATATAAAGTAGATTTAATTAAGGAACACCAATATTATGCTAATAAGTTAGGACTACATGATATGGTAGTAGATAAATATAATCTGGAAGATGCATTAAGGCATATTGCTGAAAAAGATTATTATCAATTTTTAATTGTAAAGGATGATTTAAATATAGGAATAGTAGAATACCAGATTATGAAATCAGAAATTGATGATGTGGAAATTTTGTATTTAAAAGATATTTACATAAATAAAAATTTTAGAGGCATTGGATTGGGAAGAAAAGTTTTAAATGAGCTAAAAAAGTTAAATTATAGAATTGAACTAGAATGTTGGTATGATATGCCAGCAAATAATTTTTATAAATCATTTGGTTTTAAGGAATTAAAGGCTCGTTATATGATTAATAATGAATAATAAAATTAATTTACGCTTTTTATCAAACCAAAAGAGGAGGACCAATCTCATGAATAAAAGAAACAAAGGCATTACCCTAATAGCACTCGTGATTACGATTATTGTACTTCTTATTCTGGCTGGAGTAACCATTGCAATGGTGTTAGGACAAGATGGAATATTTAAAAAAGCAGAAGAAGCCAAAAGACTTACTACGATTTCTCAAGAAAAAGAAATTATTTCTCTTGGAATGGCAAATATCAAAGTAGCTAACTTAGAAATAATGATATTAGAAAATGAGCAAGTAAAAGCAAGTCAGTTGCAATCTGAAATAGAGGCAAAGGCCTATACCGTACAAGTAACGGGAAGTAATGCAGATGGTACAGGAACATTAACTGTACATTATTTAGAAAGCGGAAATCGTTATACTGTGACACAAACAGGAGAAATAACAGGACCAGGAAATGGTGGTGGAGAAGAGCCGGAAGAACCAGATAAT
Source organism: Candidatus Merdicola sp. (assembly GCA_048393175.1). Taxonomy (GTDB): domain Bacteria; phylum Bacillota; class Clostridia; order TANB77; family CAG-508; genus Merdicola. The sequence goes on from DBFJJM010000041.1 coordinate 8,649, forward strand.
CCAAGTACAAAAGTGTTGTTATCTGAAGTAGTACAAAGAGGCGATTATATCGACTATTCTGAAGGAAATGGTCAGAGTTATACTGCTTCAAGCAGCCAAACAGGATATAGTCAAAATCAAATATTTACAACGAAAGATGATATTCAGTGGCGAGTTTTAGATGTGATTGATGGAAAAGTATTATTAATTAGCAAAGAAGGAATTCGTCCTACATCTGGAAGTACTTATGCACTATACTTAAATGGAAAAGAAGGATATAAAAATGCAGAAAATATACTAAACAATATAGGTGAGTTATATTCTCATGGACAATATGCAGAAAGTGGTAGAAGCATTAATGTAAAGGATATTGATAGAATTGTAGGAATAACAGAATCAGATAAGAAAAAATATTATGAACATTATGGAAATAGTTATGAATATTCAAGTGGAACATTTATTAATGAAGATGGAACAGAAATAAAAGCATCTAATAGTAATAAAGTAACGATAAAAACTACTTTCTATACCTATAAACCAGAAAATACACCAAATGCATCTAATACAGAGTCGATAGAATATAAATTGTTATTTGATCCGATGTATAGCTATTGGTTAGCATCACGTGGAGCAGTAGCTAATCCACTTACTTATGCAGCATACGATATGTTTTATGTTAATGCTAGTTGGTCTACTGGCGTATCTGGACAATGGATTTATAACTCAAAAGGAGAAGCAAACGAAAATCATTATTATGTCAGACCAGTTATTATTTTAGAGGCAGATGTCTTAAAAACAGGCGGAAGTGGAACCTCTTCTAAGCCATATACATTAGGAAAATAGCAAAAAAGGAACTCTTTTAGATGAAATTGAATAATATGTCAAAAAATGCTTGCACAAGATAATTAAATTATGGTATACTTACTTCTAGCGTTAAATTTCAAGGGGGAATAATAAGTGAAATATTTAAGAAAGACAAACATTGTATGTACAATAGGACCAGCAAGTGAAAGCGAAGAAATTTTCACACAGTTAGTAAAAGCAGGTCTTAATGTAGCAAGAATTAATTTTTCTCATGGAGGATATGAAGAAAATGCAGAAAAGATTGCAACTATTAAAAGAGTGAGAGAAAAGCTACATAAACCAGTTGCTCTACTATTAGATACAAAAGGACCAGAAATTAGAACTGGAAAATTAGAGTCAGGAGACCAAAAAGTAGAACTACAAGAAGGAGATACTTTTACTTTTGTATGTGAAGAAATAATTGGAAATCATACAAGAGCTTCTGTAAGTTACGAAAATTTGTATCAAGATGTAACACCAGGTGCTACTATTTTAGTAGATGATGGAGCAATTGAATTTGAAGTAAAAGAAGTAAAGGGAAAAGAAATAATTTGTAAAATTTTAAATAATGGAAAATTAGGAAGTAGAAAAACAATTAATGTTCCAGGTTTAAAATTGAATTTTCCAGCTTTATCTCAAAAAGACATTGATGATATTACCAATGGTGTAAAAGCTGGATTTGACATGATTGCTGCTTCTTTTATTAGAAGGAAATCAGATGTAGAAGAAATTCGTGCTTTATTAAAAAAACATCACGGAGAAGAGATTCAAATTATTTCAAAAATAGAAAGTCAAGAAGGAATTGATAATTTTGAAGAAATTTTAGAAGCATCAGATGGTATTATGGTAGCTCGTGGAGATATGGGTGTAGAAATTCCAATGGAACAAGTTCCTGTAGTTCAAAAACATTTTATTAAAAGATGTAATGAAGTAGGAAAACCAGTTATTACAGCTACTCAAATGTTAGAATCTATGACAACTAATCCAAGAGCAACAAGAGCAGAAGTATCCGATGTTGCGAATGCAGTTTATGACCGTACTGGTTCTGTTATGCTATCTGGAGAATGTGCAATGGGAAAATATCCAGTAGAATGTGTTCGCACTATGCACAAGATTGCTATTACAGTAGAACCAACTATTAATTACTGGAAAAGGTTTAGTCGCAAAGATTTTAAATTAAAACCAGATGATTTAGAAGGAAATATTGCCTATGTTACTTGTATGAATGCTAGAAATATTGAAGCAAGAGCTATTATTGCCTATACTAGAACAGGAAACTCTGCAAGAAGAATTGCAAGCATGGGACCATCTTGCCCAATTATTGCCATTACCAGTAATGAAAAAACCTACTATCAATTAGGTGCTGCTTGGAATGTAGACCCTGTTTTAATTAAAGGGGAAGAAACCATTGAAAAAGCAATTGAAAAGGCAATTTTACAATTAAGAGAAGAAGGAATTTTAGAAAAAGGAGACCGTATCATTATTTCTGGAGGAAGCAAAATTTTGCCAGATTCTACTTCTGAAAATAAGGTAATTGGTGGAGCTTTAAAAATTTAATAAAGAAAATAGAAAAACAAAGAAAAGGGATAAAGGAAAGCTTTATCTCTTTTGTCTTTAGAAATTTTCTTTACAATTTATGTATACTGTAGTATAATAACTCTAGAAAAGGAAATGGAGCAAAAATCATGAAAACAATTAAACTATTTGCTAAATTACTCATTGCTTTTATATTATTATTTCTATTTGTAGAAGTTATGAGTAAAGCATATATTTTATCTACTTATCGCGATTTAAAATATAAAGTAGAAGATGATAAACTGAAAATTACAGTACTTGCCTCGAAAGCAACGAATATAAATGGATATGTAGATGGAAATGTTACCAATCCTACGAAGGAAGAACTTCAGGAAATCTATATTGGAGTAGACTGTTTTTCTCGCTATTTTAACCAATTAGAAACGGTATATGTAAAAATAGAAAAACTAAAACCCGGAGAAACAAGACAAGTTCATATTCCCTATCGTTGCCAAAAAGTAGATAATATTCGTATTTATGATTCTATCCAAAAACCAGAAGGATATAAAGTAGAAAAAAAGACAGACCCAACCTATCGATTTGCTCTTTTATTAGTGGGAATGCTAATGCTATTTTACCTATAAATATACTAAGAAATCTCTTAGTATATTTTTTTTATCAATTATTGGATTTTCTATTGCCAACATAATTAAAATGTAATATAATTGTAACAGCTTTGTAACATGAAAAATAAAAAGAAGGGAAGAGTGCAATGTTCGGCTTTGGTCAAGATATTGGAATTGATTTAGGAACAGCAACAGTAATAGCTTATGTAAAAGGAAAAGGAATTGTTCTAAGAGAACCTTCTGTTGTAGCAGTAGATAAAAATGCGGGAGACGTTTTAGCAGTAGGACAAGAAGCAAGGAGAATGTTAGGAAGAACACCTGGAAATATTGTCGCAACAAGACCGTTAAGAGATGGAGTTATTTCAGACTATACTGTGACAGAAAAAATGTTAAAATATTTTATTAATAAGGTATGCGGAAAATTTATTTTTTCTCCTAGAATTATGATTTGTATTCCTTCACAGGTAACAGAAGTAGAAAAAAGAGCAGTCATTGATGCCGCTTCTCAAGCAGGAGCAAGAAGAGTTTACCTTATTGAAGAGCCAATTGCAGCTGCAATTGGTGCAGGAATTGATATTGCAAAACCCTGTGGGAATATGATAGTAGATATTGGTGGGGGAACTACTGATATTGCAGTTATTTCATTAGGCGGTTCTGTTGTTAGTACTTCTTTAAAGGTAGCAGGAGATAAATTTGATGAAGCAATTGTAAGATATATTAAGAAAAAGCATAATGTTATGATTGGAGAAAGAACCGCAGAAGATATTAAAATTAATGTAGGATGTGTTTATCCAAAAATTCAAGATGTAGAAATGGATATTCGTGGTAGAGATTTATCTACAGGACTTCCTAAAACCATTACCATTTATTCTAGTGAAATGTTAGAAGCATTAATTGAGCCTGCAATGATGATTGTCGATGCCGTTCATTCTGTATTAGAAAAAACACCACCAGAACTAGCATCTGATATTAGTGATAAAGGAATTTATATGACAGGTGGAGGATGTTTAGTAGATGGCTTAGATAAGCTCTTACAAGAAAAAACAGGAATCAATGTAATGATTGCAGAAGATGCTGTTTCTTGTGTGGCATTAGGAACAGGAAAAGCATTAGACAATTTAGATTCTTTAGATGGAAAAGCAAGAAAATAGTAAAACGTAGGGAGAAAAAGAATAGCCCTCTTTTAACCCATAAAGATAGAAAGGTAAGTAGAGAAATACTTGCTTTTTTTTGTTTTAGAAAAGAACCAAATAATAAGAAGTTACATATAATGGGTAAGAAGGTGGATACGCTATGGGAACATTTATTTATCATGCTGTTTTATGGACACTAGCTTTATATGGTTTATTTGAGATTATTAAAACAATTGTATATATTTCTACATATACCAATTTAAAAGCAGATGGCATTTATGTCATTATTGCTGCTAAAAATCAAGAAAACAAAATAGAGGGCTTTTTAAGGTCTATTCTATTTAAAATTATCTATGGAAAAGAAGATTCAATTAAAAATATTATTGTAGCAGATTTAGATTCTACAGATGAAACAATGCAAATAGCAGAAAAGCTGTCACAAGATTATGAATGCGTAAAAGTAGTAAAATGGAGAGAGTGTAAAGAACTATTTGATAATATTGACCAAAATTAAATCCCGTAGTAGCCTACCAAAAAAAGTATGGCTACTACGGGAGATTTGGGGTAAAATGCTAGTTTGTCAAAATTTAGATAGCAAACTCTAAAAATCTTCCAGGATGTTCGAAAGAAACGAAAGAGCGACTTTGCAAATCATAAATCTGCATGTTAAGGGGAGAAAAGTGGTCACATAACAGTATATTTCCTTTTTCGTCATAGCCAAATGTCGTTCTGAAAAAATCAAGATGAAAGTTTTGGTCGGCTAATAACGTGTATAACACTGCTCCAACTTTTTTCATATCCTCTATAATACAGTTTAAATCTGGTCGGCTAATTCCCTTTTTTAATGCTTCTTCAAAAGATAGTGGCTTACCAAGAAATGTTCTAGCATCAAAGTCACTTCTTTTTGTACCTTCGAAACACTCTGGAAAAGTTTCCTTGCAAAACCTACCTCCCCATACAAGAGGAATGATTTTGGTTTGTGCAAAAACATGCGAGTTAGGTGAGCTCATTTTGATGAAATGTGTGGGGATATCCGCTTTTTTAAGTTCTTTTGAGCAGTAGCAACTAAATTGATTGCAAGTCTCTAAAAGAGCTAAAAAGACAGTGGCTTTTTCTTCTCTTGCCTTAAAAGTAAATTGCCTTTGCTTTGGTTCTATCTGGACTACCTGATTGTATGGTCCAGAATAGATAGGTTGCTTCCGAAATTGTTGGGACATAGTTGTTTTACCCTCCTATAATTTTTATGAAGAAATTTCTTCATGTGAGACTATATTATACAACTCCAAAAGTAGAAAAGCAAGATGGTAAAAGGAATAATTTACCAAATTTAAGCAAAAAGAAAAAATGCTTAACAAATAATAATAAAATAATAAGACTACTTGAAAAGGAAAAAAGTTCATGATAGGATAGGTAGAAGAAAAGAGGAATAAAAAGTTGGAAATTACAGGACAAATAAGAGATTGTATTTATCAAAATGAAGTAAATAGTTATACGATTGCTGTATTGGAAACTGATACAGAAGATATAACAGTAGTTGGCTATCTTCCTTTTATAGGAATAGGAGATACTGTAAAATTAATCGGAAAGTTTGTTACTCATCCAGAATATGGAGAGCAATTTAAAATTGACACATTTGAAAAAGTAATGCCACAAACGTTAGAAGCATTAGAGAAATATTTAGCAAGTGGAAATATCAAGGGTATTGGACCTGCTACTGCTAAAAAAATTGTTGAGACATTTGGAGAAGAGACCATTTCTATTTTTCAGTTCGAGCCTAATAAATTGGCAAATATTAAAGGAATAAGCCTTGAAAAAGCACAAGAAATGTCACAAGAATTTATGCAAAATTGGGAATTATGGCAAATTGTTGGTTTTTTAGAAAAGTTTGGAATTGGAGTAGCAAATGCCAAAACGATTTATCAGAAGCTAGGGACAGTAGCCATTCAAGAGATAGAATCCAATCCTTACCTTTTAGTGGATTTGGCGGGTCACGTAGATTTTAAAAAGATTGACCAAATGGCATTAGAACTAGGTATGTCTTATGATAATGACAAACGTGTAACTAGTGGAATTAAGTATGCGTTAATGAAAATAAGTTATAACGGGCATTGCTGTAGTTTGAAAGCCAATTTAATCCAATATGTAAAAGAATTATTAGGGGTTGAAGAAGACCGTATTGACCATTGTTTGATTACCCTTTCTGTAAAAGAGGAAATTATAATTGAAAAAAGACAGGATGAGCAGTGGGTTTATTTATCTTCCTTTTATAGAGCAGAAAGTACAATTGCACAAGTTCTTATGACACTTCAAGCAGCACCGAATCAAAAAGAGATTCCTCTCATAGAAAAAGAATTAAAACACATTGAAAAAAAGACAGGTATTACCTTATCAGATAAACAAAAAGAAGCTCTTTTAAAAATGAATCAGCAAAACATTGTAATTATTACAGGAGGACCTGGAACAGGAAAAACAACAATCATTAAAACGATTCTAGAATTGTATCAGCCAAGAGGAAAAAAAGTGGTTCTTTGTGCTCCTACCGGAAGAGCTGCTAAACGTATGAGTGAAACAACAGCAGAGGAAGCTAAGACGTTGCATCGCCTTTTAGAAATTGGAAAATTAGAAGACGTGAATCCTATGAAAAAAGAAGATTATGAAGTAGCACCAATTGATGCGGATGTTATTGTAGTAGATGAAATGTCAATGGTAGATGTATTTTTAATGGAATACCTAGTAAAAGGCATTTTTCAAGGGACAAAACTAGTGTTAGTAGGAGATGTAGACCAACTTCCTTCGGTAGGACCAGGAAGTATTTTAAAAGACCTAATTGATTCAAAAACAATTTGCACCATTCATTTAGATAAAATTTTTAGACAAGCTGCTAAAAGTAAAATTATTTTAAATGCTCACCGTGTGAATCAAGGAGAGACTTTTCTGAAAAAAGAAGAACAAACAGAAAAAACAAAAGAAGACTTTTTCTATATGAATCAATCTTCTGGAGAAGAAATGGTAAAACAAGTCATTTCTCTTTGTAAAGAGAGGCTAAAAACTTATGGAGATTTTGAATTTTTCCGTAATATTCAAGTTCTTTCTCCTACCAAAAAAGGAATGTTAGGAACCAAAGAATTAAACCACGTATTACAACAAGAATTGAATCCTGCAGAAGAAGGAAAAAAAGAGAAAAAAGCAGGAGAAATTATATTTCGTATCAAAGACCGTGTGATGCAAACCAAAAATAACTATGATATTGATTGGGAAAGACAAACAGACCATAGTTATGAAAAGGGAAGCGGAGTTTTTAATGGAGAATTAGGAAAAATAGAGGCAATCGATGAAACAAATAGACAGCTAAAGATAAGATTTGATGATGAAAAAGAAGCCTGGTATGGTTTTTCTGAATTAGACCAAATAGAGCATGCTTATGCCATTACCATTCATAAAGCACAAGGAAGCGAATTTGATGTGGTTATTGTCGTTGCTCCTCCTTCTTCACCAATGCTTTTAACACGTAATCTTTTGTATACAGCCATTACAAGAGCAAAACAACTACTTATTATATTAGGGAGTCATAAAATTATTGATTTTATGATACAAAATGTAGACAGTAAAAAGAGAAATACTGGATTAGAATATAAATTGAAACAATTGGAAGAATAAAACTGGGGGAGAAAGGAAACGAAATTGACTTGGTTAGACAAAATAGTAAATATGATTTATCCTCCTGTTTGTGGGATTTGTCATCAGTTAGGACAAGATTATTTATGCTCTTGTTGTAAAGACAAAATGAAGAGATTGGAAAACAAACAGTCTTTTTTGAATAGAAACGAGCAAGAATCATTTAAAGAATGCTTTTCACTATTTTGTTATCAAGAGCTAATAAGAGAACTTATTCTTACCTACAAATTTGAAAATGAGCCTTATCTTGCGAAAACATTTGCTGAAATTTTATTAAATTCGAAAAAAGTGGTTGGCATGATGAAATCCTATGATATAATAGTGCCAATTCCGATGGATGATAAACGTAAAAGACAAAGAGGCTATAACCAGTGTGAATTATTAGCCAAAGAGTTAGTAAAATGTAATCCGGTTATTCTATTCGATACCAATGTATTAGCAAAGCAAAAAAATAGAAAAGTACAAAGCAGTTTAGGAAAAGAAGAAAGACAAGAAAATGTAAAAGAGGCATTCTATCTTAAACAAGAAAAAGCAATCGTACATAAAAAAGTTTTGTTATTAGATGATATTTATACAACAGGTAGTACTGTAAGAGCTTGTAGTAAAGTAATAACAAAAGCAGGGGCAAAACAAGTTGGAGTGATAACGATAGCAAAAGATTAAAAAGGTGGGAAAAGAAGATGGAAGATTTAGTAGAAAGTATTTTAGATTATATTAGAGCAGACTATACCGATTATGCAATTATGATTAATGGAGAATGGGGTTCTGGAAAAACGTATTTTTGGAACAACAAAATCCGTAATAAAATTGAGAGCTTACAATTAAATGGCAAACAGTATACGACCATTTATATGTCTTTATATGGAATTTCTAATTTAGAGGAAATTAGTAAAAAGATTTTTATTGAAACTACCCAACTAATGGATAAAAACTTAAGAAGATATATGCAATCAAATGGACAAACAACCATACCAGAATATGCCAAAACAGGGTTAGATATGGCGAATTTTTTTGGTGTTACGCAAAATGGAGATAAAGTAGATTATGCTAAGTTTTTTTCGACAGAGGATAAAGTGCTTTGTTTTGATGATTTAGAAAGAGCCAATGTAGATGTAATTGATATTCTAGGTTATATTAATAATTTTGTAGAACATGACCATATTAAAACCATTATTATTTGTAATGAAAAAGAATTATCGACCAAGATAAAAAATGAAAACTTAGAAATGAAAACGTTTATTGCTACCTATTTGTTAGACAAAGAGGGAGATTTAACGAAGACTGAAAAGCCAATGGTAGAAAAAATAAAAGATAAAATAGAATATGTGTTTGATAAAGCAAATGATTATGAAAGAATTAAAGAAAAGTTAATTGGAGAGACATTTGAATACGCTCCAGAATTTAACTATATTATTAATGGGCTTTTAATGCGTTACGAAATCTATCCTGATTTAATTCGTTTTTTACGAGAAAATACGGGACTAATTATTTCTACCTTTCATAAAAGCGGCACAAGAAATTTAAGAATTTTAAAACATGCGTTAAATGATTTTAAAAAGATTTTTGATATGGTGAGCAAAAATTATCCCAATACCAATAATCGTGTGCTACAAACCATGCTTATTTTTACCATTGCTATTTCTTTTGAAATTAAAGCAGGAAAAATTACAAAAGATAAATTTATTCATCTAGAAAATAATGAAGAATATAAAGCACTTCTGGTTTCTTCTAGGGTATTGAATGATAATCGTCAGTTTTATATCAAAGAATTTGATAATAACTATTACTACAATTTTAAAGCAGATTATCGTTTCTTTAAATTTATTGAAATCTATATTCGTACTCGTATTTTTGATATGAAGACATTTAAAACAGATATGGAAGTAATACGAAATACGATTGATACAGACCAATTACCGGGATATAAAAGACTTCTTACAGAAGAATATTGGAAAATTCCGGATGACCAATTTCCAACTGTTATTACAGAAATTATGGAAGATGTCAAACAAGGAAAAATTCAATTAATTGATATTGTCAAACTGTTTGCTTATTTTAGTTACTTTACAAAAAAAGGGTTAATTGAATATGATATAAAAACGATTAAAACTGTCTTTTTTAATGGAATGAATTTAGCTTCTCTTACTTCTTCTTATTGTGATAATGTAGAAGAAGAGTTAGCCAAAATTAATATTGGTGGAGAAGTTACTTCTGATATGGAAGAAATTTTAAAACACTTTAACGAAATTAATATACAACTAGAAGATAAGATGTATAAAGAAAAAGCAGAAGAAATTTTCAAATGTATTCCAATGAAAATGGAACAATTTTATGAACGTTTTGATAAAGAATGTATGGATGTCCCTATTTTTAAATATTATGATGTCTATCAGATGTTTCAAAGAATTTCTTGTGCTAGTAATGAAGATATTGTTACCATTAAAGAAAAGTTGTCTTACCGTGCAAAAAAGTATACCAAAGAAATCGAACCAGAAATTCGTTATATGAAACAACTAAAATTTGTGATAGATGATTATATAAAAGGAAAAGATACGAGCATTAAAATTGTTATGTTAAAAGATTTTTCGAAAGAACTAGCAAGTATTATTGACTTATATAAACCTACCTTTTTAGGAGGAAAAGAAAAAATAGAAGAAACATTACAGTAACAAGTAAAATCCACTCTTTTTGAAAAGAGTGGATTGCTACATTTTTCCGATTGCTTCGAAGCAATGTAGCAAATATACTTGAATATTTTGTTACTGAAAATGATGGTAGGATACTAATTGAATGAATATAAAATGAAAAAAATGCATAAAATTTTCCTCTTTTGTAATAATAAGATTAGACTTGAAATTTGAAGGAGGGAAAAATTTGAAAGCAACAGGAGTAGTAAGAAGAATTGATGATTTAGGAAGGGTGGTTATTCCAAAGGAGATTAGAAAAACACTTAGAATTAAAGAAGGAGACCCTTTAGAAATATTTACAGATAAAGAAGGAGAAGTAATTTTAAAGAAATATTCTCCTATCGGTGAGCTTTCGGAGTTTGCAACACAATATGCGGAAACATTAGCTAGAACAACAGGTCATATTGCTTGTATTACAGATAAAGATACGGTAATTGCTGTATCAGGAGGTTCTAAAAAGGAATTTTTAGAACAAGGAGTAAGTCCAGAACTAGAACAAGTTATGGAGGAAAAAGAATCGTATCTTAGCCAAGAAAATAATGATGTATCAATTCCTATTACCAAAAATGATAATAAGGAAAGAAAGTTTAATTCTCAGGTGGTCTATCCTATTATCGCAGATGGAGATGTAATTGGAAGTGTAATTTTACTATCGAAAGAGCCAAATACAAAGATGAATGAAGTAGAACAAAAAGTAGTACAATCCGCTGCTAACTTTTTAGGTAGTCAAATGGAAATTTAAAAAAGGTAATATTTTTAAAAAGCTATTTTAGGATAGCTTTTTTTGTATGCAAAAAATCTTTTCCTTTTTGGCTTATTATGATACAATACAAAGCGAAAAAGGAAGGTAAGCAAATGGAAGAAGTGCTAGAAGTATTGAACCAATTAGAAATAGAGTATGAAACAATTTATCATCCTGCGTTATATACTTGTGCTGACAATGATAAAGTTAAGATAGATGGATGTGCTTGTAAAAATCTTTTTTTAAGAAATAAAAATAAATCTTGTTACTATTTAGTTTCTTTACCAACTGAGAAAAAAGCAAATTTAAAGCAGTTACAGGAAATATTACAAGAAACAAAATTAAGTTTTGCTTCTGAACAAGACTTAGAAGAAAAGTTACACATTCAAACAGGTTCTGTTTCACTACTAAATATCATAAAAGTAAAAAATACAGATGTTATGTTTCTAATAGATGAAACAGTATGGAAAGATAAAAAAGTAGCATTTCATCCTAATATCAATACAGCAACGGTTCTATTTTCACCTAAAGAGATAGAAAAAATATTAAATCACTATCATGCCACTTATCGCTTCTTGAAAATGGAATCATAGGGAGGATAAAAGATGAGGGAAGAAGAAATATTAGAAAAAACAAGAAACTATGTTAAAAAAATAGTACAAGAAGAAGCTACGGGACATGATTGGTATCATTTGCAAAGAGTAGAACAGAATGCACAAAAAATAAATAAAAAAGAACAAGCAGATAGCTTTATTATTTCAATGATAGCCTTTTTACATGACTTATATGACCATAAATTTTATCAAGGAAAGGCAGAGGAAAAATTAGAAGAAACATTGAAAGGACTAGCAGTATGGGAAGAAATACCACCAGAAAAACGAAACAATATAATACATAGTTGTATGAATTTAGGGTTTAGTAGTAATTTTTCTATCAAAAAGGAATTATCCAAAGAGGGGGAAATTGTACAAGATGCCGATAGATTAGATGCTCTAGGAGCAATCGGAATTGCAAGAACATTTGCCTATGGCGGAAAAGTAGGAAAAAAGCTGTATTGCCCAGAAGAAAAAGAAAGAATAACACAAGAAGAATACCAAACAACAGGTTCTAGAACAAGTATTGGTCATTTTTATGATAAATTATTAAAATTAAAAGATTTAATGAATACGAAGGAAGGGAAAAGATTAGCAAAAAAAAGACATCTGTTTATACAAACCTATTTAGAAGAATTTTTAGCAGAATGGGAGGCAAATAGATAAAAATGGAATTATTTTATGCGACTCAAAATGAATACAAAATAGAAAATATGAAAAAAAGACTGTTGTCTCTTCCTATATCAATTATGACTCCAAAAGATAAACATCTTTTTATAGAGGTAGAAGAAGATGGTATAACCGTAATAGAAAATGCAAAAAAAAAGGCCTTTTCCTATTATCCTTTCTGCCATTTGCCAACTCTTGCAGCGGACTCTGCTCTATATGTGGAAAAGTTTGATGAGCAGCCAGGTCTGCATGTTAGAAGAAAACAAGGCAACTATTTATCAGACGAAGAGATAGAACAAGAGTATATACAAAGATTAAAAAAAGTAGGAGGAAGTAGCCTTGCCTATTATGTAACAGGACTTGTCTTTTTAGATGAGGATTATCAAGCTGAAATTGAAATTATAGAAGAGCCTTTTTTATTAACAGCAGATAGGTATCCAGGAAAAAGAGGAAAGGATGCTCTTGGAAGATTAGAAAAAGAGATTGCAACAGGTCGTTACTTTTGTGAAACAAGGCATAATAAACAAGAAGGAAAGTTTGATAAAGAATGTAGACAGTTTATTCAAATGTGTCTTGATAGAATGTTATAGGATAAACAAATAGCTCTTACTTGCTTTTAAAAGTAGGATATAATATAATGCAAGCAGAAAAAAGAAAGGAAGAAATAAAAATGAAAGCAATTGAAATTCGAAATAAATATTTAACCTTTTTTGAACAAAAGGGGCATAAAGTTATTCCCAGTGCTCCAGTAATACCAGAAAATGACCCTTCTGTTTTATTTACAACAGCAGGGATGCAGCCATTAGTGCCCTATTTATTAGGAGAAAGTCATCCTTTCGGAAAACGCCTAACCGATTACCAAAAATGTTTACGTACGAATGATATTGATGAAGTAGGAGATAATAGACACCTGACTTTTTTTGAAATGCTTGGTAATTGGTCTTTAGGAGACTATTTTAAAAAAGAATCGATTCAGATGAGTTTTACTTTTCTAACAAAAGAATTGAAAATTCCAGTAGAAAAACTATCTGTTACTTGTTTTGCTGGAAACGAAACGTGTAAAAAAGATGAAGAAACAGCAAACTTTTGGATGGAAGCAGGACTTCCAAAAGAAAAAATCTATTTTTTAGAAGATAATTGGTGGATAGCAGGAGAAGAAGGTCCTTGTGGACCGGATACAGAGATGTTTTATGATACGGGAAAACCAGCTTGTTCAGAACACTGTGACCCTTCTTGTGAATGTGGCAAATATGTCGAAATCTGGAATAATGTGTTTATGGAGTACTATAAACACAGTGATGGAACGTATACGAAACTACAGCAAAAAAATGTAGATACTGGTTTGGGGTTAGAAAGAATGACTACCTTGTTACAACAAAAAGAAACTCCATATGATACAGAACTATTTCTTCCTGTTATGGAAACATTAAAAAAGCTAGCTAAAAAGGATATTTTATATAGCAGAAGAATTGTAGCAGACCATCTTCGTTCTAGTATGATGATTATTGTAGCAGGTGGAAGACCAAGTAATGTAGAGCGAGGATATATTTTAAGAAGACTAATTCGTAGAATGACAAGACATTTAAATAAGTTGCAGATTAATTTAACCAATATGCCAGAAATAATAGAAAAAAGTATCAAAACAGCAAAAGAAATGTATCCTGAGTTAGAAGAAAAAAAAGAAATAATTAAACAAGTTATGATAGAAGAGCAAAATAAATTTGCAAAAACATTACAAAGAGGAGAAAGAGAATTTCAAAAAGAAGTAGAAAAGTTAAAACAAGGGGAAACTAGAAAAATTGATGCTACTATTGTTTTTCGTTTGTATGATACTTATGGATTTCCGCCAGAAGTAACAGAAGAGTTAGCAAAGGAAAACGGATTTACGATTGATAAACAAGGATTTGACAACCTTTTTAAACAACACCAAGAAAAATCAAGACAAGGAGCAAAGGAAAAGTTTAAAGGAGGTCTTTCAGAGCAAAATGACCAAACGATTGCTTATCATACTGCTACCCACTTATTACATCAAGCTTTAAGAACGATATTAGGAGACCATGTGAAACAATGTGGTTCGAATATTACAGAAGAAAGACTACGTTTTGATTTTACACATCCACAAAAAGTAACAAAAGAAGAAATAGAAGAAATAGAAGCTTTAGTAAATTGCCAAATTCAAAAAGATTTATCTGTTACTTGTGAAGAAATGAGCTATGAGGAGGCAATTAAAAAAGGAGCAATTGGACTGTTTGCAGATAAATATCCAGAACGAGTCAAAGTTTATTCTATCGGTGATTTTAGTAAAGAAATTTGTGGAGGACCACATGTAATGCATACAGGGAAACTAGGAACGTTTAAAATAAAAAAAGAAGAGGCAAGTTCAGCAGGAGTTAGAAGAATAAAAGCGATTTTAATAAAAAGGTAGGAGGAAAAAACAATGGAAGATTGTATTTTTTGTAAAATTGTAAAAAAGGAAATTGGCTCTACAATTGTATATGAAGATGAGGAAATTTTAGCATTTAAAGATATTCATCCTGTTACCCCGATTCATATTTTAGTGATTCCGAAAAAACATATTTCCTCTGCAATGGAAGTAAGTAAAGAAGACCAAATTGTAATTGGAAAAATGTTTTTAGTTATTCAAAAGTTAGCTAAACAATTAGGAATAGAAGAAAAAGGTTTTCGCGTTATTAATAATTGTGGAGAAGATGGAGGACAGGAAGTAAAACATTTTCATTTTCATCTACTAGGAGGAACGAAACTGGGAACAAAATTAAATTAAGAATTACCTTGTTTTCAATAAAAATATTGTAAAATAGTATCGAAATAGAAAAAATTATGATATAATAAAAATAGTAGAAAAAAGACGGAGGTAATACATATGAAAAATAGTAAATATGGTAAATTTCTAACCGTACTATTAGTTATTGTAATTATTGGAATTGTGGGATTGTTAGGATTTTTAGGATATGATGTATATAAAAAGTATTTTGTAGATAAAGAAGCAAGAGACTTTTTAGAAGAATTTGATAATGAGGTAGCATCAGGAGATGGAAATTCAAATCCTTCAGAAGATGCTAATATTACTAACCCATTAGATGGAATTGAAGAGTCTCCTAATGCAAATGGAACCAAAACATTTAATTATCAAGGCTTTCCGGTAAGTGGTAAAATAGAAATTCCAAAAACAAATGTAAAGTATCCAATTATTTCAAAACTATCACCTGCTGCTATTGAAAAAGCAGTTGCTATTCAATATGGGCCAGGACCAAATCAAGTGGGAAATACGGTTATTGTAGGACATAATTATCGTAATGGTTCGTTCTTTTCAAATAATAAGAAGTTAGAAAATGGGGATATAATCTATATTACAGATAATGCAGGAGTAAGATTAAAATATGTTATTTATAATAAATATGAGACAACTCCACAAGATACCGATTATATGAAACGAGATACCAAAGGAGCAAAAGAAATTTCTCTATCGACTTGTACAGATGATAGCAAAATGAGAATTATTATCTGGGCAAGAGCCGAAGAATAGTATAAAAGAGGTAAAACGTTATTTAAGCTTGTTCTGGATTTACATAATTTAAATCCCCAGAGCAAGCTCTCTTTTTAAATTGGTATAAGAAGAACCAATTCCTACAAAGGGACATTTAAAGCTAAATTAATGGATACCAGTAAATCCATATGAGAGGAAACATGAAGGATATGAAGAAAGAAAACATTGTTAAGTTTTTATATTTTGTCAGTATCCTTTTAATAATTGGTTTTGGAATAAGATTAGGAGCTGATTATTTAAAGTATGATACGATCAATCATTCCGCACCATTTTATGCTTTTATCATAGCAAGAATGATTGAATTTATATTACCAAGTGTAATCGTTTTTATCATAGCAAAAATAATAAAAAACAAATCGGATAAAAGTAAACTATAGAGGAGATAAAGATGGAATTTATTTCATATTTTGCAATATATTTAGGGACTTATTTAGTAGTATTTTTAATCCTATTTATGCCACATATCATCTGTCTATTATTAACTGTTATGATAATAGGCTTAATAAAAACAAAATTAATAAGTAGAACATTTAAAATTTTAATCATCATAATTATTTTACTTTTCGTATGTATAATATTAATTAATATCAAATCTGAAAAACCTAGTGATTTATATAGAGAAATGAAACAAATTAGTGATAATCAAAGTCTGATAGGATTATCAAAAGAACAAGTTGTTACACTGTTAGGAGAACCAATATATGAAAAATACAGTAGGGAAGAAGAAAACAAATACAGTTACCATGCAGGAAGTATAGGTAAAGGATTGTTTTTTTGTAACAAAGCTATTTTTTTCGACTGTTATTATGGTTACATACTTAATATTTATTTTGATGAAAGAGATATAGTGGAACATACTTCAATACAATGTGTTCCTTAAAAGTAGATAAAAAATTTAAGTTATGGAGTTGGTAGGATATGAATAAAGAAGTATTGTTATCCAATATAGAAAAAGTCCATACTACTGAAATGGGTACGGATAGGATTAAGAAAAATCTTAAATTAAAGACAAATGATGTAGTAGAATATTGTAAAAATAAAGTGTTAGATAAAAATTGTAATATCTATCAAGAAGGTAAGAATTGGTATTGTGAAATGGATGATATAAAGATAACGATTAACTCATATAGTTATACAATTATTACAGCACATATTATTCACTAAATTGCAGGTATAAGCTGAAAAAAATAGTAAGCTTAGTCTAACAATATGAAAAAAGTACTAATTATTTAGTACTTTTTTCATATCTTCTGGTAGAGGAGAGAGATATGAAACAGGTTGATGAGTAAGAGGATGAAGAAAAGATAAAAAAGAAGAATGTAAAGCTTGTCTTTGGATAAGGGAAGAAAAGTTACCATAAAGAGTATCTCCTAGAAGCGGATGACCAAGATAGCTAGAGTGTACACGAATTTGGTGAGTACGTCCGGTTAACAAAGAAAATTCTACTAAGGAAAAGGAAGGGTAAACTTTTTTTGTTTTATAGTGAGTAATAGCAATATCTCCTTTTTCTGATACTTCTCTTTGAATAATACTTCCCTCTTTTCTTGCTATTTTTGCTTCTATACTACCACAAGCAGGGTGAAAAGTACCTTCTACTATTCCTAAATATTTTTTTTGAAATTGATGTTGTTTCATTTGATAAATGAGTCTTTCTTGTACATATTCGTTTTTGGCAAAAATAACGAGACCAGAAGTGTCTTTATCTAAACGATTGACAATGCGAATTTTCTTTTTTAAACCAATCTGGTCAAAATAGTATTTTACGCCAGAAGATAGGTTGTTAGAAAAATGTAAAGAAGAAGGGTGAACTGCTAAGTAAGGAGGCTTATTTATAATCAGATAAGCATCATCTTCGTAAACAATATCTAAATAGGTAGCAGTAGCAACAATATTGCTATTTTCTTCTTCGTAATCAAGATAGGAAGTAACGATGTCTTTTGGTGATAAGGCAAAAGAAACAAAAGAAGGTTTTCCATTTAATAAAATGGTATTGTCCATTCTTTTTAATTTCGTAATAAGGCGGTCAGAAAAATGAAATTCCTTTTTTAAAACATCTTTAATTGTTGTATAGTCATCTTCTATT
>DBFJJM010000042.1:0-3238 GCA_048393175.1 Candidatus Merdicola sp.
TTTCTGTTTGGTCTTTCTTTCTTTGTGTTTCCATATTTCACCTCTCATCGCTTTTTTTAAAGTATATTACTACTTTTTTCATTTATTCTTTTCTATTGTATCTTAATTCAAAAAAGATAGCAATATCCTAATAAAAAAAGTGTCTTTTTTACTGTTTTTATAGACTTTTTTTTTTCTTTTTTATATAATTTAGATATTAATCTCAAACAAGGAGTCTTATTATGATTGGTAAAATGATTGAAAAAGCAAGAACAGATAAAGGATTTACAAAATTAGAACTCTCTAAATTAACAGGCATCAATATTGGTCATTTAACCCATATTGAAAAAGGAGAAAGAACACCAAGTCATAAAGCATTGAAAAAGATATGCCAAGTTCTTGAAATTCCCTTTCAACCTATTATGTATACCTATGATAAAAAACTGCCAAAAGAAATGGTCTTTAGACCAATGGATTATATCTCTTATGAACGTATTCCTTTAATAGAAAACATTACAGATTTTATTTCATGCCCGCCTACCCATCCGAATGTTTCTTTTGCCATTCAAATAAAAGACGACAGTATGAATCAATCTTTTGACACAGGAATCATTACTTATGTTGAACAAAATACAATGCCTGCTCTTGGTGATATTGGCCTTTTTTATTATAACGGAAAAGTAGTTATACGAAAACTTGCCCTTCATCGTTTTACCATTGTGTTAAAAGCAGATAATAAGGATTATAAAGATATTGAAGTATCCAAGAACGATTGTTTCTACATAATTGGTAAAATTATCCGATAATTTTAATGTTTTTTTGTAAAAAACTATTGAATATTGTAAAATTTAATACTATAATATGAGTGATAATCAAAAGATGAATAAGGAGAAAAACATGGAACTTACAAAAAATATATTTTTTAATACAGATAAGTTAGTTGAAAACTCTAAAGTAAAAATATCTTATACCGGTAAATTCTTCCAAGAAAATAATGAGGAAGTGTTTATTCATTATGGTTTTGGACTACTATGGGAAAATTTGAATGAAGTAAAAATGGAAAAAACAGAATTAGGTTTTCAAACTGAAATTGAATTATTACCAAGTGATAGCTTAAATTTCTGTTTTCATAATGGTAATAGTCAATGGGATAATAACGAAGGTCAAAACTATGTTTTTCAAATTGAAAAAATAAGTACAGATTTAGTAGTAAAAGGAGAGAATCTTTCTCTTTCTAAAACAAATCATCTTCGTAAAAGTTATATATGGAGTAAAAAAATTCGTTTAGCAGTATATAAAATTATTACTTATATCCCAAGAATTATTTCTGGAAACTATAGAAGAAAAATATTAGACCAATAAAAAGTTATATAGCAAAAAAGAAAGACTATGCTTAAAGTATAGTCTTTTTTCTATGCCATTAGCCAACCCCCATTTACAGAAATAATTTGACCTGTTGTATATTCGTCTTCTATTAACCAAGAAATACATTTTGCAATATCTTGGGTTTTTCCTATTTTTTGTAATGGAATTTCATCTGTTATTTGTTTTAGTTCCTCTTCTGTTAAACCTTGGTTCATGTCTGTTTGAATCATTCCTGGAGCAATAGCATTGACTCTTATATTAGAAGGACCTACTTCTTTTGCTAATGCCATCGTAAACCCATTTAACGCTGCTTTACTAGTAGAATAGGCCACTTCACAAGAAGCTCCTGTTAAGCCCCATATAGAAGAAATATTAATAATAGAACCACTTTTTTGATGTATCATACTTGGTAGTACTTCTTGACACATATAAAATACAGAATTTAAATTTGTTTTTAGTATGTACTCCCAGTCTTTATCCGTAATATCTGTAAATAATTTCATTTGTGTAATTCCTGCATTATTTATTAATACATCAATATTATGAAATTTGTTTAGAGTAAATCGTACTAACTTTTTAGTTTCTTCTCTTTTTGAAACATCTGCTTTAAAAGTTTCTATACAATATCCTTGTTTCATTAATTCTTCTTGCTTTTTTTTTGCTATTTCTTCTGATTTATTATAATTTAAAACAACATTATATCCATCTTTTGCTAGAAGACTAACAATACTCGCACCAATCCCTCTAGAACTTCCTGTAACAATAGCAGTCTTATTCATAAAATTCACCTTCTTATTTAAAACCTTTTCAAACAAAAAATCAAGCAAGTCCATTAACAAGCCTGATTTTAAGTTTTGGAGCCACTTGCCCGAATCGAACGGGCGACCTACTGATTACAAGTCAGTTGCTCTACCAGCTGAGCTAAAGTGGCACTATTTAATTGGTGACCCGTACGGGAATCGAACCCATGTCTCCGCCGTGAAAGGGCGATGTCTTAACCGCTTGACCAACGGGCCTAATATTAAATGAATACTAAATATAAATTCATATTTAGTATTCATTGGTGAGCTATCCGCGACTCGAACGCGGGACAACTTGATTAAAAGTCAAGTGCTCTGCCAACTGAGCTAATGGACCTCATAAATCGTGTAGTATTAACCTTTTCAGCAACTGTTAACTTGATTTTTTCAAGAATTGTTAACTTGATTGTCGTTTTCACATGTCCTAGATTATAACGTATACTTTTAATCTTGTCAATCCTTTTTTAAAAATTTTCTATTTTGTCTATTCTGAATTTTTTTGAAAATATAAGAAAAATAGTTAATCTCTGACTGAATTTGATATAGAGTAAAAAAAATGTGTTCTATAAGATTTCCTATCTCATAAAGGTCTTTGTTGTTTGAAAATAGGTATACTGTCGTTACTATATCTAGAGTAATCGGGAAAGCATATTTTTTCTTAATTATACGTTTTATGTCTTTTGGTACAGCATTTATATCGCCCGTTTTTAGTTGTTTTATAACATTTTTTATTTTATCTTTTTTAAGGTTTGTGTTCGAAATTATTAATTCTTCTTCTCTTACAATTATATAATAAAGGTTTCTCGTTTCCCCAATTATGCCGAACAATATCGGTTATTGGGAGCATTTTTCTACCTCCTTTCGGGAATAATTTCCAGTATTAAATTTTTTGTAAAGATTAAAATAATTATAGCTTAGAAAATAACAATAAGCAAGAGGTAAACGCTATTGCGGAAATCGTAAAGTATTTACTTGACGATTTTTACATACGCCTTGAAACAAGAGAATTAACGCCCTGTCGCTTTCTATTATTGTCTGTATAGATATATCGATAGGTCGTTTTTATATCTGCGTGTCCTAATAATTCTGACAAG
>DBFJJM010000043.1:0-3792 GCA_048393175.1 Candidatus Merdicola sp.
GGTAGGGGTTATAGGGGAAGATTTCCCTTTGTCAAGCGTAAGCTGTCGGTTTGGTGGCAACACAAAACCTATGCTCGCTACACTTATAGACATTAAATTTGTATAGCCAAATGATATGGCACTCCTACCACTATTTTCTTATACATAAATTAGTTCATTTAGTATAATTTCTTCTGCTGTGTTTTTAAAATTATTCATCATACTAACCCAATAAAGTTGATCTGTATTTTTCATTTCTTCTGTTATATTATTTTGTTGTTTTAGTAGTTCAATTATAATGTCAATTCTTGTTTGAGCTGTTTCTTGAATCTCTTTTAAATGTTTATTTAATGTTCCGTTCACAAACATTATTGTATATTCTGCTTTTTTATTTTCCTTTAAGAAATTTAATCTCATTCTTCCATATTTGTTTAGCACAATTTTTTCTTCTTTTTCTAAAACTAAGTTAGGCATATAATAATCTCCAACTCTTGTGTATTCAATTCCATATTTATTTTCAATATTATTTGTTTTTACTTCTTTATTCTCCATTTTCAATTCCTCCAATTATTTAATTTTCTTAACTAACTTTTTCTCGTTCCTTTACTCTAATTGCTCCAACGATTCTATTTACTTTTTTCTGTGGATATTTTTTATCATCTGTTACCAATTCCACTAGTTTAAAAAGTTTTTCTCCATTATCATTTGTTTCATCTATTGTAAGATACTTTTTCTGGTAGCCTTTCTTTGGTTCATCTAGTCTTGCTATTTCATAATAAGATACTTCGTAATAGTCATTTAATCGTTCAATATATTCTTCTAGTTCTTGTTTGTCCATCATAACTGTTGTTCTAATTTCTTTATCTTTTTCGTCTGGAATAGTCATATCAAACATTCCATTTTGCATTAGTTTATATATTTGTTCAATAAATGTTTTTCTTAGTTTTAAGTTAACTAACTTATAATTTACCTTTACTATCTTTTTCAACTGTAATACTTTCTAAAAACTTTGATATAAATTCTTGTTTTTCTTCTTTATCTTTACTTTTCCATTCTGCCATTAGCATATCGTAGAATTTATTAGAACGGATTAGCTTTTCTTTTTCTACATCTCTATCTGCCATTAATTGTTGTGGGCTAAAACTCTGTTTATTTAGGTCTATTTTTTCAATTCGTTTTTGTTCTAGCATTTCTAATTTTTCATCAATAGCTTTATATTCTTTGGAAAATTCTTCTACATTAACAATTTCTTTTAAATATGCTTCTTTTATTCTACTTTTTTGATTTCTTAATGTGTTTATTTCTTTATCCAGTTTATCTGTATTTTTCTCTTTCTTATCTGCTAAAACAGGATAAAAATACTTTTTTACTGTCATATCATATTCTATTAAATCCATTATCATTGGCATAACTTGTTCTTCTATTAAGTCTTCTCGAAGATAAATTTTACAGTCTGAACAATGATAATACATATACTTTTTCTTTTTACCACCTGTTCCTTTACTGCCCATTATTTTCCCACATTTAGGACATTTCATTTTTTGCATAAAGATATATACTCTATCTCTACAATATGCTCTTTGATTTTTCTCTTTTTGTAGCTGTATATCTTCAAACATTGCTCTTGTTATAATAGGCTCTACTACATTAGGATATATTACAGGCTCTTTGCCTTGTTCTTTTGCTACTCTTTTAAATCTTTCATAATCTCCTACATAGATTTTGTTATTGATTATTTTTTCTATGGTAGAATCATCCCATTTTTTAGGCTCTAAAATCTTTTCTTCGTTTAGAATATTTGCTATTGTTTGATAACTTTTGCCTTGTAAATATAGATTAAATATTCTAATGATAATATCTTTTGTAGTTTCATCAATTACCATTTTCTTTGATGTATCTCGTTTATAACCCAATGGGCAAGTTCCTGGTATATGACCTGATTTTATTGCACCTGTTAAACCAAATTTTGTTCTTTCTGATACTATTTCAATTTCTAGCTGAGATAAAACTGTTAGCATACGCACAAAAAATCTTCCGATTAGCTGTGCTAGTATTTACATCATCCCTATCGCATACCAAATAGCAATGATGTTCTTCTAGTTCTGAAATTAGTACTTCTAAATCTCTTACAGACCTTGTAACTCTATCTAGTTTATAGGCTACAATATAATTGATTTTTCCTGCTCTCATATCTTCTAGCATTTGTTGGAATGCTGGTCTACCTGACATATTTTTTGCACTAATTCCTGCATCTTTGTAAACTTTATAGATTTTATAATCCTTATATTTACAAAGTTGTTTTAATTTTTCCTCCTGTTCTCCTAAACTAAATCCTTCTCTAACTTGATCTTCTGTACTTACACGAATATAAATTCCTGCTACTTTCCTTTCTTCATTCATTTTTACATATCCTCCTTCCAAATTTTATGAATAGAAAGGCAACTAAAAAAGTGCCACATAGCATAGTTTTAGCTATTAGCACTTTTAGAGTTTTTATATTTATTATTACTATCTCTTTATATTTTCTTTTTAATAACACAAATAAACCAATATAGTATAATTTTTTAAAAACTCTAAAATGCTTTGCCGTTCTATGTTATGTATTTCCGCTGATATGTTCTTGTAATTTGGATAACGGATATTTTGTACTTAAATCATTTTCATAGAAATAATCGTGTTCATTAAAGAATAGGTACAAGCTATCTTTAATAATTACTCTATGGGGCTCTACATACGCTAAATTGGTATGCTCAATAATTCTTAGACAACCATTTATTATTTGTGGCTGTTCCTTTCCTTTAAATTTTAAACGGCACGCCCATTCAATTTTAGAGAGTAATTCCTTACTCATATTGATTTCTTTTTTAATTATATGTAACATATTACCACAAAAACCTCCTTTTTTCAATATTTTGGGTCAAAAAAAGACCGCTTCATTTTTGAAACGGTTTAAGATTTTTGTGTTCATCAAAATTTTTGTTGTCTTGAAATTAAGTTGTATCAAGACTTTCAAAAAGTTCGACAAAAACTTGTCTTGGTGGCTTGAAGTGGAATCGAACCACTGACACAGGGATTTTCAGTTTTTTTATGTAAACTAAAGAGGTTGTTTTATAATTTTTTCAATGTGACCAGAGGATTTTTTTCACAGTAGCAAATGGGATTTAATTGATAGACACAGGACGGCTCCCGCACCTGTGGTATCCAATTAGATTTCTTTGTAAAAGTAATGATTTTTATAATCATTAAATTCTGCAAATTCTACCGATTTAATTATACAGTTGTATAGTGCTTTGATGAAAAGACAGTTTTCTTGATTTGTGAAAATGTAAACTTTCAAATTTTCATAAGTCAAGAAATGAACAAATTTCTGTTTAACTATATGCTTTGTGCGTTTAGAGAGTGTCTTTTTTTCATATTCTTTAGTGTCACTTAATTCGTTTTGTATTTCATCTGTAATTATTTGTAAATTAGTATATATGACTTTGTTTTTTACTACTATTACATATTTATAATTTGTTCCCTCAATCAAACCAGCTATCACCGATTCGGATATTTGGGACACTCGAAGTCACCTCCTTTTTCCAAACTTTTCCAGTATTGAATTTTTAGTTTTGTTTACGATATATTGTAAATTAGAAAATGAAAAGGGCAATAGCAGATAGCTATTACCCAAAAATCGTAAAGTATTTACTTTACGATTTTTACATACGCCTTGAAACAAGAGAATTAACGCCCTGTCGCTTTCTATTATTGTCTGTATAGATATATCGATAGGTCGTTTTTATATCTGCGTGTCCTAATAATTCTGACAAG
>DBFJJM010000044.1:0-1565 GCA_048393175.1 Candidatus Merdicola sp.
AGACTTACTATAACACAAAAAGAATGCATTCTGCTTTAGATTATATGAGCCCCATAGAGTACGAATTAAAAAATTCCTAATTCACTTAATTTTGTGTCTAGTTTTTCTTGACTATTCCAAATATACTTAATCAAAAAATGTCCAATTTTTTGGGTTCAGTACATTTTTGTTATGTAACGAAAAGGGGAGTCCTAATTTAGGACTCCCCTTAGTGTCTCTAAAAAATACTTTTTTTCATATCCTTTGTTAGTAATACATATAATGTAAAAGTACGGAAAAGGACAAAGGAGAAAAGAGTGAATGATTAATGTAAGAGTAATAAGATTTCAAGATATTGTAAAATATAGTATAGGTTTTGTGCTCCTTCTAATAGTAGCCTTTTGTTTCACAAAGATAATAACAGGCGAAAAAACAAAAGAAAAAAGCCCAGCGACAGAAAATCCGATTCCGAAAGAGTTTTTTTCTAAAACAGCTATGACTAGTTGTTTAGGAGAAGTCGTTACAGCAATGGAAGAAGTACAAGAAGAGCCAGAAGCACAAGAAAATTTATTACAAAAAGTATTTGGAATTCAGCTAAGTGCGATGGATAATAAAAATAAAGAAAAGGAAAATAAGAAAGTAGAAAATAACGTAGTAGCAAAAGAGCCAGAAAGTCTTCCAGAAGCACAAACAGGGATAACAACAGAAGTGATAGACCAAAGCGGGATTAACACAAAATTTACAAATGAATATGGAAGTGTAAAAGTAAAAAATGAATCCAAATATGAATTAACAGAAGAAATGTTATCTCCCAATATAGAACTTACGAATAAAAAAGATATTATTTTATATCATACACATACTTGCGAAAGTTATACTCCTAGTCAAGGATATGAGTATGAGCAAACGGGTAATTACCGTACCACAGATTTAAACTTTTCTGTTTCTCGTGTAGGAGATGAATTAGCAAACTATTTAAAAAATTATGGCTATCATGTGATACACGATACAACTTATCACGATTACCCTGCCTATAGCGGGTCATATAATCGTTCTTTAACAACGATTCAGAATCAATTATCAGCTAATACAGCAACTCAAATGGTGTTTGATATTCATAGAGATGCAGTAGGAGCAAATAGTAATTATGCCCCTACTGTCAAAATAGGAGAAGAATATGCTGCCCAAATTATGTTTGTTATTGGAACCGATGGAGGGGGGCTATCTCACCCTAACTGGCAACAAAATTTAAAATTTGCTATAAAACTACAAGAAAAAGCAAATGAACTTTATCCAGGCCTTATGAAACCTATTATTTTACGTAACTCTAGATATAACCAACATGTTACGAACGCAGCCACTATTATCGAAGTAGGGGCTACAGGAAATACAATGGAACAATGTTTAGCCAGTATGAAATATTTTTCAAAAGTTTTTAGTGAGGTTGTCAAATAATGTTGCATAAAAAAATAACTTAGTATACAATAAAATCAAAATACAAAGGAAGGGAAGAAAAAAAATGGCAAATGTAAAAGTAGATTTAAACTATACCGGTATTAGTGAAAAGACAATTTTAGAGTATAAAA
>DBFJJM010000045.1:0-13647 GCA_048393175.1 Candidatus Merdicola sp.
AACTTCTTTTTCTCCCTTTCTTTTTCTTTTTTTATTTTTCCATTCTGATTCTGTTTCTTGAATATGACCACTATCTGGTAGCATAATAGAGCATAAATCACAAGTTGCTTTTGTTGCAATAATCGGATTTCTATACCCATCATTATATAGTTTGGGAATTCTACCAGAATGGTCAATATGAGCATGTGTAAGTAGCATAAAATCAATACTATTTACATCAAAGGCAAAGGGTTCTTCATTTTGAATCTCTTCTGCCGCCTTTCCTTGATACATTCCACAATCTACTAAAAATTTCTTTCCTCCACCTTCTACTAAAAAATTAGAACCAGTTACCGTTTTGGTAGCTCCTAAAAATGTAATTTTCATTCTTTCCTCCTTATATTAAAATAGGTTGTTTTTTTCTTTTTTTCTGATTTTCATAAAACATTGTATCAAATGCTTCTATTGTTTTCGAAGCCTCTTTCGTTTCTCCATCATAATAGTTAGCCTGTATCTGTCCTTGTTGCATTTTTATTACTTCTACTTCTACTGCTTCTAAGTCAATATTTCTCATTTCTAATAAAGTACTAAAAATAACAAAATTCATTTCTTCTTGTTCTGTTATTTTGGCAACTACTTTTCCCTCTTTTGCTTTATCATATAGTCGTTCTAGTACCTGTCTACGTTTTGTATCCAACATTTTTACGTCTTTTACTTGTTTGTTTTTTTCAATTGGTATTAAATGATAGTAACGCATGTGATATATCATGTCAATCAAGTCTTTTTTAAACTCTATTTTTTGGGTTTTAATTTTACAACAATCTAAAAAGATTTTTTGAAGTAAGACAACATCTTTGCCTTCTTTTTTATTTTCTTCTTTTTGCTCTAAGTCCAAATCTTCTAAAAAACGAAGACTATTTTTTACCCATTCTTCTGTCTGGGAGAGTATTTTAGGGTCCATTTGTTTGGTAAGAGCTGTTATATCTTCATGTAAAGCTTCTTTTTCTTTTTTTAAAATACGAACTAAATGCTGAATACTAAATAGTTTTGTTTTATCATCTGCTATCTTATTTCTTTTTATAAATTCTTGTTCTAATTGCTTTTTGTTACTCAAGAGTTGGTCTAATTGTTGTATCTTTTTTAAATCTTGTTTTTTCTTTAACGACAATTCTTCTAAATAATTCGCTTTGTTTTCTAACTTTTTTGCCTCCTTTTGTATCTTATTTTTCTTTTCTTTCCACTCTTGCTTTTGCTCTGAGTTGTTTTGTAAATATTCTTCTAATACGATTTTAAATAATAAAGAGACAAAATCATGTGCAAGTTTTTTTCCATATTGCTCTATCAGGCGATTTTGTAATAATTCAATATAATCTACTACATATTCTTCATTTTGAATCATTTCTTCTAAAAAAGAATTCCCTAGTAAAATTCTTACATTTTGATACAATAAATTATATCTTAAATTCTGAATTTCATCTGCATTACAACTCCATGTCCAACCAGTAAAATCTCGTATCATTTCAATATGGTCCATACTACGCCCTTGAAAAAAAAACTGACTTAACGCCTCTTTTATACTTTCATACTGCTTTTGTAATTGCAACTGTTGTTGCTCCATTCCATAAATAGCATTTAAGGCAGATTGTTCATTCGGATAAAGCTCCATTTTCCTAGTTACTAGATTTATGTTATATTCTGCTTTTTTACTTCCTTTTAAAGCATGACTTGTTTGATTTGGCCTTAAAATCGTAAAATCAAATGTTGTTTCTTGAATCATTTTATTGATATTCTCACATAATTGCTTTTTTGAAATCACATCTCTTTTTACCATTTCATAATCTTCATAGCCTGTTTGAATTTTATATAGCATGCTAAGAAGAAGATTTTTCACATCACCCGAAAAATCTTTCTCTTCTAGTATTTTTTCTAATTCATTATCATAATCTTTTAATTTTAATTTGGAAAAAATAGCCTCTTTTGGCATAGCTTCCCCCTATCTTTTGTTATTCTTCTGATGGTTCTGTTTTTAGCTGGTCTAATCTTTCTTTTGTCATTAATACTTCTCTTGGTTTACTTCCTTGATAACCGGAAATAATCCCTCTTTCCTCCATTTGGTCAATAATTCTTCCTGCTCTTGCATAACCTACTTTAAATCTTCTTTGGATAAAGGAAGTAGAAGCTTGCCCTGTTTCTACCACCGTATCAATTGCCTCCATTAAAAGTGGGTCTGTTTCGTCTTCTTCCTTCATTTGCTCTATTTCTTTATCTGTGGTATTGGCTTTTTCAATTGATTCTATAATATCTTGATTATAGTTTGCTTCTCCACCATTTGATTTCAGAAATTCTACTATTTTTTCCACTTCTTTATCGGATACAAAAGCTCCCTGTACTCTCGTTGGTTTAGAAGCTCCGGATGGATAAAATAGCATATCTCCTTTTCCTAATAGCTTCTCTGCTCCTACCATATCTAAAATGGTACGAGAATCCACTTGAGAAGACACAGCAAAGGCAATTCTAGAAGGAATATTAGCTTTAATAATTCCTGTAATAACATCTACAGATGGTCTTTGTGTTGCAATCACTAAATGCATTCCTGCCGCTCTTGCCATTTGAGCTAATCGACAAATCGCATCTTCTACATCTTTTGCAGCTACCATCATTAAATCAGCAAGCTCATCTATGATAATCACAATTTGTGGTAACTTTCCACCAGAACCTTCTTTTTCGACTGCTTCGTTATATCCTTTTATATCCCTTACTCCTTTACTAGCAAATAGGCTATAACGATTTACCATTTCTTGTACTGCCCAAGCAAGTGCTCCTGCTGCTTTTTTGGGGTCTGTTACAACCGGAATTAGCAAATGTGGAATTCCATTATAGACAGAAAGTTCTACTACTTTTGGGTCTACCATAACTAATTTTACTTCACTTGGTTTTGCTTTATAAATAATACTAGTAATTAAAGTATTAATACAAACACTCTTACCAGAGCCAGTGGCACCTGCAATTAAAACATGGGGCATTTTTGCAATATCAGATACCACTTCTTGTCCTGCTACATTTTTTCCTAGTGCAAAGGCTAGTTTTGATTTATGTGTAGCAAAATCTTCTGTTTCGATAATATCTCTTAAATGAACCACTTCATTTTCTTTGTTTGGAATTTCAATTCCTACCGCCTGTTTTCCTGGAATAGGAGCTTCAATACGAATACTTTCTGCTGCTAAATTAAGAGCAATATCATCTGCTAAGTTTGCTATTTTACTTACTCTTACTCCTTCTGCTGGCTTAATTTCATAACGGGTAATGGCAGGTCCTACCGAAACATTTTCTACTTTTGCAGAAACACCAAAGCTATATAATGTTTTTTGCAATTTAGAGGCCGTATCAGCTAGTGCCTTTTTTCCTCCTTTTACACTTCTTGCTTTTCCTTCACTTAGTAAGTCAATAGAAGGAAATTGATATTCCTCATCTTCTACTGTTAAAGCATGTTCTAATACTAATACCTCTTTTGTTTTTTCTTCTTTTTGTTGTTGCTCTTGTTTAAAAAGTCCATTTTCTTCTGTAGAAGCTGTTTGTTTTGTTGAGGGAACGAAATTCTCTTTATCCTGTTGGTATTTTATCCTTTTACTGCTAGAATCATTCAAATTAATAGTAATTTGGTCTTCTAATGGTACTTCTTCTACTACCCCTTCTTCTTTTGATTTTCTTCCTCTTTTTTTGGCAACCATAACGGTTTGTTCTTTTTCCTCTTCTTTTTCTTCTTTTCTTAATTCACGTTTTTGTGCCATTTTATCTATTGCTTCTGAGAGCATTTCTGCTGGTTTGACACCAAAGATAAAGATAAGATTAATAAGAGAAATACCAAGACATAAAATAACGGTTCCTACTCCGTCTAATAGCTGATTTAGGGGAACCGCTAAAATAGCTCCTACTACTCCTCCTCCAATATTTTTTTCTCCTAACTCATAAGCTTGTGCAATGACAGTAGAAAATTCTCCCGTTTCTGTTATATTGCCTTTTGACATTTGAAAAATAGTCATAATCGTTGCAATACAAATTAAGAAGATACCATAATGAATCAATTTTCCTGTTAGTCTTTCCTTTTCTTCTACAGCTATATAGATGGCAATGGCAATTGTTCCAATTGGTACAATGTATTTCATCCATCCTAACATACCGCCTAGCATAGGACTTAGGTGTTCTCCTATCCAACCTGCCTTGGTATAAATTAAAACAGCAAGCAAAACACTAATTACCATTAATCCTACTACTGCTATATCCATACGATTCGTTTTCTTGCTCTTTCTTGTTCCTTTTTTTGCTTTTGCTCTTTTTGCTTTTGCCATCTTTTTTCCTCTCCTTACGATTTCTCACTTTTGAAAAAAGCCAGAAATCGGATTTCCTTTTCCTTCCGACTCCTGACTCTACTTTTTTCCGATTTTATTTGAGTTCTTTTCGATTATTTTGTATCACTTTTAAGGCATCTTGCATCGCCACTTCAATTCCTTGCAAAATATTATCTGCATAATCTTTTGTGCCTTTTGTAATTTCTCTTGACATTTCATTTGCTGTTTCAATAATTTGTGCCTTTTGTTCATACGCTTTTCTTGTAATTTCATGTTCGTCAATCATAGAAATAATACGGTTTTCTGCCTCTTTTACAATATCATCTGCTTCTTTTTGGGCCTCTACTAAAATACGTTGTCTTTCTTCTTTTACCCATTTTGCTTGTTTTAGTTCATCTGGAAGTTTTAACCTAATTTCTTTTATGATTTCTAATAATTCCTCTTTATTAACAATTCCTTTCTCCGTAAAAGGAATATTTTTACTTCCCTCTAAAATTTCCTCTAATGTCTCTAACAATGTAAAAATCTCCATGGTTTTTACCCCTTTCTCATAAACATGAGTCTCACTCGTCCATATTTTCTAGTATCATATATTTCTAATGGAAGTTCTTGTTTTTCCAAACCTTCTTGAACTTTTTTTTCATCATCTGTTTCTATTACTAGAATAGCATTTTCATTTAAATTATTGTATTGCAATATTTTCTTCAGTACTTCAATAGATAAATTAGATTGATAAGGTGGGTCTAAAAAAATAATGTCATATTTTTTTCCTACCTTTAATACTTTGCTATAGTCTCCTACCACAACTGTTGCTTTTTCTTGCATTCTTGCTTTTTGAATATTTTTTTGTATGATTTGAATAGCCCCTTTAGCATTATCACAAAATGTAACTGTTTTTGCACCTCTGCTGAAAGCTTCTATCCCAATGGCTCCAGAACCTGCAAATAAATCTAATACTTCTGCTTGCCTAATTTTATCTTGAAGAATATTAAAAAGAGCTTCTTTTACTCTGTCTAATGTTGGTCTTGTCTCCATTCCGGGTAACGATTCCAACTTTAAACCACGTAGATTGCCACTAATTACTCTCATTTTTCACCTCATAAATATATTACTATTTTATTAGAAAATACATAGAAGTCAATACTATTTATGCAAATGTAACATACATTTAACAAGTTTGTAACATAATCTGCTTATGTACGCCCTTATTATATCTTATTTTCTTCTATTTGGCAAATGTAAAACAAAAAAATAGAAAAGCTTTTTTAAGACTTTTCCAATTTTCTTTTTTAATCTTCTTTATTCATATCTTTTAACAATTCTAATTGAGAAATAAGAAGGGCTTCCATTTTCGCTTTATAAATATCAAATTGTTTTTTCATATCTTCTAACTCTTTTTTCTTCATGATGATTTGATTATCCAAATCCCCGACTGACCTTGAAGCAACACCTTTTGCATCTTGAATAATTTGGTCTGCTTTTTGTCTTGCTACATTCTGTACTTCTTCTGCTGTGGATTGTGCCATTACCAAAGTATTTTGAAGTGTATCTTCAATACGTCTATAATGTTCTAAATCTTTTTGCATTGATTCAATTTGCGTTTTTGCCTCTACACTTTCTTTATAGGCCTTTTCATAGTCTACTGTTAGTTGGTCTAAAAAATCATCAACCTCTTCTACACTATATCCATTCATCATTTGTTTGGAAAATTTCTTGTTCTCAATATCAAGTGGTGTAAGCATGTAAAATTCCTCCTTAAGAATAAAAGGGCACGGTTTATCCGTTCCCTTTGTTTTTTTAATTGTTATTTCTTAGCCATGAAACAGATAATTTATTTTTAATTTCTTCTCTTGCCATTTCATTCGTTATTTCATAGTTAAATGGTGCAATTAAAAAGATAGAATTGGATACTTTTTGAATATGTCCATCTAAAGCAAAAACGCCACCACTAATAAAATCAACAATACGTCTTGCTACATCTTTGTTAACATATTCTAAATTAACAATAACCGATTTTTTCTCTTTTAAGAAATCACAAATTTCTTCTGATTGTTCAAAAGTAGTAGGTTGAGAAATAACCATTTTAATTTGTTGAGTTTGTGGCATAGAAACCACTTTACTTCTCTTTCCAATATTGCCAAATAATTTCTTATCTTCTGTTTCCTCTACTACTTCTTCTTCATAGTCCTCAGCCTCATCTATTTCTTCATCTTCAAGACGATCTGCATCCATTCCAAATAAATCCCAAACTTTGTTCATGATAGCTCCTGCCATTCAAAACGACCTCCTAATTCTTTTTTTCCTCATTGGTAATACGTTCGTTGCCTATAGTATCTATCTTTTTTTTCCCCTTGTCAATAGTTTTCTTTTTTGTCATTCAATTTTAAACTTTTTGTAATATAATTGTAATATATTTTTTTATCTGATTTCTCTAGACATATACAATTAATTGCTATTCACAAATGTTATTATTTTTCAGTAATAACATTCATTTTTCAAAATGTCAATCATTTGTTTCATTTTCATCAGTATATAACAAAAAGACTGCTTTTCTGTAAGCCTTTTTTCTATCTATTCTATTACCAAACATGCCATAATCCACTCGGATTATGGCATGTTTGGTTCGAGGTTTTCGTTTCCCTATTTAACGCCAACTGGAAGTTCGTACTCGTGAATGTAGCATTCTGGATGAGTCGTACGTTTATAACCAGATTTAATTAGCCTGTTGACCATGTCATTAATAGTTCCTTTAATGGTAAGCAGATAAGTACGACCATACTCATCACATACCATTAAATTATTCTTGTCAATTATAATGTATGTGCCAACGTTTTCACTCATAAAACATTCGTTACTCATGCTGTCAAAAGTTCGTTTCTTCTCTTTGTCATCAAGACGTTCCAATGTTGTGATGTCGCGAATTTGTTTCAGGTTAATGCCTCTTGTATCGACAGGTTTTATACCTTTCCTTTTGGATAGCCGATAAGCTTTTTCAAAGGTTTCCGCCCAATGTTCCTCTTCGGCAATGCGTTCTAGCCACTTATATCTATATCTGGTTATTCTTTCTTCATTGTCAAAAAACATTACAGGGAAAATCTTTTCATGATAACCTGCACATTCAAGGATGCCGATGATTTCTGACCTATACGGTGTCACGTATAGGAAACCAAACTCATCGATGAAAACTATTCTTCCATTGTTCATATGAAAAACTTTTTTATCCCCAGCCTTTTCTTGCTCGACCCTCTTATAAGAGAACGCCTTCACTTCTTCCAATGACTCAAGCCGAACATATTTAATAGGTTTGCTAAACATGATGTTACCTCTTTCTGCCTCCAATTAGAGGACTTCATAATATTCGTATCCTTGAGGGACACGGTTACTCCTTATAGGAGTATTCTGTTTAATTATACTATCATTTTCATAAAAATTCTAGTCTATTTTACATAAAGAGAAATAAGTTTCACTTTTAGATTAGCTTCCTCTCTTTATCCTGCATCTTTCATACCTACTATGCCATTTTCTTTACTCTCTAATATCTATTGTATTGACATACTCAAACTATTTCATAAACGATTACCTATGCCTATATTCTTTACCAAGTGCCAATTATACCTTATTATTTAACATATAAATCCGTAATGTTCTTTTATTTTCAAGCTCATTTCCCGAAACTTGTAGCAAATTTTCATAAAATCTTTCTTAATTATGTTTATTCTTTTCTCCTTTTCTATTCAAACAATAAAAGCTAGGATTTTATTCCCAGCTAATTTTTCTGTTATTTTCTAGTTATTCGATTTCTTTTAAGATTGTTCCATCCCCTCAAATAACTTTTCTAGTAATTCTTCTAATCCAGTATAAAATGAAAGAACCTATTAAAACTATCTAAATTAATCGGTATTCTCATTTATATAAAGTCTTATCGATTATATTTGTAATATTTCTTTAACTACTAGGATGTGTTAAAATTTCATCATATAGAGAAATACTTTTCATTTTACGAATCTCACTTGAAGTAAAACCTAGCTCTTTTAATTCATCTGTATCATAACTATCAATGATGGAATAGGTATTATTATTTTTCTTTACTTCTACTAAAATTTTATCTAAATATCCCGCTCGATTTCTTACCACATAAGATAAATTATTTTCTTGAATAATAGCAGAATTTGGCACTTTTAATCCAGAAAAACTCCAATAAATAATGTCAAATGATATTTTTCGATAATTGATTAATTCTTCTACTGCCTGACTTATTTGAAAAACAGCTAACACATTTTCGTCTTGTTCTTGATAAAATACTACTTTTGCTTCTACCTCTTTACTACTAGATAAACGAATGGTTACTTTACTATCTTGTTTTATATCATGAACTTTTTCTTGTGGAAGGATAGTAGCAATATAGCAAATATAGTTATTGACAATTTTCCCACTCTCACTATTGGTTGCTATTACTTGTCCTGTTTTTAAGTTTAATCCCTCTAAAAAGTCTTTATTTAAGGTAGAAAAATCATTGGGAGTTAATACTTTTTCCAGTCCATCCACTTTATAAGAGACCATTCCACTTTCTGGTGCAGTTATCGATTCACTACCAGAGTTTAATTTTGTTTCATAAGAGCTTCTTTCTTCGATTAGTTTTTTCATCGTATTAGAAGAACTATTTTTCCCAATAATTTCTGTCTTTTTAGCAATTGCTTTATCAATACTTTTTTTGTATTCTTCTATTTTTTGTAAATTATTTAATTTCGAAATTTCTTCTAGTTTTGTTTCAATTTCTTTATCTAACACTTTAATATCACTTGGAAAAACAGTAGTATTTTCACTAGCTTGGGCTTCGTCTATTTTTTGGTCTAACTCTTCTATTTTTTTAATTAATTCTTCTTCTCCTGAAGAATAATAGCGAAAAATAGGTTCGTTTTTTGCTGCCCTTTGTCCTTCTGCTTTAATTGGAACCATCCCATTTTTATAGTTTTTACCTTGTACTACTTGTTCTTCTCTTATTACATAGCCTACTGCTTCTTCTTCTAATGCTACTTTTCCATTTTCAATCATAAACACATCGGTAGGATTACGAATTAATTGGTACACCGAAAAAACACCGTAGGCTATTAATAAAATGACTACTATGGCTATTGTTATTTTTTTCGTTTGCATAGTTTTGTCTTTTTTCTTGGTTTGTTTTGTTTTATCCAATGTTTTGTCCCTCCAAAATGGTTTGCACATTTTTTTTGGTTCCGTTTTGTCCCGGTAGCCAAATGATTTGTTTTATGGCACGAAACCACGTCATTTGTCTTTTTGCGTAATGCCTTGTTTGCTTTTTAATCTGTTCTATCATTTCTTCTTTTGTGTAATCTCCTTGCAAATAGGAAACCACCTCTTTATAGCCGAGTCCTTGCATTGCAGTAGGAAACCCTTGATATTTGTTTAAAATGGATTGAACTTCTTCTATTAAGCCTTGCTTTATCATATTATCTACTCTTTGATTAATTCTTTCATATAAAATCTCACGCTCCCACGTAATTCCATAAACTTGATAATAATAAGGAGGTTTTATTTTTCTAGACTCTATTTCTAACTGTGTTTTAGTTTTTCCGGTCTGATGATATAGTTCTAGCACACGTAAAATTCTTTTTTTATCTTGTCTACTTATCCTTTCTACCGCCTGTGGGTCAATTTTAGAAGCTTGTTCATAAAGTTTTTCTAATCCTTCGTTTTCTACTCTTTTTTCTAATTGCTCCCTATAACGACTATCTAACTCAAACGAAGGATAGCAAATATTATAAATTAAACTATTAATATAAAGTCCTGTTCCCCCTACTACAATCGGTCTTTTTCCCTTTTTCAAAATAGTTTCAATTGCTTTTTGTGCTTCCTTTTTATATTGTGCTACACTAAATCTTTCATTAGGCTGTACGATATCTATCATATAATGGCAAATTCCTTGTTTTTCCTCCTGTGTTACTTTTGCGGTCCCAATGTCCATATCAGTATATATTTGCATGGAATCTGCAGAAACAATCTCTCCTTGTATTTTTTTAGCAAGTTCAATAGAAAGGTTTGTTTTTCCAGAAGCAGTAGGAGAGCATATTACAATTACACTTGGTTGGTCCATTTTTTCTCCTATCTTGATTTTATAAAATCATTTTTCTATTTTGATACATCAAGCTTATCGTATTTTGCATACTGTCTAGTAAACTTATTTCTATTACTAATAAAATAAGAATCATTCCTATTTTTAGCAAAAGACGATTTTGAAATTGTTTTTTAGTTATTTCTTTTCCTTTATATTGATTTAAAGTTCTGCTTATTGTTGGAACAATCAGTAATGTATTAAGAGCAGAAAACAACCCTAAATTTATTCTATTTAGTTTATTACCAACTACAGAATCTTCTATTTGAATTGGCTTAAAAAAAACAAGGATAAGAGAAATAACAAAAGCCATCAAAATACCACTTACTATAATTTGTATTTTTTTCCCTTTTGAAAAAGTGGTTAAATTCACTCTTGTCCATACAATACTAATGGCATATAAAAGTAAAATTACTACTATTACAATCATTTTTCCTACCTTCTTGCAAATTTCTTTTCAATATCATTTTTTGTCATTTTAATAACGGTTGGTCTTCCATGCGGACAAGTAAAAGGATTTGGCAAAATAAATAATTGGTCTAATAAGCTTTCTACTTCCTCTTTGGTTAATGCCATATGTGCTTTTACAGCTGCTTTGCATGCTACTGTTGCAATAAATTTTTCTTCCATTTCTTGTTTTGCTGTTCTTGCTACCGTATTTATTTCATCCAATGTTTCTAGAAATAACTCTTTGGTATCTAATTCTAAACAAATACTTGGTGTCCCAGAAATTTTTATTGTATTTTCTCCAAATTCTTCTATCATAAAGCCCGCCTTTTCAAAAAGTTCTAAACTATCTTTTGCAATCCCCATTTCTTTATGTGTTAACGTAATAATATCTGGTAACAACATAAGCTGAGAGTCTTTTTGTGTATCACGATAGAAATTTTCCTTTACCTTTTCATATAGAATTCTTTCATGTGCAGCATGTTGGTCCATAATATATAAATCCTCTTGCATTTCTAATATAATATAAGTACGAAAAGCAATTCCAATTAATTTATAATCTGGTTTTTTCTGATATCCTTCTTGTGTGTCAAAAACAGCCAATTTTTCTTGCTTGGTTAAATCTTTACCTTCTATGTACTCTTCTGACTCTTTTTCTACTGTTTCTTCTTTCGGAAGAGCTCCAAAAATTTTTTGGTACATTTCTTCAAATTTTTTTCCCTCAGGCTGTTCTTTTTCCTTTTCTATTTGACTTGCCATTTGATTTAATTCTTCTTTTTGGTCATCATTCATATTTTGAATGATTTTTTCAAAAGAATCCTCTTTTTGACTATTAGCTGAACTTTCTTCTGGATTTGCTTCTTTGTGTTGTTTATTCTCTTCTATTTGTTCTTTGATTTCTTCTACTGTTTCTTCTTGACCACTTTTCTCATTTTCTTGTGGCTTTGTCTGGTCTACTTCTTCTTTTATCTTTTTTTGTAGTTCTAAAAGTTGTTTTACAATACTATTTTCTTCTGGTTTTTCGTCTTGCATTACTACTTTGTCTTCAAAAAGAGGAACCTGTTTTGTTTGCTCTTTTTGTTTTTGCTCATATATCTGTTCTACTAAATTTACTCCATTATAATCCATCTCAGGAGCACGAAAAAGACTTTTCTTTTGTTCTGACATAGGAGCAGTTACAAAGGAATGTTCTTCTTCTTTTTCTGATTCAGAATATTGTTTTTCTGTATCAGTAATTAAATCATTTTTAAGAAGTGTTTCTTTAATAGCATGATAGACTGCTTTAAACACTTTCGATTCTTCTTCAAATCTCACTTCTAATTTAGAGGGATGTACATTTACATCCACTTTACTTGGGTCTATCTCTACATCTAGAATAATAAAGCCATATTTACCTAATGGCAATAATCCTTTAAACGCTTTTTCTGTTGCTCCAGTTAATGTTTTATCTTTAATATAACGATGATTAACAAAAAAGACCTGATTCGAACGATTCGACCTTGCAATAGATGGTTTTCCCACTACTCCTGTTATATGAATATCTTCATACTGATAATCGGTTTGTAACACTCCTTCTGCAATTTCTTTTCCATATATATTATAAATTGTACTTTTCCTATCTCCATTTCCAGAAGTTTGAAGTACCACTTTTCCTGCACTAATTAATTTAAAAGCAATCTCTGGGTGAATTAAAGCAAGCCTCATAATATTATCTTCTATATAACCTGATTCGGTAAAATCTTTCTTCAAAAATTTATAACGTACAGGAGTATTAAAAAATAGATTCGTAATGGTAATACTCGTTCCTACAGGACAACCTGTTACTTCTTTTTCTAATACTTGTCCTGCCTCTACTACTAGACGATTTCCTTCTGTCGCATCTGGTGTTTTTGAAACCATTTCTACATGTGCTACTGCTGCAATACTAGCTAATGCCTCCCCACGAAACCCCATAGAGCGAACACCATTTAAATCTTCTGCACTTCGTATTTTACTAGTAGCATGTCTTTCAAAAGCCATTTCCATATCATCAGGAAGAATTCCTTTTCCATTATCAGTTACGCGGATATATGAAATACCCCCATTTTTAATTTCAATATCTATTTTCGTAGCTCCTGCATCAATTGCATTTTCTACTACTTCTTTTACTGCAGAAGCAGGCCTTTCAATTACTTCTCCTGCTGCAATCTGATTAATCGTTAAATCATCTAATAATACTATTTTTCCCATATCTTTTCCTCCACGTATTTTTGCTTTCGTTTTTCGCTTGAATTATATCATTAAAACCTTTCTTTTGGAAGTTTTTTCATAAAAAATTCAAAATAGCTTATCCATTTTATTCCTTGTTTGTAACACATTTTCTAAAAAACGAATATGATATACCATACTAAGCAACAAGACTTAGGTTCTTATAGGGAGGTAGTGAAAATGGGAAATTGTTGTTGTAATGACGAAATTCTATGGTTCATCATTCTTTTCTTACTTCTTTTCTGCGGATGCGGTAACAGAGGTTGCGGATGTAACACGCCATGTGACCCATGCGGATGCTAGTTCATTTAAAAGATTAGATGTACTTAAGTAGAAAGGGGGGAAATCAAATGCAAGAAAACAGAGGTTGTGGATGCGGATGCGGATTCGGCTTTGGAGACGATTGTATCTGGATCATTGTTATCATTATCTTAATTTGCTGCTGCTGCGGTGGTGGTAGAGGAGGATGCGGCGGATGCTGCTAATTCATAACAAAAA
>DBFJJM010000046.1:0-34383 GCA_048393175.1 Candidatus Merdicola sp.
GAAAAAATTTGCACTATTATATTTTCACTTCTAGGAAAGGCTTTTTCTATTTTACCTTTTTACGATACCCTCTTACAGCAAGAGATAAACACTTTGAAAGAAGGTATGAAAATAAAAGTACAGATAGGTAAAAAAGGATCTTGTATTTGTCTTACAAAACAACAAGGAAGGATAGTAAGAGAAGAAAAGAATGATAAAGTAGATTTGTTAATTCAATTTAAAGGTAGTAGAGCAGCTTTTTTTGTGCTAATTGGAAAAAAATCAATTGCACAAGCTTATGCAGAGCATAGATTCATTTTAAAAGGAGAAATAGCAAGTGCTATGTCTTTGGTTCGAAGTATAAATAGAATAGAACAATATCTATTTCCTAAATGTTTTGCAAAAAAACTTTTTCAAAAACAATCTTCTAAAGAATTATCCCTTTGGAAAACCTATTGGGTGATTCTTTTTTCAAAGAAAGGAGAAACAAATGCTACCAAATTATTACGAATTTCAAAATTCAACTAAAATCTTATCAGGAAGTTATGCATTAGAAAATATTTCAACTGAATTAGACTTTTTTAACGCAAAAAGGGCTTTATTATTAAGTGATGAAACAATTCAAAAATTAGGGTTATTACACGAAGTGAAAAAAGAAATCTCTTGTGAAGTCTTGTCATACACCTCCATTCCGATTAATTCTGATTTGGAAATTATTAAAGAAATTGTAGCACTTTTTAAAAAGGAAAATTGTGACAGTATAGTTGCTGTAGGAGGAGGTTCTGTTATTGATACAGCAAAAGGAGTTAGAATGGTGTTATCACAAAAGGTTCAAGAAATAGAACAAATCATGGGAGCAGAATGTCTTTGCTATGGAAAACATATTCCGTTTATTGCGATTCCTACTACAACAGGAACTGGGTCAGAGGTAACGAGTGTAGCGGTAATTTTAGATAGAGTAAAACAAACAAAAATGGAATTTTTATCTTATTTTTTGTCACCAGATGTAGCCATATTAGACCCTAAAATGACAAAAACGTTACCATCTAAGGTGATTGCCATGACAGGAATAGATGCACTATGTCATGCTATTGAGGCATATACAAGTCTTCAGAAAAATCCGATGAGTGATGCTTATGCGAATTTAGCAGTAAAATTAATCGGAGAAAATTTACTTTATGCTGTAACACGAAAAAGAGAAGAAACTATTTTTGCAATGGCAAATGCTGCTCTTATAGCAGGCGTTTCATTTTCTAATTCTATGGTTGGACTCGTTCATGCGATTGGTCATGCATTAGGAAGTGTATGTGGTATCCCACACGCAGAAGCAATGAGCTTGCTACTTCCTATTTGTATGAGATATAATCAAGACAAAGTTGGCTTTTTATATGGAGAATTATTACTTCCTTTTGCGGGAGAAGAGGTATATTTAGCAACACAGAAAGAATATCGTTGTGAAAAAATGATACAAGAAGTAGAAAAATTAGTAAAAACTTTGCAAAAGGAAACTAGTATACCAACTACATTAAAATGCAGAGGATTTGACCCAAAGGTATTTCCTCTTGTAGTAGAAAAAGCAATGAATGATGGTGCTTTATTAGTAAACCAAAAAGAAGTTACAAAACAAGACATTCTACAAATATTAGAGAAAATAAAATAAGGGGGAATTAGATTGATAGAAGAAATAATAAAATCGCAAAGGGAATTTTTTCAGACAGGAAAAACAAAAGAGATATCTTTTCGTAAGCAAGCATTAGAAAAAGTAAAAAAGATGATAGAAAAGAATCAAAAAGAAATAGAACTTGCTTTACAGAAGGATTTAAATAAGTCTAGCTCGGAGAGTTATTTAACGGAAATAGGTCTTTGTTTATCTGAAATAAACTATATGCTTTCACATATTAAAAAATGGAGCAAACCAAAAAAAGTTCCTACCCCTCTTTTCTTATTTCCTGGCAAAAGTTATCAAATTCCAGAACCATATGGTCTAGCTCTTATTATTTCTCCTTGGAATTATCCTTTTTTGTTATCCATTGAACCTATGATTGATGCAATTGCAGCAGGAAATACCGTAATTATCAAACCATCAGAGTATTCACCAAATACTTCTAACGTAATAGGAAAACTGATAAAACAGACATTTGAGGAAAAATTTATTAGCACGATTCAGGGAGAAAAGGAGGTTTGCTTATCTTTATTAGATAAGCCCTTTGATACGATTTTTTACACAGGAAGTACTAAAGTAGGAAAGATAGTAATGGAAAAGGCTGCAAAGCAATTAATACCAGTTACTTTAGAGTTAGGAGGAAAAAGTCCTTGTATTGTAGATAATACAGCAAATCTTTCTTTGGCTGCAAAACGAATTGTATTTGGTAAACTTTTAAATGCAGGGCAAACCTGTGTAGCACCAGACTATATATTGGTGCAGAAAGAAAGTAAGAGTAAATTATTAGAAGAGATTCACCATTTTATCAAGCAATTTTTAGGAAGCCAACCGCTTGATAATAGACAATATGCTAAAATAATTTCTGCTAAACATTTTGAAAGATTAGTGCAACTATTACAAACAGAGACGATATTAATGGGTGGAAATTATGATACTCGCACTTTTAAAATAGAGCCAACCGTTATAGAAGGAAGTACAGCCAAAAAGGAATTAATAGAAGAAGAAATTTTTGGACCAATTCTACCAATATGGACTTTTGATACAATAGAAGAAGCAATTAAAATGGTTCAATCTTATGAAAAACCACTAGCACTTTATTTGTTTAGTAAGAATCGAAACAATCAAAAAAAGATAATAGAAAAAATTTCTTTTGGAGGAGGGTGTATTAACGGAACAATCCTTCATTTGGCTTCTCCTCATTTAGCTTTTGGAGGAGTGGGCAAAAGTGGAATGGGTTCCTATCATGGAAAAGCGGGATTTGATACCTTTACACATACTAGGAGTATTTTAAAAAATTCAAATTGGTTTGATTTACCGATTCAGTATATGCCTTATACTAAAGCAAAAGATAAATCCATTCGATTCTTTCTTAAGTAATTCAATTGACCATAATTTCATTTTATAGTATACTTTAATTTATCTAGCGTTTACGCAAAGGAAAAATAAAGGGGTGATTTTTATGGTGAGAATTTACAATACTGATATACAAACAAATAAAATGAAAGAAATTCAAGAGTTTGTAAAAGGAAGTTGGATTAATATGGTAAATCCAACAGAAACAGAAATAAAAAAGGTATGTAATAACCTGAAAATCCAAGAAGATTTTATTCGCTATGCGTTAGATTATGAGGAAAAAGCAAGAATTGATATAGAAGATGAAGATGAAACGATTTTATTTATTATTGATGTTCCTGTTACTGAAAAGGAAAAAGATAGCATAGTTTATACTACTATGCCAATTGGTATGATTGTAGTAAGAGACGATTTTTTTATTACCGTTTCCCTAAAGAATAACAGTTTAATGGAACGTTTTGAAAAAAGTAGGATTAAAAATTTTGCTACCTATAAAAAGAGTCGTTTTATTCTACAGATTATGTATTATAATGCATCTACTTATTTAGATTATTTAAAAAAGATTAACAAGGAAACAGAAACAGCAGAAGACGTATTAGGAAAATCTATGAAAAATAAGGAATTGTTGAAATTACTTAGCCTAGAAAAGAGTTTAGTATATATCACGACTTCTTTAAGGTCTAATGAAGCGGTAATGGAAAGAACGCTAAAAGTAACCAATATAAAACTTTATGATGAAGATGAGGATATTTTAGAAGATGCTATTATTGAAAATAAGCAAGCAATCGAAATGAGTAAAATATATAGTGATATTTTAAATAGTACAATGGATGCCTATTCTTCTATTATTTCTAATAACCTAAATGGGGTAATGAAATTTCTAACCTCTATTACCATTGTCATTGCAGTACCAACCATGTTATCTAGTTTTTGGGGGATGAATGTAGCACTTCCTTTTCAGGATAATCCACATGGTTTTACCTTTATGATAATTTTTGCTATTTTGTTAACATTAATTGTTACATGGTTATTAAAAAGAAAAGATATGTTTTAAAAAGTAGCAGATTATTCTGCTACTTTTGGCATACGCGAAGAAACCATATTTTGAATTTTACTTAGTTCTTTTTGAAAAAAGGTAATATTAGAAGTATTGATATAAGAAGGCTCTCCTTTTTGGAAAGAATCTAAATTCTTTTGAATATCTAATAATAAAAAGCCCTTTGATTTTCCTTTTGTTGTATAACAATAAATAGGAGTATAATCAATTTGGTCAATCGAAATTTCTCCAGAAGAGGATTTTGTAATAGTTAAATCTAATAAAATAGAATCTTTTGTATTTTCTTTCGTTT
This sequence comes from Candidatus Merdicola sp., assembly GCA_048393175.1. Taxonomy (GTDB): domain Bacteria; phylum Bacillota; class Clostridia; order TANB77; family CAG-508; genus Merdicola. The sequence continues at coordinate 4,345 of DBFJJM010000046.1, forward strand.
GACCAGACATAAAGTTACCTAAAGAATAAATAACAAAACACTCTTTTTTCTTTCCTTCTACTGTTGTAATTTGTTTTTTCTCCATTGGTTCTAATACATGAGGATGGCTTCCAAAAATAATATCTACACCATTTTCAAATAAAAAAGTAGCTAATTCTTCTTGCTCTTTGGTTGGCTCTAAACGATATTCTACTCCCCAGTGTACGTTTGCTATAATTACATCTACTTGTTCTTGTTTTGCTTGCTCTATTTGTTTTGCCATAAGTTCTTTATCGATTAAATTAATGCAATATTCTTTTCCTTTTGGAACAGGGATTCCATTTGTTCCGTAAGTATAACTCAAAAACGCAATGTTCATTCCACCAACTTGTTTAATTAAAATTTGGTCTTGTTCTTCCTTACTTCTTGCTGTTCCCATATGAGAAATTCCAACAGAATCCAATTGGTCTAAAGTATTTTCTAATCCAAGATAATGGGTATCTAAAGAATGATTGTTAGCAGTAGAAACAATGTCAATTCCTAAATCTTTTAAATTTTGTGCTAATTGTTCTGGAGTATTAAAGCAAGGATAACTACTGTATCCAACTTTTTTTCCAGCGAAAGTAGTTTCTAAGTTTCCAATGACTAAATCTCTTTGCTTGAAATGGTCTTTAATATCCTCAAAAACATAAGAAAAATCATAGGTATCTGAATTTGCTAAATAAGCATCTTGGTATTGTGTATTATGACACATAATATCTCCAATTGCGGTAATGGTAATTGTTTTTGCCTCTTGCTTTGGTGTTTCTACTGGCAAGGATTCTACCGGGCTAGTAACAGGCGAGTCAGTTTGTATACTAGAAGATTTGGTAATGTTTCTAACAAAAAATAGTAGTACCGAAACGAATAATAGAAAAAATAAAATAAATCCAATGCGAAAAAAATTAATTTTTCTGTTTTCCTTTTTTTTCATAAAAATCCCACCTTTATTAGTTCTAAAATACCATATTAAAAAAGAAAATACAATGAAAATTAAGCAAAAGAATAAAATAAAAGAAAACGTATATAATAATAGCAAATCTGCAAGAATAGGAGTGAAAAAAATGAAAGTTGTAGATAATATTGCCCTAGCATTAGTGGTAATTGGTGCCATCAATTGGGGATTAATCGGAATTTTTAATTTTGATTTAGTAGCAGCCATTTTTGGAAGTATGTCAGTTATTAGTAGAATTATTTATACGCTAGTAGGTATTTCCGGGTTATGGGCGATTCGATTATTTTTCCGTGATAGTCACTAAAGTAAAAAAGGGGAGAAGTAAATTCTCCTTCTTTTTATTTGAAAAAAGTCAATAAGTATAGTATAATACCAAACAAGCAATGTAAAATTAGGAGGAAATCTATGTTATCAGCAAATGGAGTAACGATTCGTTTTGGAAAAAGAGTCTTATTTGAAGAGGTATCGATTCGTTTTGGAAAAGGAAATTGTTATGGTATTATTGGGGCAAACGGGGCAGGAAAGTCTACTTTTTTAAAGGTGTTAGCAGGAGAAATTGAACCAAGTAAAGGAGATGTTTCTTTAGAAAAAGGAGAGAGAATTTCTGTTTTAAAACAAGACCATTTTGCTTTTGAAGAAGAAAAGGTTTTAGATACAGTAATAATGGGTAATGATGAGTTATATCGCATTATGAAAGAGAAAGAAGCCATTTATAGTAAACCTGATTTTTCAGAAGAAGATGGAATGAAAGCTGCAAAATTAGAAGAACGATTTGCAGAATTAGATGGTTGGAATGCAGAGGCAGATGCTGCAGTACTGTTAAATGATTTAGGAATCATTCCAGAAAAACATGAAAAATTAATGAAAGAAATAGAAGCAAGAGAAAAAGTAAAAGTGTTATTAGCACAAGCTCTATTCGGCAATCCAGATATTTTGCTATTAGATGAGCCAACGAATGATTTGGATTTAAAAAGTATTCAGTGGTTAGAAGAGTTCTTGATTAGCTTTGAAAATACGGTTTTAGTTGTTTCCCATGACCGTTACTTCCTAAATAAAGTTTGTACGCATATAGCAGATGTGGATTTTGGAAAGATTACTGTTTATCCAGGTAATTATGATTTTTGGTATGAATCAAGTCAGTTAGCTCTAAAACAAGCAAAAGAAGCAAATAAGAAGAAGGAAGAAAAGATAAAAGAATTACAAGATTTTATTGCACGTTTTAGTGCAAATGCTTCTAAATCTAAGCAAGCTACTTCTCGTAAAAAATCTTTAGAAAAGATTGAATTAGAAGAAATAAAACCATCTAATCGTAAGTATCCTTATGTGGACTTTAAAGTAGATAGAGAGCCAGGAAACGATATTTTAGAAGTAAAAAATATTTCGAAAACAATCAATGGGGAAAAAATATTAGACCATATCTCTTTTACGGTAAAAAATGGAGATAAAATAGCTGTATTAGCAGAAAATGAGAATGCTAGAACAGTCTTATTTCAAATCTTAGCAGGAGAGGTTAAGCCAGATGAGGGGCAAATAAAGTGGGGAACAACAATTACTACAAACTATTTTCCAAAAGATAATAATTATTTATTCGAACAAAATTTAAGTATTACAGATTGGTTAAGACAATATTCAAAAGAACCGGATGAGACCTATGTAAGAAGTTTTTTAGGTAGAATGCTATTTTCTGGTGAAGAAGCATTAAAAGATATTGGGGTTTTATCAGGAGGAGAAAAAGTTCGATGTGTGTTATCTAAAATGATGCTATCTGGTGCTAATTTTTTAATTTTAGACGAGCCAACCAATCATTTAGATATGGAAAGCATTACTTCTGTGAATGAAGGAATGAAACATTTTAAAGGAAACCTTATTTTTGCTTCCCACGACCATCAATTAATGCAAACCGTAGCAAACCGTATTTTAGATATTAAGAAAAACACCCTAATAGATAGAGAAGTTACATATGACCAATATATAGGAGTGGAATAATATGCTTCGAAAAGCAGAGCAAACAGAATTAGAGCAGTTATATAAGCATCTTGTTTTGGATTTTCCAGAACAAGAAAGGAGAGATACAACTCTTGATTTATTAAAAGAAAATGCTAGAAAAGAAAGTATACAGGTGTTTTTTTATGAAGAAGAACAGGAGAAAAAAGGGTATACTATTTTAAGACAAATAAATCAAATTACATTAATTCAGTTTTTTGCTATTTTTCCTTTAACAAGAGGGAAAGGAGTAGGAAGTCGTTTTTTAAAAGAATTATTAGAATTGCTATTTAAGCAAAAGCAAAAAGACATTTTATTAGAAGTAGAAATACCACAAATAGCAATATCGCAACAAGAATATGATATCAGGCAACGAAGAATTTCTTTTTATGAAAAACAAGGATTTAATATTTTAGAAAATGTAGAGTATTCATTATATGGCTTACCCCTATTTTTAATGTATTATACTAGGCAAAAAGAGGACAAAGTAGAAGAAAAAGTTCAAAAAGCATTAGAATTTTTCTACTCTTCTGCAAAAAAAGAAAACCAATTAAAAATAGAGAAAATAACAAAATAAAAAACAAAAAAGAATCATAATCTGATATAATACATCAGGTTATGATTTTTTAAAAGAGAAAGAAGGAAAGAGTATGAATACCATTGCTAAAAAAATAGCAGAAGAATTAGGAATAAAAGAAGAACAAGTACAAAAAACAATTTGTTTAATGGAAGAAGGAAACACGATTCCTTTTATTGCTCGTTATCGAAAAGAAGCAACAGGGGGGCTTAGTGATGAAATTTTAAGGCAGTTAGAAGAAAGAGTAAATTATTTGAATAATTTAGAAAATCGCAAACAAGAAATTACAAAAATAATAGAAGGACAAGACAAATTAACAGAAGAATTATCTTTGCAGATTGAAAAAGCAACTACGTTAGCAGAAGTAGAAGATATTTATAGACCATATAAACAGAAAAAAAGAACAAGAGCAACCATTGCAAAAGAACAAGGATTAGAGAATCTTGCTAATATTATATGGGAGCAACAAGAAAAAAATCCTATTGAAAAAATCGCAAGAGAGTATATAGCAGAAGAAAAAAATGTTTTGAATTCAGATATGGCAATACAAGGTGCATTAGATATTTTAGCAGAAAGAATCGCAGATGAACCCAAATATAGAGCTTACATAAAAAGAAGCATAAGCAAACAAGGAACAATTGTAACAAAAGGAGTTAAGCCAGAAGAAAAAACAGCCTATATGATGTATTATGATTTTTCAGAATTAGTAAGAACCCTTCCAAGTCATAGAATTTTAGCAATAAACCGAGGAGAAAAAGAAGGCTTTCTAAAAGTAAAAATAGAAAAACCAGAACAAGATATTTTAAATTATATACAAAAAGATGTCGTAAAAGGAAAGACACAATATACAAAAATGCTAACAGAAACCATTTTAGATAGTTTTAAAAGATTAATCGAGCCATCTGTAGACCGCGAGATTCGTTCTGATTTAACAGATAAAGCAGAAGAACAAGCGATAAAAGTTTTTGGGAAAAATGTAAAACAACTTTTACTTGCAGCACCATTAAAGGGAAAAATCGTTATGGGCTTTGACCCAGCCTATCGTACAGGCTGTAAAATTGCCATTATAGATGAAACAGGAAAAGTGTTAGATACCACGACTGTTTTTCCAACAGAGCCACAAAAAGATATTGAAGGAGCCAAGAAAGAATTAATAAGTTTGATACAAAAAAATAAAGTAGATGTAATTGCCATTGGAAATGGAACTGCATCTCGTGAATCAGAGGCTTTTGTGGCAGATTTGATAAAAGAATGTAACCGAATGGTTCATTATGTTATTGTAAGTGAAGCTCGGTGCTTCTGTTTATTCTGCTTCCAAATTGGCAACAGAAGAATATCCGGATATTAACGTTTCTTTAAGAGGAGCAATTTCTATTGCAAGAAGGTTGCAAGACCCATTAGCAGAACTAGTGAAAATCGAACCAAAAGCAATTGGAGTAGGTCAATACCAACATGATGTAAACCAAAAGAAACTAGAAGAGAGTTTAACTGGAGTGGTAGAAGATAGTGTTAACCAAGTTGGAGTGGACGTCAATACTGCTACACCTTCTTTATTAACTTATGTAGCAGGACTGAATAAAACAATTGGAAAGAACATTGTAAACTATCGTGAGGAAAAAGGTAAAATTCAGAATAGAAAAGAATTATTAAAAGTAGCAAAATTAGGAAAAGTAGCATTTGAGCAAAGTGCTGGATTTTTACGTATTACAGGAGGAGAAAATCCCCTTGATAGTACAGCGGTTCATCCGGAAAGTTATGCTATTGCAAAAGAAGTGCTAAGACAAATTGGATATGAAGTATCGGATTTATCAAAAAAAGAAGTATTATTGAAAATTGGAATAGAATTAGCACAAATTAATATAAATCAAATGGCAAAGCAATTACAAATAGGAGAGATGACACTAAAAGATATAATAGAAGAACTAGCAAGACCGGGAAGGGATATTCGTGAGAGTATGCCAAAACCAATTTTAAGAGAAGATGTATTAAATTTTGAGGATTTAAGGATGGATATGATTTTAACTGGAACCGTAAGAAATGTAACAGACTTTGGAGCATTTGTGGATATTGGAGTAAAGCATGATGGACTTATCCACATTTCTCAGTTAAGTGATTCCTTTGTGAAAAATCCATCTGATGTAGTTTCCATCGGAGACATTGTAAAAGTAAAAGTAATTGGAATTGATGTAGAAAGACAAAAAGTGCAATTATCGATGAAGGGATGATAAAAAGTAAATAAAAAAAGACGTATGGTTTTCTTAAACATACGTCTTAAAAATAAATAGGTTATTCTTCGTTATTTTCTCCATTATCATTCTGTTGTTTTTCTTCATCCTTTTCTTCTATAACAGATGGTTGAGAAGTCGTTTCGTCTTCATGTATTTCTTCTTGTGGGTCAGAAATTACTTCTGGTGAAGTTGTTTCACCAGTTTCTTGCTTGTTTTCTGAAGAAATTTTTCCTGCTCTATCATCATAGAAAAATAGGAAGGAAATTAGCATATATGGTAATAACCATAACATACCAATACCAAAGGTGAAACAAGTTAAAATGGCCCATCCAATAAAGGATAAAGATAAGAAGAAAAAGCTCCATCTATGTCCTATCATTAAACGTTCACTTTCTTCTACTACTTCTCTTGTTGTCATTTCCGGATGGTCATAAGAAAGATAAAAAGAAAGTACATATAAATAGCTCTTTGGGATAAGCCAAATAAGACAGGCAAGATAACCAATTGCACCAATAATTGCGAAAAATCCTCCTGCAAGCCCAACTGTCGTAGAACCTAAAAGAGCAGAAGTAGCACCAAAAGTAATACTAAATCCAACTAGCATGATAAATACTATGCATAACACAAGAGGAAGAAGTAATTTTAATAAAATATTTCCTACTACTGCCCAAGCACGACCAAAATTGGAAAAACCAATTGTTAGAAAGTCTGTATATTGTACTTCTTCTGCTTGCTTTAGTTTCATGAAAGAAACAAATAATCCATAAGTAAGTGGAATTTCAATAACATATAGACCAATGTTTGCGATGAATCCTAATAATGGAATAATAGATAAAATACCAGCAATAAAACCAATTCCGAACATAATTAAAGCATAAACTAATGTCATTAATGCTGCTTTACCCCATTTTCCTGTTAAATTATTACGAGCACTTTGCCTAATTTCGGCAGCAACCATAAAAAAACCCCCTTTAATAATATATATTAAAATACAATAAGATTAATACTTATTTTGTATTTCTAATATCTTTTCATATTCATTGTTTAAAATATCTAAAAATAGCATAGCAATTTCTGGGTCAAACTGAGTCCCCATATTTTTGGTGATTTCATCTTTTACTGTTTCGATTGGTAATGCATCACGATAAGTTCTTTTTGATGTCATAGCATCAAAACTATCTGCTACAGCCGTAATTCTTGCTAAATAAGGAATACCTGTGCCACTTAATTTAGAAGGATACCCCTTTCCATCATATCTTTCATGATGATGTTTTACAATTGGCAAAATATCTGCAAAAATGCTGGCATTAGAAAGAATATGAACACCAATGGTAGGATGATTTTTAATTTGAGAATATTCATCATCAGAAAGTTTTGCTTCTTTTAGTAAAATACTGTCTGGTACGCCAATTTTTCCAATATCATGAAATAAACCGCCAATTCGTAACGTATGAATTTCTTCTTTTGTTAACCCTAACTTTTCACCAATTAGAACCGCAAAAGCGGAAACACGGTCAGAATGACCTTTCGTATAAGGGTCTTTGGCCTCTACCGTATAACGTAGTGTTTCGATACTTTCCATATAGGCTTTTTCTAACTTTTCGTATGTATCCGATAATTCGGTATTAATATTTTTTATTGTGTTCATTTGCTCGATTGATTTAATTCCTGACTCAATTAATAATAATAATTGGTCAAATTTATCACTTTTCTCGCAATATCCTTGAATATCTAATCTACGAATAGTTTCTAATGGTGGAGCTAAATCTTTATGTCCAGTTAGCAACAAAATATATAAATCTTTATTAAATTTTCGAATTTCTTCTACTACTTGGTCACCATGAATAGGATACATGATAAAGTCTAACACCATAAGGTCAAAATGCTCTGTTTTTACTTTTTCGATTGCATCTAAAGGATTTGTTACACCGGTAAAGTTATAACCAGAACGTTTTAAAAAAATAGATAAAGAATCTACAATTCCCATCTCATCATCGACAGCAATTATTTTATAACCAGAAGATTCTTTTGTTTGCATATTTTTTCTCATGATATCACCTCTATTTTAGATACCTATATTATATATAACTAAGTATGGAAAAGCAAGAAAAAAGAAAGATTTTGTAGAGAAAAGAAGATATTTACGGGTAGATTGAATCTATCCGTAAATATCCGTGAAAAATATTAATCTAAAGGTAAAGTAATATTAAAACATGTACCTTTTCCTACTTCAGAGGTAAAATCAATGTTACCTCCAAAATGTGCTTTAATGGTAGAATAAGACATAAATAGACCAAGACCAGTTCCGTTTTTACCTTTTGTTGTAATCATTTCCTTAAACAATTTATGTTTTACTTCTTCTGTCATTCCTATACCGTAATCACGAATAGAGATAATGATACTATTTGGAGTAGAAGAAATAACACTTAAATCAATATCTTGATTTGATTTACCATTATAGGATTGAATGGAGTTAGAAATCATATTATTGACTACTTGTACTAAGCTGTTAACATCTCCTTTTATAGTGGTATTAGAATTGATTTCGATATGGATATTTAAGTTAATAAGGGCATTTTTCAGTTCATGTTTCATCAAAATATCAATACGTTTCATTAATTCATCAATGGTAAATTCCATATTTTCATCAGAAGAAAGAGTAACCGCTTGTCCCTTAACAGCAGTAATAACATCTGACATGTATTCAGTATAGTCTTTTATTTTAACTACCCAAGAAGACATATCTTTGGCAATATCATGATGGTCTTTTTTCGTTACTTCAGGGTCATCGATAGAAATATCATATTCTTTTATTAAATCATTTAATCCCTCTGCAGCACCAGAAATGGACATAATTGGTGTTTTTAAGTTATGTGCGATTCCCCCTATTAATTGTCCTAAAGAAGCCAAACGTTCTTTTTCCATTAACATATCTTGATTATTCTTAATTGTTTGAATATCTAGCATATGTTGGGTGGTATCTTTAAATAAAATCAAAGTACCAATAAATTCATTGTCTGCGGTTAAATTATTAATCTCAATAATAAAATATTTACTAATATTTTGAACTTTTTGATTATATTGAAATGTTTTTGTAGAGTTTTTTACTTTTGTTAAAATATCTTGAAGAGTTTTTGTATCGACTTCAAACAAACTATTTTCTTGTAAAACTTTTGATAATTCTAAATTACGAATCTTAGAGCCGGATAAATGAAACGTATTTAGAAAAGTTTGATTAAAATCAATAATCACATTTTCGTCATTTAATACAATATAGCCATCTGAAATACGGTCTACAATTTTTTGCAAAGCAATAGGAGTAATAGTTAAAAATTTAAATTTAAAAATAGCAAGGACAAAAAAAAGCAAAGTAAAGGTAAAAGAAATTGGCATTAAATATACCACCATAGGAATACCGAATAAACCAAGAATGTTTACCAAAATGGGTAGTAACATTCCAATGACAATAAGCAAAGATTGCTTAGAAAAAAATCCGGAATTTTTAATAGAGTAACGTAATAAGTAAAAAAATCCCAATGCTATAATGACATAGGTATAAATAGAATGAATTGGAAAATATGGTCCAAAAATAGTATCTGTAATGTGAATAGAATACTGTTCATAAAATAGATGATGGTAATCATTGGTAAAAAGTAGGATAATATCTAAAATAGGAATGATAAAAAATAATAGATGATACCAATGAAAGGATACTTTTGTTTTATCGAAAATGTATCCAATAGCACAAAAGGCAAGAGGAGCAAAACAGGCACCAAAGGCGGCATAATATTCAAAACGAATGGGAAGAATATTGCTGTTTTGGAAAGTAATTTGCAAAATTAAGCAAAACGTCCAGATAAACATAAAAGAAAGTAATGCAATAAACGCTTTTTGAATTTGTCCTTTATGTTTTTTTGAATATAAAATAACAAGTAATAGAACAATAGTAATAATTTCAGAAAAAATCATAGCAATTAAGTAAGATAAATTTTCCATAAAAATGCCCTCCTTTAAATTAAGTTAATTTTTCTTAAATAGTCTACATAATGCTTAATATAGTTTTTATCAATTTGTGGCCAATGAAAACCAAAATGGTGTAATACAGCACGGCTAAATTCGGATACAATTGAAATATTGGAGCTATAGTCTACCTTCTGCTGTTTATCGAAGTCGTTAATAATGCCGGAAAGCAGTATCTTTTTCTCTGGTAAAGAAGAAATTTGCTGTATTTTATGTGAAAAAGATTCATGACTTAAAGGCTGGATGGAAAAGCCCTCTTCGTCCAATTGATGTATCAAATTTTTAATCATTACATGATTATTATCATAAAGATGAAAAACAGAGAAATCTTTATAATCATTTTGCATAATAGTAACAATAGCTTGTGCACAAGCATCAACAGGTGTAAATTCCACATAAGAAGAGAGTAAATAGTCTGGTATAGAGCCAATTTGAATAAAGGCAAGTAAACGATTAACAAACGCATTTTCTGTTGCATTTAATTGAAAGACGCCATCATAATAACGACTGGTAATATTACCTAGACGTAAGATTTGAGCATCTAGATTGTTTTTTACTTGGTTTTCTAAAATTAATTTTTCAGCATCAAATTTACTTTTTATATACACGTTTTCTAATACTTGACCAATATATAAATTCTTTTCACAAAAATTCATTTTCTTTAAAATAGCATTCTGTCTTGTTTTAGCATCTCCATCTAAAGACATATTTCCTGAAATGCTAAGAGAAGATAAGTGAAGAAGGCGTTTTTTATTTTGCAAACAAAAATGAATCATATTTTTGGTGGCATCTACATTAATTGCTGTAAATTTATCAATATCCCCATAATGTTTTACCATGGCGGCAGCATTTATTACAACCGAAATTTGTTCTTTTAATTGAGATAAGACTAAATGAGATAAATCAAAATTTTCTTTGGTCACTTCTCCTTCTAAAATTTTAATACGTTTTCCCACTTCTGAATCAAAATGAGTCCCAAAATAGAAATGTAATACCCTCATAAAACGGTCATATGCAGAAATCCCATTTTTAGAACGAACAACACAAAAGATAGTTCCCCTATCGTGTATTAAAAGACTAGCTAGAATATGAACTCCTACAAAACCATTAGCACCTAGTAATAAGACATGATTATTGGTATTTGTTAATAAGTTAGATTTTTGGAAAAATGAAATATCATTTTTTTCTAATTGTTTGTTAATTTTACAATAATCATAAGTATCAATTAGGTTTGTTTTTTCTTTTTCTTTATTCTCTTCGTAATAAGAAGAAAGTTCTTTTATCGTTTTATATCGGAAAAAGTCAGCATAATCGATGTTAATATTGTGAGAAAGTAATTCTATTTTGTATTTAATAATCAGCAAAGAATCTACTCCTAAATCAAAGATATTGTCTTGGATTCCTACTTTAGTATGAAGTAATTTTTCCCAACAATCACAAAGTATTTTTTCAATAGCTGTAGTAGGTGCTATGTAGTCAGAAGAATTCTTCTGGATAGAATAGGTTGCTAAAATTTTTGTATCAATTTTTCCATTTAACGTAATAGGGAAATTATCTAGCTGTGTAAAATAATTAGGTATCATATATTCTGGAAGAGTAGTTAATAAAGAAGTACGTATCTGACTCGGCGTAATTGCTTTACGTATAGTGTAAAAAGCAGATAAATAGCTGTTATTTTCTATTTTCTGATAAAGAACGACTGCTTTATCAATTTCGGGAAGATTCATTAATTGTTTTTCAATTTCAGACAGTTCAATACGAAGTCCGTGAATTTTAATTTGATTATCTTTTCTTCCTAAATAAGCAATTTCTGCACAAGGTAAATATTTTCCCCTATCACCAGTTCGATACATCGTACCTGTTCCGAAGGGATTGGGAACAAAAGCTTTTTTAGTAGCTTCTATATTTTTCAAATAACCTTTTGAAACGCCATCTCCTACAACACAGATTTCGCCTGGTATACCAATAGGGCATAAATTAAGGTCAGAGTTGCAAATCAATAATTCTGTGTTATAAATTGGTTTTCCAATGGTAATTTGGTCTTTTTTCATTACTTTTTTATTAGAACAACAAGCCGTGATTTCAGAAGGTCCATAGCCATTAAAAATAGTTGCTTTAGTAAAATGTTCTAATTTTTCATATAGAGAAGAGGTAAAGATTTCTCCTCCTAATTGAATTATTTTTAAGTCAGATAGACTTTTTCGTGAAATTTCATTTAAAAGCATTAATTCAATTCTAGAAGGGGTTGTTAGTATAAAATCAATTTTTTGTTCTAACAATAATTTTGCAATTTCAGTTGGTATTTTTTGCTGTTCCTGATTTGTTAGTACAAGTGTTTTTCCCGAAAGAAGCGGAACAAAAGTTTCAACAATAAACATATCAAAAGAAACAGCACTAATACTAATAAACTTTTCGCAACAATCAGTATGAAGTTGCTTTTGATAACTAAGAATCATATTTAGAATACCTAAGTTTTTAAGCATAATTCCTTTTGGTTTTCCAGTTGAGCCAGAAGTGTAAATGACACAAAAAGTGTTGTCATTAGAAGGTAAAATAGATAAATCAAGACAAGAGTATTTATCAAGAGGAATATCTTCTATAAAACTAATTTTCCAATCTATTTTCTTCATATGTTTATCTTGAATTAATAAAGCGGCATCGCTATCTTGTAACATATAAGTAATACGCTCTGGTGGTAAGTTTGGGTCAATTAATAAATAAGAAGCTCCTGTTTTTAAAATTCCTAGTATCGTGTAATAGATAGCAGGAGTACGAGATAGCATTACTGCAATGGTATCATTTTTACTAATAGAAAAGTTGTTTAATAAATAATTAGCAAATTGATTGGAGGTATTATTTAAATTTTCATAAGTAATCGTTTGTCCTTCAAAGATAATAGCAGGTTTTGTTTTATTTTCCTTTGCCTTTTCATAAAAAGTACGAATCAGTGCTTTTTCTTTGTTATATTTTCTAACTGTATTGTTATATTCATATAAAATAAAATCTTTTTCTGTTTCCGAAACAAGAGGAATATCTGCTATTCTAATTTGTATGTTTTCTAAAACTTGATGCAAAATCTCACAAAAATGGTCTGCTAAACGAGTTATATCATTTTCATCAAATAACGAAGTAGCGTATTCAAATTGAATAGTAAGATGGTCTGTATATGGTTTTACTTCTACTGTAAGGTCAAATTTAGAAATAGAAGATTCAGGTTCATAAAATAGGTCTGAGGGCATATTATTTTGATAAACAAACATCGTATCAAACAAGGCATTTCTAGAAGCGGATGGTTTAATTTGTAAATCTTTTAAAAGTAAATCAAAAGGATAATCTTGATGGTCAAAAGCTTCTATATAATGAGCCGTGACTTGTTTTACGAAAGATAAAAAAGAATCATCACTAGAAAGTTGAGTTCGTAATACTAAAGTATTAACAAACATACCTATGGTTTTTTCTAGTTCTGGATGAGTACGACCAGATGTTGGCGTGCCAACAAGGAAATCTTTTTGGTCTGTATAATGGTAAAGTAAAATATAATAAATGCATAGCAAAAAGGAAAAAGGAGTAGTATGATACTGTTTACAAAAAGAAAGAATGTTATTTTTTTCTGCTTCTGAGATAATACGACTAATGTGTGCTCCTTTATAATCTTTTTTTTCTGGTCTAGAAAAAGTAGTTGGTAGGGTAAGCAAAGGAAGTTCACCAGCCAACAGTTCTAACCAATACTCTTTGTCTTGCTGTACCTTAGTAGAGTGTAGCTGTTTTTCTTCCCATATAGCAAAATCTTTATATTGTAAAGAATAAGAGGAAAGAGTTTTTCCGTTATACAATTCAAACAGTTCTTCTACAAGAATAGACACAGAGACCCCATCGCAAATAATATGGTGTAAATCAAGTAGTAAAATAGCCTTTTTATTTTCTATCCTAACTAATAAAGCTCTAAAAAGCGGAGCTTTACTTAAATTAAAAGGTTTAACAAAAGACTTAAATGTAGAATCTATCTGCTTTTCTTCAATACAAACTGTTTCTAATTTGTAATCAAAAGAAGGGGAAATCTTTTGAACCACTTCTTCTTTTTGAAAAATAAAAGAAGTACGAAGAGAATCGTGGCGTTTTATTAACTTGTTTAATGCTTGTTCTAATCTTACTTTATCAGGAATGGTTTCGAACAAAATCCCGCCAGGTATGTTATAAACAGTAGAAGCCGGATTCGTCATACAAGTTAAAAAAATTCGTTTTTGAGCGTGAGACAAAGGATAAGAATCGAATATAGGAGCAGGGGTAATGACTGTTTTTTCACTTTCTTGTTTGTCTGGTTTTATCTCTTGAATATATTGAGCTAGTGATTTTATGGTTGTATATTCAAAGATTTCTTTTACTTGTAATTTCACATCAAAGTGACTATAAATAGCAGTAATTAATTTAATCGCACAAAGAGAATCCCCACCTAATTCAAAGAAATCACTATTTCTTCCTATTTCACCAAAGTTTAAAATATTTTTCCAGATAGAAACAAGTTGTTTTTCGGTTTCTGTTTGTGGTTTTTCTTTTTGATAAGTAATGATGACTTCAGGCAATTTGGATTTGTCAACTTTTCCATTTGCATTAAGAGGTAGAGTTTCCATTTTAACAAAATGAGAAGGAACCATGTAATAAGGTAATTTTTTTCGTAATTCTCTTTTTATATCTTCTATCTTTAAATTTGGGTCACATGTTAGATAAGCACAAATACTATCAATTTGATTTACTGACTTAATGATAACAGATGCATTACCAATAGAGGAAAGATTTTTCAAGACAGATTCGATTTCCTCTAATTCGATACGAAGACCTCTTAATTTAACTTGGTAATCATGGCGTCCAACAAATTCAATTTCTCCCTTTTTATCAAAGCGAGCTAAATCGCCAGACAAATATAACTCTCCTTTACCAAAAGGATTTGGAATAAAGGATGTTTGCGTTGCTTTTTCGTTATAAAGATATCCGTCTGAAACGCCTTCTCCTGCAATACACAATTGTCCTGTTACGCCAACAGGACATAAATTCATATCTTGATTACAGATATAAATTTGTACATTAGGATACGGTTTTCCAATAGAAATATGTTCAGAAGAAACAATTTCCTTTGTAGAACAGCAAGCTGTTGTTTCAGAGGGACCATATCCATTAAAAATGTGGGCATTAGTATAGGTTTTTACTTTTTCAAAAAAAGAACATGTTAAACTTTCTCCTCCTAATTGCATTGCTTTTAAATAAGTTAAACATGTGTTAGTGGTAGAAGAAGAAAGTAAAGCCTCTAGTTTAGAAGGAGTAATTAGCATGAATTCTGGCTTTTGTCTTCTAATTAATTGACTAAGGTCAATTGGATTTTTTTGTTCTTCTTCATTTGCTAGTACTAACTTTTTTCCAGATAAAAGGCAAATCCAAATCTCAGCTGCAAACATATCAAAAGAAACGGCACAAATACTAAGAAATGTTTTATATTTTTTTATATTCATCATAGATTGATAGCCATTTACTAGATTTAACATACTAGAGCGTTTTAATAAAATTCCTTTTGGTTTTCCGGTTGAACCAGAAGTATAGACAACAGACAAATTTCTTTGATTTGAAATAAAACTAGTAATTGGCTTGGATGATAAAGAGGATATTTCTAATTTATTTAAAGATACTTGAGGGATAGAAAAAGTCAAATGAGAAAAACAAGTGTTAGTAAGCAGCAAATTAGTATGGCTATTTTCTATCATATATTGGAGTCTTTCTTCTGGTAAAGAAGCATCCATTATCATATAACTACAACCTGCTTTTAAGATTGCTATCATAGAAAACACAATCTCAGGAGAACGTTTTAATAAAATACCAACCACCTGATTTGGCCTGGTAAAAGTAGTAATATGGTTTGCAAGACAATTTGTATAATAATCAATTTCTTCATAACTATAATTTCTGTTTTCAAAAACAAGAGCTGCTTTTTTTGTGTTCTTTCTTACCATATCATTCCATTGGTCTAAAAAAGAAAGATTGGGTATGGTTTTAGATGGAGAATTAAATTTTGACAAAATAATTTTCTTTTCCTGCTGAGTAATCATTTCATAATTTTTAAGTAATTGTTTAGAAGAAGAAAGAATTTGTTTTATAGCAGATAAAATACGAGAGTGAAGATTTATGATGTCTTGCTGTGTTAATTTAGCTGTCTGATAATCATAATAAATATCAAAGTGACCAGCATTATCCATATCATAGAAATGAATATTTAATGTTTCTAAAATATGACCTGTAAAAATCCAATTTGTGTGATAAGGTAGAATGCTTTCTGCACTATTATCTTTAGCGTTTTGAACAGAAAGAACAACATCAAAAAGATTTTCTGTAATATTAAATTGACTCTTAATATAATTCGTTAAAAAAGAATAAGGGTATTTTTGATGTCGAAAAATTGAAATCTGATGTAAATTTACTTTTTGTAAAAATTCCTCAAAAGTCTGATTTGGGTCAATTTCTATTTGGAAAGGAATAGTACTAATAAACATACCTGCAGTATGTTTTTCTTTTACATTTGTTCTATTTAAGACAGGCGTTCCTATAATAGGAGAAGTGTTATTTGTCAGCTTATAAAGGTAAAGCGAGTAAATGGCTAAGAAAAATGTATAAGAAGAACAGTGCAGTTTTTCGCAAAGTTCATTAATTTTAGTAGAAAGCTTTGCCTCTAAAGGAAAAGAAATTCTTTTTGCTGTTGTCAAAAGTTCTTGTTCTTTACTAGAGACAAAAGGAGTAATATTTGGTTCTTGTGAGAAAGACTCTTTCCAAAAATTTTCATCTTTTTGGAAACGAGTGCTATGTAAGTATTCTTTATTTTGCTTAATTATGTCAAGATAAGATGGATGGGCGGAATCCGTAATTGTTTGATTTGAGACAAGAGCAGAATAATCTGTTATTACTTGTGTGATAAATTGGCTCATTGTCCATGCATCAGAAATAATGTGATGGAAGGTCACATTTAATCCACCATGCCCATTAGAGAATTGGAAAAGAGTAAAACGAAATAATGCTGAGTCATAAAAGGAAAAAGGAGTAGAAATAATTTTCTCATCTAATTTCTTTAAATCTTGTTTCGTGTTTAATTTAACAATCGGAATAGAAAAAGGATGATATTCTTCTACAAATTGCTTTGGTTCGCCTTTTTCTATGACAATACGAAAACGAATTGCCTCATTTTTTTTGACATATAGATTAATTGCTTGTTCTAGTAAGGAAAGATTTACAGCAGTATCAATAATAATATCTCCGCTAATCATATTTAAATTTGAACCAGAGGCAAACTGTTCTGTCATATAAATTGATTGTTGTGAAGTAGTTAAATCATATAATTGTTTCTCCATTGTATAAACATCCTTTATTTTAATATTCTTAAAGGATTATATAAATATTTTCTGAAAAAAGCAATGAAAAACAACGAAATTTGTTGATTAAAAAGGAACATTGATGTAAAATGAGGGCAAAAAGGAAAGTGTGAGGGGTGCAAATGGGAAAAAAGAGAAAACTTTATAAAGAACATAGCATAAACAATTACCGTGAATTATTGCAGCATACAGTAGATAACTATCCCAATCAAATTGCGTATAAATTTAAACAAAAACCAATAACAGAAAACCCGAGTTATATTTCTATTACCTATAAACAATTTCAACAAGATGTTATATCTTTAGGTACAATTTTACTAAATTTGGGATTGCAGAATAGAAAAGTAGCTATTATTGGAGAAAATCGTTATGAGTGGTGTACAAGCTATTTAGCAGTTACTACAGCAGATATGATAGTAGTACCACTTGATAAAGCCCTACCAGAAAAAGAAATAGAATCTTTGTTGATGCGTAGCAGGGCAGATGCCATTCTTTTTGATGAGAAATATAAAGAAACATTACTTAGAATTCAAAAAGAAGGCAAAAGTAATTTACAATATCTTATCTGTATGGACCAACAACAAGAACAAGGTCAAGTAATTGATTATCATGTTTTAATAGATGAAGGTAAAAAGTTAAGACAAGAAGGAAATAGAGAATATGAAAAAATAAAACTAGAAAAGGATAAAATGGCAATTATGCTATTTACTTCAGGAACCACAAGCCAACCGAAAGCTGTTATGTTATCTCAATATAATGTATGTGCGAATATTGAGGCAGTAGCAAGTTTTGTTAAAATGTATCCGACCGATACACTTCTTTCCTTTTTGCCATTACACCATACTTTTGAATGTACCATTACCTTTCTATATGGAATTTATTATGGTGTAACAGTTGCTTTTTGTGATGGACTTCGTTATATTCAGCAAAACTTAAAAGAATATGAGGTTACTGTCTTTGTTGCTGTTCCTCTTGTACTAGAAACGATGTATAAAAAAATTTGCAAAGCAATTGAAGAAAAGGGAAAAACCAAATTAATTGCTGGTATGTCAAAAATTTCAAATGCTTTATTAAAATGTAGAATAGATGTTAGAAAATTACTATTTAAACCAGTATTAAAAGAATTTGGAGGAAAGCTTAGAGTTGTTTTTTATGGTGCAGCACCAATGGATAAAAAGACAATTGTAGGGTATAACAATTTAGGAATTAAATTATTACAAGGATATGGACTAACAGAGACTTCTCCTGTTATTTCTTGTGAAACAGATGAAAAGCAAAGACCAGGTTCAGTTGGTTATCCTTTATATAATGTGGCAGTTCGTATTGAACCAACAGAAGAAATAGAAGAAGAAGGTATAGGAGAAATTTTAGTAAAAGGACCAAATGTGATGCTTGGCTATTATGAAAATGAAAAGGCAACCAAAGAGGTACTAAAACAAGGATGGTTTGCAACAGGAGATTATGGCTATATTGACCAAGATGGTTTTTTATATGTTACAGGTAGGAAAAAAGATGTTATTGTTTTTAAAAATGGAAAAAATGCCTATCCTCAAGAATTGGAATTTTTAATTAACAAGCTTCCTTTTGTTGTAGAAAGCATCGTATACGCAAAGGAAAGAAGAGGGGCAGATTTAATGCTAGGAGCTAAAATTGTATATAACATAGAAAATGTAGCCGAGTATTTAGGAACAGATAAAACCACATATGAAAAGAAAATATGGGAAGAAATGAAAAAAATAAATAAGGATTTACCAATTTATAAACATATAAAAGAAATTATTATAACAGAAGAACCATTAATTAAAACAACAACACAAAAAATTAAACGATATCAAGAAATAAAAAAAATACAATCTCATGTTTAAAACAGCTTATTCTGGAAAAAATGTATAAAAGAAACACATTTTTTCTAGGAGGAAGACCAATGGCAAATTATAAAAAAAAGAAAAATCCAAAACGAAAAAGAGCTTTTCACATTGTTATGGTTCTCCTTTTCGTTTTTTTATTTCTTATATGGGCGTATTTTACTTATCAAAATATTACCATTACAAAGCCAGAAGCACAAGGTGATAATCAGACTCCGGTTCGTACCTCACAAACAGTAGAACAGATAGAGCAAAAAAGCAAACAAGTAGAAGATGTAATAGAAGAGGTAACACAAAGCGTAGTGGGTATTTCTAAAATAAAGAATAATGGTAGTTCTATTTTTAAGAAAGAAGGAACAGAACAACTTGGATTAGGAACAGGGTTCTTAGTTTCTGAAAATGGCTATATTATAACTAATGAACACGTTTCAGGAGCACGCTATAGTAGTTGTTATGTAACACTAGAAAATGGAAAAATATATAATGGGAATGTTGTCTGGTCGGATAGCGATATCGATTTGAGTATTGTAAAAATTAATATGAAGAATTTGCCTTATGCCAAATTAGGTGATTCTGAACAGCTGCGTGTAGGACAAACTGTTTATGCCATTGGTAATCCAATTGGATTTGAATTTCAAAGAACAGTTACTTCTGGGATTATTAGTGCCAAAGACAGAACACTTCAATTTAATGAAAACGGAACGGATATTTTTATGTCAGACTTAATTCAAACCGATGCCGGGATTAATCCAGGTAATAGTGGAGGTCCCCTTATGAATGCAGAAGGTTATGTAGTTGGGATTAATTCTGTAAAGATTACTTCTGCAGAAGGGATTGGATTCGCGGTGCCAATTAATATTATTAAACCGATTATTAATCAATATAGCCAAACACGGAAACTTTGAGGAAGCGACTCTTGGGGTATTTGCGTATGATAAAAACGTGATTCCTTATTTAGATTCAAGTTTGCAATTAGAAAGTGGTATTTATGTAGCACAAGTGGTTAAAAATAGTCCAGCGGAAAAAGCAGAAATAAAAACAGGTGATATCATTTGTAAGATAGATGGAATAGAATTAAATAAAATGAGTGATTTAAGGCAATACATCTATACCAAAAGTCCGAATGAAGAAGTAACATTAGCGATTCAAAGAAATCATAAAATAAATGAAGTAAAACTAATCTTAGGGAGAAAATAACAAAAAGGGAAAATAAGAGCTTTTGGCTCTTTTTCTTTGTTTCGATACATATTGAATAACAATAAAAAACTATTGACAAATAATATAAAGTAAGATAAAATAGGGCTGATTTGGGAGGTGTATGACAATGAAAATAGCAGTTATTGGTAGTTTACTACTTAGTATTTTACACTCTATTTTATTTTGGGGACATAGAGCAGGTATAAGTGTTCTTTTATTTGCCATTCCAGCAGTATGTTTTGTACTGTATGTATTAGAAAAAAAAGAAAAGATAAAAAATAAAAAAGCAATGGCACTTACTATACCTGTCTTACTATTAGCAAGTTGTTATTTGTTATTTGATAATGCTTTTTTGCAGGTTATAAACTTTTTTGCCATTATTCTTTTATTAGCAAGTATGGTTATTTGGCTTATTTCGGATAAGTTTGAATTTACTTATTATTTAGCAAAGATTTTTAATTTAATCTTAGGACCAATTGAATTTGTTGGAGATAGCTTAAAAGAAATAAAGGCAGTATTAATCCGTCCAAAAGAAGAACAGCAAGATACAAAACAGAGGACAAATTTAGGAAGAAAAGTAATAAAAGGAATTTTAATTAGTGTTCCTATTGTTTTGGTCGTTTTAGTCTTATTAATTTCAGCAGATGATGCGTTTGCTCGTATTTTTAAAGGAATCAGTCGTTATCTTTTTGGGTGGCTTCAAGATATTTCCTTTGTTTCGTTAATAGGAAGAATTTTAGTAATTGGTATTTTATTTGTATATTTTGTTAGTATTTTATATAATTTTTTACACAAAGAAAGTTCTTTTTCTGTATTACATGAAATAAAAAGACCAAAAACAATTAAAATAGAGCCGTTTTCTATTAATACGTTACTTACCATTTTAAATGGTATTTATTTGTTATTTTGCATTATGCAAATTTGGGCGGTGTCTACTAATATTTATACAGACGTAACACAATATTCTAAAAGTGCAAGACAAGGATTTTTTCAGTTAGTAATAGTATCTTTTATTAATCTAGCGGTTATCTTAATTTCTACTGCGAATCGAAAAGAACAGAGTAATCTTTCGGTTCGTTATCGTAAAGTGATGAATCTTTTGTTAGTTGGATTTAATGTAGTATTATTATTCCTTTCTTTTGTTCGTATGAATCAATATGAATCAAAGTATGGTTATACGTTACTTCGTTTATTAGTTTATTGGACGATTTTGACAGAAACTATTTTAATGATTCCAACAGTTATCTACATTCTAAAGAAAAAAATAGCATTATTTCAGTCCTATTTCGTGATTATTACTACCATGTATGTTCTTCTTAATTTTGTAAATATGGATACTATGATAGCAAAAAGAAATGTAGACCGTTATTTGCAAACTGGGAAAATAGATTTTACTTATCTTAGTCAAGAAGTAGGAGCAGAAGCAGTTCCACAAATAAAAAGACTATATGAGGGATTACAAAACAAAACAGGCCAGACAGAATTAAAAGAAGAAGTTAATCGTTATCTTTATCGTTATCTATCGAATCATAAAAAAGACTATCAATCTTGGCAATCTTTTAATTTTCCAAGATATAAAGCAAAAAGAATATTAAATAGTATGGTTTTAGACCCAATTTATCAAGATAATGCAGTAAATCCATATCAATACCAATTATAGGGGAGGAGAAGAAAAAAATCATGAAATTATTAGGGAAAACGAGTCTTTCTAGTATCATTAAAGTAGTGTTACAAATTTTATTTATTTTAGCAATTGTTCTTTTAATTCTTTTACCTCGGGTTATTTTATCTAGCTATCACTCAAAACCACATACCTTTGCTGTTTGATGGGATTTTTTTACTTTATCCTATTTTTATCTATTTTACAGGTTTTCCTGCTTTGATGGTAGTGTATCAATTTATTAAGCTATTTCGTTCTTTAAAAGAAGAAAAACCATTTGTAGAAGAAAATGCAAAAGCATTACAAGTATCCTCAATTTGTTCTGCGATTATTGCTACTTTCTATTTGCCTTTATGCATCCTTTCTATTTGGATAAAGGAGATAACGCTAATTATTTTTACCAGTACTATTTTTCTTATCTTTGTTGTGGCATGGATTGGGCTTGCCATTTTATCTTTGTTATTTAAACAAGCAGTAGAGTATAAAAAGGAAAATGATTTAACCATATAAGAGAGGAGAAGGAAAATGGCAATTTTAGTGAATTTAGATGTTATGATGGCAAAACGAAAAATTTCTTCATCTGAGCTTTCTGATAAAATAGGCATCACAATGGCGAATCTATCCATTTTAAAAAATAATAAATGTAGAGCAGTTCGTTTTTCTACTTTGAGTAAAATTTGTGAAGTATTAGATTGTCAGCCGGGAGATATTCTAGAATATCAGGAAGAAAAAACAGAAAAAAGCAGATAAATAGTAATGAGAAAATAGAAATCAAAAAGAAAGCAGCTTTTGAAAGAATGCTTTCTTTTTTGTTTCTTTGTCTTAACACTAGCGATAGAAAGAAATATCTTTTTTACTTAAAGTACCATTACAAAATAGAAAAAAGAAGTAAAAAAAGGTAAAAACAAGAATTTGTAAAATAGTACTAACCCATAAAATAGAAGAAAAACCAGGAAGTAAATGGAACAAGAAAGTAGCACTAAGGCAGGCTAAAATAGGATAGAAAATCCATTCTTTCCAATGAAAAGGAAGCGATAAAGTGTGAAATAACTGAATTAAGCTTAAAGAAAAGTTTAAAATCTCACTCATAAATAACACAAATAAGTAACCATAAATTCCATAACGAGGTAGTAAAAAGAAAATGCAAAAGATACTTAATACTAAATCTAAAATATTAATTAGCATAACACCTACTTGTTTATCTAATCCTTTTAAAATACTGTCTATAATTGTATCGACATACATAAAGACCACCAGAGGAGAAAGTAATTTTAAAAAAAGAGTAATTTCATTATTTTGGTAAATAAGATTGCTTAACTGCTCTGAAAAACACCAAAAGATTCCTGCTACGCAAAAGGAAAAAACAAAAGTGTATTTTAAAATTCTAGCAACAATTTGATTCATTTTTTGGTTTTCACCTCTGGTGTGAAAAAACGAAAATTCTGGTATAAGTAAATTACTAAAAGAATTAATAAAGGTACTCGGAAAAAATAAAATAGGCATGACCATTCCATTAATCATTCCATAATTTTCTAAAGCCAATTTACAAGATAATCCCGATTTTTCTAAACGGTCTGGAATGAGTAGTTGTTTTAACGTAGAGAGTCCAGAACGAATATAAGAAGTCATAGCAATAGGAAGAGAAATAGATAGAATTCGTTTGGTAAAGGCAGAAGGTGCAAAAGAGCCTTTGTCATATCGTTTTTTATCTTGTCTATATAATAATAGATTAACAGCAAAAGAAAGCATTTCAGAAATGGTAGTTCCTAGTACTAAGGATAAACAAGCAAAATCAATACTATTTGGTAGAAAAAGCTGAAGAAAAAAGGAGGTGACTAGTACTTGAACAATTTGCTCTATGAAAGAAGCAAAAGCATTTTTTCCAACACGTCTTACCGCACAAAAATAGCCGTTAAAACAAGAAGACATAGCAGTAAAAGGAAGAGAAAGAGCCATAATATAAAAAGGCCAGCAAGAAATTTTAGCATGTAACCAATAAGTAGATAATGTAGGGGCAAGAAAAATAAGTAAAAGGCAAGCAGCGGTGCCAAAGCATACACTATAAAGAAGTGATTTTTTGACTACTTTTGCAATATTTCCTTCTAAACCATAAGCCAGTTCTTCTGAAACAAGACGCATACAAGCTAAATGAATACCAGATAAGGCAAAAGTAGAGCCAAATAAATAGACAGACATAACTAACTGAAAGACACCTACTGCTTCTGCTCCGATTTTATTGGCAAGATAAACATTAAAAAAGAAGCCAATCATACGAAGAAAGAAAGAAGAGAAAGTAAGAAGAAGACCATTTTTCAAAAATACAGTTATTCTTCTCATCATTATCACCTTCTTCTTTTTTTGTCTTTCCATTATATGCAAACAGAAAAAAAGAAAGAACGAGCAGATGTTTTTGAAAGTCACTCTTTTATGTTATTTAGAATAAAATATACTATGACAAAAGGATAGGAGGCAAATCATGAAAGAAGTTCTTAAAATAGATAAAGTTACCAAAAAATATCAAGCAAAAAATGGAGAATTAGAAGCATTAAGAGAAATTAGTTTTTCTGTAAAAGAAGGGGAATTTGTTAGTATTATTGGACCGAGTGGATGTGGGAAGTCGACTCTACTTTCTATTATTACAGGTTTAGAAGAAAAGGATTCTGGAGAAGTATACATACAAGGACAAATCGGATATATGCTTCAAAAAGATAGTCTTTTAGAATGGAGAACAATTTGGAGTAATGTTATGCTAGGACTAGAAATTCAACATATTAAAAATGAGGAAAATATGCAGTATGCAGAAAAACTGTTAAAAAAATATCATTTATATGAATTTAGAGATAAGTATCCTTCTCAATTATCTGGAGGAATGAGGCAAAGAGTTGCTCTTATCCGAACATTAGCCATAAAACCAAAAATTTTACTATTAGATGAGGCCTTTTCTGCATTAGATTATCAAACAAGAATTATGGTGACAAAAGACATTTACCATATTCTGAAGAATGAAAATATTACAGCATTAATTGTTACGCATGATATTTCAGAGGCAATTAGTATGTCCGATAGAGTAGTCGTACTTAGTAATCGACCAGCTGTGGTCAAAAATATTCATACCATTAATTTTGAAATAGAAAATAGGGACCCAATTAATTGTAGAGAAAGCCCTAAATTTAGTAAATACTATGATCAACTTTGGAAGGAGCTAGATGTACATGGATAGACAAACATTATCAGAAGGGCGAAAAAAATATTTAAGAAAAGTAAAAACGAATAAAATTTTAGTTTTTGTAACTCAAATTTTAGTATTAGCTATTTTTCTAATAGGATGGGAACAATTAGCCAATAAAGGGGTGATTGATAGTTTTATTACGAGTCAGCCAAGTCGTATTTTAGAGACGTTTTTAAATTTAGGTTCAAATGGGTTATTAAAACATATAGGAGTAACAAGTTTTGAAACAATTGTAGGTTTTACACTAGGAACTTTATTAGGCATTTTAATTGCTATTGTTTTATGGTGGTCTAACTTCCTATCAAAAGTGGCAGAACCTTATTTAGTAGTATTAAATAGTTTACCAAAAGTAGCTCTTCGGACCAGTTATTATTATTTGGGTAGGAGCAGGAATGCCAGCTATTATTGTGATGGCACTTTCTATTTCTTTAATTGTTACTATTTTAGAAAATTTAAATGGTTTTTTGCATACAGATAAAGAAAAGATAAAAATGGCAAAAACGTTTGGAGCAAGTCGATGGCAAATTTTAACTAAAATTGTAATTCCCGCTAATATTCCTACTTTTATCAATTCGTTAAAAGTTAATATTGGACTTTCTTTAGTAGGTGTTATCTCAGGTGAATTTTTAGTTTCAAAAGCAGGATTAGGTTATCTAATTGTTTATGGCGGGCAAGTATTCCAACTTGATTTAGTTATGGCAAGTGTCATTATTTTAGCCATTGTTGCTGCTCTTATGTATCAAGTGGTAGTAATCTTTGAAAAGATACTAAAGAAAAGTAATAAATTTGGATAAAAAAGAAAAGGGGAGAGGTTATGAGAAAAAAAATATTGGGTATTTTAGTGATTGTTATTTTAGTAGTAGGGATAACAGCAGGAATTTTACTGAATAGAAACCAAAAGACAGAAGGGTTAAAGACCATTCAAGTAAATGAAGTGACACGTTCGGTTTTTTATGTTCCGCAATATGCTGCGATTGCAAAAGGTTTTTTTGAAGAGGAAGGGTTAAACATTGAATTAACGACAAGTGAAGGAACCGATAAAGTGATGACAGCCATTTTAGCCAATCAAAGTGAGATTGGATTTGCAGGACCGGAAGCATCTTTATATATTTATAATGAAGGAAAAGAGGATTATGCTCAAATTTTTGCTCAAATTACCAAAAGAGATGGTTCTTTTTTGATTAGTAGACAGCAAACAGACAATTTTGATTGGAAAGATTTAAAAGGAAAAACCGTTATTCCAGGACGAAAAGGTGGAATGCCCTATATGACATTAGAATATGTGTTAAGGAAAAATGGATTAGACCCACAAAAAGATTTGGTGTTAGATGATAGTATTAAATTTGATTTAATGGCAGGAGCTTTTACAGGGGGAACAGCAGATTATGTTACTTTATTTGAGCCAACTGCTTCCATGACACAAAATCAGCAAAAAGGATATATTGTAGCATCAGTAGGAGAGGCTTCTGGAGAAATTCCATATACGACTTATTTTGCGAAAAAAAGTTATATTGAAAACAATCCAGAAATTATTGAAAAATTCACAAGAGCTGTGTATAAAGGACAAAAGTGGGTGGAGGAGCATTCCAGTGATGAAATTGCACAAGCAGTACAAAGTTATTTTCCTAGTACAAATGTTACTCTATTAGCAAGTGTAGTAGATAGCTATAAACAAATTGATGCTTGGAATACTACCCCTATTTTAACACAAGATTCTTTTACTCGTTTGCAAGATGTGATGGAAGAAGCGGGAGAACTAAAACAAAGAGCACCTTATGAGTTAATTGTTAATAATTCTTTTGGTGAGAAGGTAATTTCGGAATAAAAAGTGGAAAAGTGGAAAAGAAACGAATTCTTATCCACTTTTTCTATTACTATCTTAAAGTAAAAAAAGAGAAAACGAAAG
Organism: Candidatus Merdicola sp.; assembly: GCA_048393175.1. Taxonomy (GTDB): domain Bacteria; phylum Bacillota; class Clostridia; order TANB77; family CAG-508; genus Merdicola. Next base: position 31,386 of record DBFJJM010000046.1, read on the forward strand.
AAATGAAGATTCAGAAAAGTTCTCTCTTTTTTGTTTATTGTATAATCATCTGATTTCGTTCTGGTCCTGTTCCAATAAATTTAATAGGTACGCCAACTACTTCTTCAATACGATTTAAGTAAGATTGAGAGGGTAAAGGAAGTTCTTTTCTAGAAGAAATACAAGAAATGTCTCCAAAATTTCCTTCAAAGGTTTCATAAATTGGTTTACACTTGGTAATATAGTCAGGGTTAGTAGAATATTGCATTGTTTTTTCTCCCTTATATTCATAACTAGTACAAAGCTTAATGGTATCTAATTTTCCAATCGTATCTACATGATTGATAGCAAGACCGGTAATTCCATTAATTAAAACAGCATATTTTAAAGCAACTAAGTCAAGCCAACCACATCTTCTAGGGCGACCAGTAGTGGTTCCATATTCATGACCTAACTGACGAATGGTATCTCCTATTTCATTTTTTTGTTCAGTAAGATAAGGACCTTCTCCAACTCGGGAAGAATAGGCTTTTAATACACCATAGACTTCTCCTATATCTTTTGGACTAAATCCAGAGCCACTACAAATTCCTCCAATGGTTGGATTCGAAGAAGTAACAAAAGGATAACTACCAAAATCAATATCTAGTAAAGTAGCTTGTGCTCCTTCACAGACAATTTTTTTCCCTTTTTCTAATGCGTGATGAAGATAATATACGGTATCTGTAATATGCGGTTTTAAACGTTTAGCATATTCGGTATATTCCTTTACTATTTTCGTTGCATCAAAAGTAGGATAGCCATACAGGTTTAAAATTTTATTTTTGTTTTTAACATTTGTAATAATTAGTTCTTCTAATCTATCGGAGATAAGGTCTTGCATACGAATTCCACAACGTTCATATTTATCACAGTAACTAGGTCCAATTCCTCTAGCTGTTGTAGAAAGTTTATTTTCTCCACGATTTTCTTCTAGTAATGTATCCATTGAAATATGGTAAGGAAAAATAACATGTGCTTTATCACTAATTAGTAGATTGGAAATATCTATGTTATTTTCCAATAATTCATCTATTTCTTGGACCAGAACACGTGGGTCAATAACAACACCATTTCCAATAACTGCTTTAGTACCAGAATTTAAAATACCGGAAGGAATTAAATGAAAGGCAAACTTTTTACCATTTACTTTTATGGTATGACCTGCATTATTTCCACCGGTACAACGAACTGAAATATCAGCATGTTCAGATAAAAAGTCAATAATTTTTCCTTTTCCTTCATCTCCGAAAAAGGTACCTAAAACGACATCTACTTTTGACATATTATCACTCCTCTTTTTTTATTATTATACTATACCCTAAAAAAGAGTCAAGAAAGACCTCCTACAAAAAAGTACAAAACGACAGCTTTTGTGAATAGGTCTAGAAAAAGAGTCTGGATGTAATAGAGAGAAAGAGTATTCCTGCTAAAAGAAAAAGTATAATACCTATTGCTATTGGCATAATAAATAAGTTACTTTTCAGTAAAAGATATAAACAGTTTTTTCTTAATTTTAGGATGGCTCGTTTATTTTTAATTTAAGATAGATTATTAAAAAATATTAAATCATCCAATAAATTGGGAATTTTAGATTACAACAAATTTATCAAAATTTAGAGCAATATTCGTCTTAATTGAATGCTAGTTTTTTGACTTAGCAAAGGAAGGAATTCTTTCTTTGTTATAAATTTAAAACAGGAGTTAGAAAAGAAATTAAAATTGTCTTTTTAACTGTTTTACAATACCAACAATTTTCAGTTGTGTCTTTCCTTCTTTATCTTTCGTAAATAGCAGAGGTTCATAGATGGGGTTAAAAGCTTGTAATAAAATAGAACCATTATTTTTTCTAGCTTTTCTAATAAGCAGCTGTTTATTCTTTACCATTGCTACTATAATATCTCCTGTTTCAAAATCATTTTGTTTTTTTATGACTAAAATGTCATCTTCTATTAGAATAGGAGACATGCTATCTTCTTTTAGCTTCAAAGCAAAAAATTCCCCTGTATTAGCTAAAGTTTTATTAATTTCTACTTGACCAATCCAGTTTTTCTTAAATTGATTGTCCTGCACTGTTTTTATATTTCCGCAAAAGCGGAATAGAAGTAGTAAGCATATCTATAGAAGTAGCAGTAGAGTCAGAAAAATCCTCTATTAAATCGGATTTGTGTATATTAAAGAAAGTAGCAAGTAATTCAATTTTATCAATTCTAGGAAATTTTTTTGCGGTACACCAATCTGATACTGTAGAAGCAGATATATTAAGAGTTTCTACAATATCAGATTGAGATTTATTTGTCTTCGTTAGCCACTTTTTTAAGTTATTCGCAAAAATTTCTTTTTGTTTCGTATTATTCATTTAGTTAAAGACCTCCTGAACAAATTATAAGCTAAAAACGGAAAAAAAGCAACTTGTTTTTTCATATTACGCTTTTTGCGTTGACATTTTCCTAAAAGCGTAATATACTAAAAGAAATTAAATGATTAAAAGACAAGAAAGTAGAAAAAATGAGAATGTGTTTTTTTATTTATCCTACACTTACGCTTTAAGCGAAAATGTAGTTTGTTCAGAAAAGGGGAAGGGGAGAAAAATGACAGAAAGACAGGCACGTGAAGAGTTATATTCTTATTTACATAGTAAAAGGCTAGAAGAAAATAAATTAGAGCAAATAGAAGAAATGAAAGAAAAACTTACTAGAACAACAAAAGTATTGTCTGATATGCCAAAACGGAAGTTCTAATGATGATAAGATGGCAAAAAATGTAGCACAACTATTAGATTTCATTTCACAGCATCTTCAAATCATGAAGGAAGAGGAAAATTATTTAATTACCATAACGAATAAAATAAAAAAAGTAGAACAGCCCTATCGAAATATATTAGAGCTAAGATTTATAGAAGGTAAAAAGATAGAACAAATAGCACTTCAAATAGATAGAGAATACCGCTATACAAAGAAGTTAGTAAAAAAATCTATTT
>DBFJJM010000047.1:0-19096 GCA_048393175.1 Candidatus Merdicola sp.
AATCATAACCACCCGTAAAACGGGTGGTTTGCTCTTAGCCTAGAAGGCTATTGTACTGGCACTTCTGGGCTTAAGCCCTTCTGAACGGTTTGCCAACCGCATTTCTTTCTCAGGCTACCACTTAAGTGGTCCTAACCCTTTTTTCATATTTTTTTCTTTTTGTTTTTCTTCCTTCTCAAATGGATCTACATATTCTTTGATACTTATTTGATCCATTGCTATATCTTCTTGTAACTGCTTTCTTATATATTCTTCTATCGCTTTTTTATTTTTGCCTACTGTATCCACATAATAGCCTCTACACCAAAAGTGCCTGTTTCCATATTTGTATTTCAAATTTGCATGCCTATCAAATATCATTAAGCTACTTTTTCCTTTTAAATATCCCATTATACTTGCTACACTATATTTCGGTGGTATACTAACTAGCATATGTACATGGTCTGGGCATAATTCTGCTTCTATTATTTCGATACCCTTTTGTTCGCATAATCTCCTCAATATGTTTCCTATATCTTTTCTTATTTTTCCGTATATTTCCATCCTTCTATACTTTGGTGCAAATACTATATGATATTTACAATTCCAAGTACTATGTGCTAAACTATTGTTGTCTTTCATGACAAATTCCTCCTTTTTGATTTTTATTTGCGGTTGGCGACCACGTTTATTATATCAAAAAGGAGGAATTTTTCTACGCATAGCTAAAAGCCTTTAGAACCCCCTGTAAAACAGGGGGTTTTCGTTACATAACAAGACTCGCCTCTATTTCTATCGGCGAGCCTTTGAGAATATTGGGTCTGCAGGCAAGTTCCTTTTTCCTGGTAAAGGGTTTGTTTCAAACCATTGTATTTGAACTGCCTGTTCTTGTTCGGCAATACGTAAAATTTCAATGATACGAAACAAACTAGGAAAAGGATACCATAACCAATGCTTAATATATCCTTTTTTACGAAGAAGAATTAAGCAACATGCTAAAGGAAACTGACCTTTATAGGGAGGAATAAAACCATCTACTAGTTTAATGGAGTTAAATTCCCAATAAAGTCGTCTATGGAATGGCTCGTCCCAATAATAGTAGGGTTCTAGTGCTGCAGAACTAGCCCGAAAGGACGCAAACATTTTGTCTAAGTCCATTCTAGAAAGCCTCCTTCTAATTTTTGTTATTACAAATTTTCCCACTTCCTATTATAGCATAAATGAGTCAATATGTCATCTTTAGGATTAGAGACGAAAAAAGTTTAAAATTCTTATCTTGTTTTCTAGAAATAAGTAAGATATAATGAAAAGAAAAAAGAAAAAGTTAGTTAGAGGAAAAAATGGGCAAAAAATTATTAATAACAGAAAAACCGTCTGTAGCAATGGAATTTGCAAAAGCACTAAAACTTGCATCTACTCGAAAAAATGGATATTTAGAATCCGAAGAATGGATTATTACTTGGTGCGTTGGTCATTTGGTTACCATGAGTTATCCAGAAAAATACGATGAAAAATTAAAATATTGGAGACTAGATACCTTGCCATTTATTCCGGTAGAATGGAAATATGAAATCATTCCACAAGTAGAAAAACAATTTCATATTGTTCAAGAGCTTTTGCAAAGAGAAGATGTAGAGGAAATCTATAATGCAGGAGACTCGGGAAGAGAAGGAGAATATATCCAAAGATTAGTATTTAGGATGGCAAAGCCAAATCCAAAGGCAAAAATGAAAAGAGTTTGGATTGATTCTCAAACAGAAGAAGAAATAAAAAGGGGAATTGATGAGGCAAAAGACTTATCTGAATATGATAGTTTATCCGATTCTGCCTATTTACGAGCAAAAGAGGATTATCTAATTGGAATTAACTTCTCTAGATTATTAACCATTTTATTTGGAAAAAGAGTGGCAGGAAAAATACAAGAAGAAAGAATTTCGATTTCAGTAGGACGTGTTATGACTTGTGTTTTAGGAATGGTAGTAGAAAGAGAAAGGGAAATACGAAATTTTGTGAAAACGAAGTATTATAAACCACTTGCTAAATTAGGTAAGACACCATCTTCTTTTGAAGCAGAATGGAAAGTGACAAAAGATTCTAGTATGTATCAATCTCCTAAGCTATATAATGATAGTGGTTTTAAGAAAAAAGAAGAAGCAGAAGAGTTTTTAGCCACGTTAACAGGAAAAAAGGCAGAAGTACAAGAGGTGAAGAAGTCAAAACAAAAAGAAAATGCTCCTTTACTATTTAATTTAGCAGAGATTCAGAACGAATGTACAAAGCGTTTTAAAATAAAACCAGATGAAACATTAGAAATCATTCAAAATTTATATGAGAAAAAATTAGTAACCTATCCTAGAACAGATGCAAGAGTTTTATCTACTGCTGTAGCCAAAGAAATCAAAAAAAATTTAAATGGGATTGCAAAAGGATTAAAAAATGAAGAAATACAAGGCTATTTACAAAAAATGGTAACGGAAAATTATGCTACCAATCTATTAAAAACAAAATATGTAAATGATAGTAAAATTACAGACCATTATGCGATTATTCCAACAGGGCAAGGATATGAAAGTTATGAAGGCTTACCAGAAAGGCAAAAGCAAATTTATCAGTTAATTGTCAAACGTTTTTTAGCGATTTTTTATCCGCCAGCAGAATATAGTAAAGTAGCAGTTACTGTAAAAATAGGAAAAGAGCAATTTTGCACTAGTGGTAGAGTTTGTTTAAAACAAGGATATCAAGAAATTTTAAAAAAGAATCTAACAGAAGAAAAGGAAAGTAAAAAACAAGAAGAAACAGACTCGTTAGAGATATTAACGAAATTAAAAAAAGGACAAGAAATAGATGTTTTAGCTTTCACTACTAAGGAAGCAGAAACTTCTCCTCCTTCTCGCTATACTTCTGGCTCGATGATTTTAGCAATGGAAAATGCCGGAAAGTTAATTGAAGAAGAAGAATTAAGAGAACAAATTAAAGGGGCAGGGATTGGAACAAGTGCTACAAGAGCAGAAATTATAAAAAAGCTAGAAAAAATAGCGTATCTTCAGATTAATGCGAAAACTCAAATTATTACACCAACTCAAAAAGGAGAATTAATTTATGATGTTGTATACCAATCTATGCCAGATATGTTAAATCCTAAACTAACAGCGAGTTGGGAAAAAGGACTTGAAATGGTTGCTAAAAAAGAAATTGTGCCAAAAGAATTTATGACAAAATTAGAGAACTATATTCATAGTAAAATAGACCGATTTGTAATAAAGGGATAGAAAAGAAAGTAAAATAAGAAAAACAAGTAAAAACAGAGACGTTTCTTACTTGTTTTTTTGTATCTATCCTACAAAATGGCTTTTAAAAAAATTTTTTACTTTCTTTTCTATTCTATATAATTGTTCCTCCATTTACATGCAGAATTTGTCCTGTTACATAACGAGAATCATCTGATGCTAGATAAACATAAGCTGGTGCTAACTCAAATGGCTGACCGGCACGTTTTAATGGGGTCTCTGTTCCAAAAATTTCGACCTCTTGTTCCTTAAAAGAAGATGGGATAAGAGGTGTCCAAATCGGTCCTGGTGCAACAGAGTTAACACGAATTTTCTGATTGACCAAAGAAAGGGATAAAGAACGAGTAAAGGTAACAACGGCTCCTTTTGTACAAGAATAATCAATTAAGTTTTGCTTTCCTTCAAAAGCAGTAATAGAAGAAGTATTAATAATACTAGAATTTGCCATTAAATGTGGTAATACCGCTTTGGTCATGTAAAAGAAGGAAAAAAGATTAGTTTGAAAAGTATTTTGTAATTGTTCGGCTGAAATATCTAAAATGCTATTTTGTACAAACTGAACACCACAGTTATTCACTAAAATATCAATTTTTCCAAAGTTTTCTAATACTTTTTGAAGCACCAAACTAGATGTTTCTTCTTTTCTTAAATCTCCTTCTATTGCCATACAGCGTCTACCATAATATTCTACTGCTTGTTTGGTAAGAGTGGCATCTTCTTTTTCATCTAAGTAAACAATAGCAACATCAGCACCTTCTTTGGCAAAGGCTATTGAAACAGCCCTTCCAATTCCGCTATCTCCCCCTGTAATGATTGCTACTTTGTCTTTTAATTTTTGAGAACCTACATAGTCTGGGTTATCAAAAATAGGTTTTGGATTCATTACATATTCTAAACCTGGTTGCTTATCTTGGTGTTGTGCAGGAAAGGTAATAGGGGTTGTTTTTTCTTCTTTTTTATAGCCTACATACGGATATTCTGGATACATAGTAAATCTCCTTTTAAAGTATTTTTTTAATAGTATATTTCCTTTTTTAGTAATTTATACAAAAGAAAAAATTAAAAAGACGAAATTTTCCTTTTTTTTCAAAATAGGTATGCTATAATGTAGCTAACAAAGAAGAGGTGGTTTATATGAAAGTTGGTCTTGCCTTATCTGGTGGAGGAGTGAAAGGAGCAGCTCATATTGGAGTAGTAAAAGCATTATTAGAAAACAATATTCCAATTGATGCCATAGGAGGAACAAGTGCAGGAGCAATTGTTTCCGCTTTATATGCGTTAGGTTATACTCCTTCTGAAATGTTAAAGTTATTTCACTATTTTGCAAAAATGATATTAAAAGGAAGCCCTACTTATCTTCATCCAAGTGGGAAAAAGACATTAAGCATTCAAGTAGGAGGAATTTTATCAGGAGAAAGTATTTTAAATGCTGTACATGAGGCAGCACGCTATAAAGGAAAAGAAAAGATAGAACAATTAAAGCTACCTATTTGTATTCCAACAGTAGAAATAGAAGAAGCAGAAAAATATGTTTTTACGAATCAAACACGAGAAAGGCAATATGATATAAAAGATGTAGATATTGCTACTGCAGTAAGGGCAAGTTGTTCTTATCCGGGTGTATTTGCTCCTTGTATCTACCAAAACCATAAATTTGTAGATGGTGGTATTTTAGACAATGTGCCAGCAGATGAAGTAAGAAACTTAGGTATGGATTTTGTCATTGCAGTAAAATTTGCTTTAAATAAAAAAGGAAAAACGAGAGGAATTGCAGGGGTAGCAACAAGAGCAATTGATATTATGTTTGATAAACGCTCTTCTGACGAAGTGGCATCAGCAGATGTTGTGTTAGATATTGATACTAAATCAGCCAGTGTATTTGATATTAAAAAATTAAATGATTGTTACCAATTAGGTTATGCACAAACGCTTGTAGCAATCGAACAAATACGAAAAAAAAGAAAAGAAAAGGAGGAGCAAAATGGATAAATTCAAGGAAATACGTCCCATTGTTTTAGCGATTATAAAAAGGAATGGGAAGTTACTAGTACAAGAAGGAATAAACAGTAATACACACTTTTATCGTTGTTTAGGAGGCGGAATTGAGTTTCAAGAAAAAGCACAAGAAGCGTTAAAAAGAGAATTTAAAGAAGAAATTGGAGCAGATATTTTAGTGGGAAACTATCTAGGAATGATTGAAAATATTTTTACCCTAAATGAAAGACAAGCACATGAATTAGTTTTAGTCTATGAAGCAAGTTTACCAGAACAATTTTATAAACCAGAATATGAAATACCAGAAGGAGAAAGAAAAATTCCAGCTACTTGGGTAGACATAGAAGAATTTACAAGTCATAAAAGAATTTTGTACCCAGAAGAAATTCTTCCGTTTTTATCCTAAAAGGAGGAACTTATGGATAGAAAGCAGAACAAGAGAATAAATATAATAGGTGGACCAGGAACGGGAAAGACAACTCTTGCAGAAAAGCTAGGGAAAACGCTAAATATACCAGTTTGTCATATTGATGGAATACATTACTTTCCAAATTGGCAAATAAGAGATAAAGAGCAAAGGGATGCGATTATTTTACAAAAGATAGAAGAAGAAAAATGGATATTAGATGGAACTTATACCACTACTTTAGAAAAAAGAATCCAAAAAGCAGATTGTAATATTTTCTTATGCTATTCTACTTTAGCACAATTAAAAGGAATACTTAGTAGGTATAGAAAAGGCAGGGGAAAAGAAAAAGCAGAAATACCTGGTTGCAAAGAAAAAATGGAGTGGAAATTTTTTTGGTTTGCCATTTGTTGGAATCATAGAAAACGAAAGAAAATACGAATGTTATTAGAAAAGTATCCGGAGAAAGAAAACTTCATTTTTACTACCAGAAAAAAATTGCAAAAATGGTATAATCAAGAATTTAACTTAGAAAAGGAACAGGAAACGGTTCTATTAAGATGAAGTAAGAAAAGAAAGACGAAAAAGAACTTAAAAGGAGAACAAGAAAAATGAAATATGTCTATTCAAAATTAGTAAGAGATAAGATTCCAGAGCAAATCCAAAAAGAGACAGGAAGACAACCCTATTTTCATATTTTAGGAGAAGAAGAATATAAAAAGGAGCTAAATAGAAAAGTATTAGAAGAAGCTCATGAATTTATAGAGGAAAATAGTGTGGAGGAATTAGCTGATTTATTAGAAGTAATAGATGCTATTCGAACCGTAAAAAATATTTCTATGGAACAGGTAGAAGAAGCCAGAAAGAAAAAGAGAGAAAAAAAGGGAGCATTTGAGAAAAGAATTTTTTTAGAATATGTACAAGAAGAGACAAAAAATGAGGAAGAAGAAAAAGAATTAAAGAAGAGTTGGAGAAAACAGTTATAAATAAAAGGTAAGAAAAAGAAAAATTCACTTTTTACGTAAAGCAAACATAATATATAGCAGAAAATAGCTTTACAGAAAGGTGGATTTTTTTATGCTTAGTTACATAGTAGAAGGAGGCAGAAAATTGGAAGGAGAAGTTTGTGTATCTGGTTCTAAAAATGCTTCTTTACCAATTATTGCTGCGAGTATCCTAAATAGAGGGATTACAGAGTTATATAATGTACCAAAGATACATGATACAGAAGTAATGTTACAAATATTAGAGGTTTTGGGTTGCCAAATTACGAAATATAGTGATAAAATAGTAATTGATTCAAATGAAATTCATCAATATAAGATTCCAGAACATTTAATGAGAGAAATGCGTTCTTCTGTTATTTTAGCAGGAGCAATATTAGCAGTACATAAGGAAGTAGTTTTTTCTTATCCGGGAGGATGTGATATTGGTTCTAGACCAATTGATTTACATTTAAATGGATTTGAGAAATTAAATATGACAGTAGAAGAGGATGCAGGATACATTCATTGTTATTATGATGAATTAATTGGTTCTGAAATTTCTTTAGAATTTCCAAGTGTAGGGGCAACAGAAAATATTATGTTAGCTTCTGTATTTGCAGAAGGAATAACCGTTATAAAAAATGCTGCAATGGAACCAGAAATTGTAGACCTTGCTAATTTCTTAAATGCCATGGGAGCAAAAATTAAAGGGGCAGGTAGTAATGAAGTTATCATTGAAGGAGTAAGCAAGCTAAAAGATGTTTGTTATACTATTATGCCAGACCGAATTGAAGCAGGAACGCTTTTATGTGCAGCAGCTATTACCCAAGGGCATGTATTAGTAAAACAAGTAAATCCAGAACATATTACACCTGTTCTTCACAAATTAAAAGAAGTGGGTTGTGAACTTACTATTTCAGAAAAAACAGTAGAAATCATAGGACCAAAAAGATTAAAAGCAGTCAATATTAAAACATTACCATATCCGGGTTTTCCAACAGATATGCAAGCTATCTTTGCTTCTATCTTGACAGTAGCAAAAGGAAGTTCTATGATTGTGGAAAACATTTTTGAAAACCGATATAAATACACCTCTGAATTAATACGAATGGGAGCAAAAATTACAACAGAAGGAAGAACTGCTGTGATTAAAGGTGTCAAGAAAATCTCTGCTGCAACTGTAACTAGTACTGATTTAAGAGGAGGGGCAGCAATGTTAATTGCAGGGCTTAGTGCAGAAGGGATAACAAAAGTAGAACATATCCAATATATTCTTCGTGGTTATGAAAAACTAGATGAGAAATTAAATCAATTAGGTGCTAATATAACCATTATGGAAGGTGATTAAATGGCAAAAAAACAAGCAAAAGAAGGAAACTTAGATTTTTTCTATCTGCAAAAGCAACCAAAAGAACAACTTAAAATAGAAAAGAAAAGGGCGAAGACCAATCGCCCTTCTAAGAAAGCAAAAAAGCAAAAACAGAAAGAAGAGACAAAACAGGATATTTTTGATTTTGATAATGAAATTGTGATTGGAGTAAATGTAATTCCAAAAGAAAAGGACAAGCCTTCTTCAAAGCAAAAGAAAAAACCAACACCTCAAAGAAAGCAAAAAGGTTCTTCTTCTATAAAAGAAACAAGAGAGAAAAAGCCTGTACCTAAAAAAAAGAAAGAACCTTCTAAAGCAACATCAAATAAACAAGTAAAAAAAGAAAAAAAGAGTTATAAGATAGTAAAAAGAGTTTTGAAACTTGTGCTATTATTAGGAATCGTTATAGCTGTAGGAATTTTCTTTATGACAACTCCTCTTTTTAATCTTAGCAAAATACAAGTAAAGGGAAATGAACAAATACCACAAGAAACGATTGAAAGTCTATCAGGACTTGTATTAGAACAAAATTTATTTCAATTTAATAAAAAAGTAGTAGCGGAAAAAATCAAAGAAAATCCTTATATTGATTCGGTTCAAATAAAAAGAAAACTACCTAATGTAGTGGAAATACAGGTAAAAGAAAGGCATACGAAATATATGATATTGCTAGGAAATGCTTATTTGTATATGAATCGTCAAGGGTATTTTCTAGAATTATCGGAAAATGCAAAAGAAGTTCCCATTATAAAAGGAATTCATACAAGCCAAGAAAATTTAGTACCAAGTAGCCGATTAGACCAAACCGATTTAGAAAAACTAGAGATAGTCAATATAATTATGAAAGAAGCTATCAATAATGAGCTTGAAGATAGTGTTACAAGTATTGATATGACAAATAAAAATAACTATATTCTTAGTCTAGAGCAAGAAGGAAAAATAGCCTATTTAGGAGAGGGTAGCAATATAACTAGTAAAATGCTTGCTTTAAAGGAAATAGTAGAAAAGGAAAAAGGTCATAATGGAGAAATCTTTTTAAATAGTGATAAAAGGATGTTCCGCGAACAAGTCTAATCTAAAAGGAGGGAAATTTAGGTGAATCAAAAACATGCAGCAATTGTGCTAGGACTGATGTGTTTATTACTTGCTTTAGCCATTGTTATCCAAATGAAAACAGTAAGAACGAGTTTACAAGAAATAGACCCTACTTTTCGTGAAAATGAATTAAGGGATGAAGTTTTGAAATGGAAGGAAAAATATGATAACAGTTTTTCTTCTTTAGAAAAAGCTGAAAAAGAGCTAGAAAAACAAAGGACCAATGCTGTTAAAAATGATGAGTCTTCTACTCAAAAAGAAGAAGAACTAAAAATCAATAATACCTATTTAGGACTAACAGATGTAAGTGGAAAAGGTGTGATTATCACTTTACGAGATAATCAAAGTGTTACATCAGATACAGCGACAGATAACATTCGTAATTATATTATTCATGATTTGGATATTCTTCAAATTCTAAATGAATTAAAAAATGCAGGAGCAGAGGCAATTAGTATTAATGACCAAAGAATGGTTCCTACTTCTTCTATAACTTGTATAGGAAATGTTGTAAAAATAAATGGGGAGAAAATAGGAGCACCTTTTATCATAAAAGCAATTGGCACACAAGAGACGCTTTATGAAAATTTAAAAAGACCAGGTGGTATTTTGGACCAATTAGATGGTTGGATTACAACAGATATAAAAAAAGCGAACAATCTAGTTATTACAAAATATAATGGTGTTCTTTCCTATAAATATTTAAAAGAGGCTAAGTAGGGGTGAAAAATAGTGGAAAAAAAGAAATTATCCAAAGGAAAATTAACGGTGACAATTACAATAGGCATTATGTGTTTTCTTCTAACCTATGTTATGCTAGTTCAATTTAAAACTGTCCAAGAAACAGATATTACCTCAATTGAAAATATGAGAGAAGAAGAATTAAGAGCACAGCTTGCTAGTTGGAAGAGTAAATATGAAGAAACAGATGAAAAATTACAAGACACAGAGCAAAAAATACAAGAATACAAAGAAAAACAAGAAAATAGTCAAAATGCAGCAGAAGTACTAGAAAAGGAATTAAATCAAGCAAATGTAAATGTGGGTAAAACAGATGTAACAGGAGAAGGAATTGAAGTTTTATTAAAAGAGGGAGAAAATACAGTAAGTTCTGCTGATATTTTAAGATTAATTAATGAACTAAAATTAGCAGAGGCAGAAGCCATATCGGTAAATGAAGAGAGAATTATTAATTTTAGTGATATCGTAGATGTTGGTTCTTTTGTAGTAGTAAATGGACAAAGGTTATCTTCTCCTTTTGTGATAAAAGCTATTGGAAGTCAAAAATATCTAGAAAGTGGATTAACTGCAAAAGGTGGTTATGTAGATACAATGGAAGAAGAGGGGAAAAACGTAGTAATTACTGGCTCAAAAAACATTAAGATTCCAAAATATAATGGACAGATAAAATTAAATCAAGTAAAGGAGTGAAGATAAGTGGTATTATTGGCGATTATATTAGGTTGTTTAGTAGGGGTTTTATTAGGTTTAAATGCACCTATTGTTCCTTATAGTTATTCTGGCTATTTAGCCATTGCTATTATTGCGGCATTAGATTCGGTATGTGGAGGAGTTCTTTCTGTCTTAAAAGGAAATTTTGATATGAAAATATTCGTATCTGGTTTTTTTATGAATGCTATTATTGCTATGCTTCTTACTTTTTTAGGACAAAAATTAAATGTGGATATTTATTTAGCAGCTATTATCGTCTTTGTGGGAAGAATGTTTACTAATTTAGGGATTATACGTAGAATCTATATTGAAAGATGGACGAATCGAAAAGTAGTAGCAAAGGCAGAAGGGATAGTAACAGACGAGACAATGCTAGATAAAGAAGAACAAGACAAGAAATAAAAAGGGCTAATAAAAAGACATAAAAGACAGCCACAATAAGGAAACTTGTTGTGACTTTTTCTTGGAAAAAATCAAAAAGACATTATTACACATTTATTACATTAATATTACAAAAATATAACAAATTCTATTGACATTTTTGTAAAAATATAATATTCTTAACACTAGAAAAATTCTATTCAAATTGGAGGAGACATACTTTGGCAATCGGAGATATCATAGTTGGTATAGATATTGGCACTTCAAAGGTTTCAGCAGTCGTAGGAGAGGTCAATAACTTTAACCAAATCGAAATTATTTGTAGCACTTCTACAAAATGTAGTGGTATTAAAAAAACAAAAATTATAAATGAAGATGAAGTCGCATCTAGCCTTCTTAAAGTTGTACAAAATATTGAAATGGAATCAGGCTTGAAAATTAATTCGGGATATGTTACGATTCCAGGGAAATATGCAACGATTGTTCAAAACAGCATTGTCAAAGAAGTAAAAGATAAATATGCAGGAATTTCTATAAGAGATGTGCAAGCTTCTATTATGCAAGTAAAAGACATTGAAATTCCAGATGGGAAGACTCTAATTGATATTGTTCCTGACCAATTCCTTTTAGAAAATGGTAAAAGCGTAGAAGACCCTGTTGGGAATTTAAGCTCTAGTTTTACGTTAAAAGCTCAGATTATTTTAGCAGATAGAGAATATGTAAGACAAATATCTTCTATTTTCAAAAAAGTAGGAATCGATGTAGATGGATTAGTTCCGGTAACATTAGCAGAAAGAAATCTCATTTTAGACGTAAATGAATTAACCGATAATATTATGCTATTAGATATTGGAGCAGGAAATACAGATATTGGCGTATTTGAAGGTTCTTCTTTTGTCTATACCAATACGATTCCTCTAGGAGGAGATAATATTACAAATGATATATCGGTTGTATTAAATATTTCTGAAGAAGAAGCAGATAAATTAAAAAGACAATATGGTTTAGCACTACGTTCTTTTATTGATAATGATAATGATGTTCTTTTAAATACAGTAAAAGAAGAGAATAAGACAAAAACAATTAAGAGTTCTGAATTAATTGAAGTAATCGAAGCAAGGGTAGAAGAAATCTTTTCTCTTGTCAATAAAGATATCACGATGCAAGGAATTAAACCTAGAATCAATAATGTTATCTTAACAGGACAAGGAATTACGAATATTAGTAAAAGTGATGTAGCAGGCAAAATTATTTTAAATATTCCAGTTAAGATTTCGACAGGTAGGTTAATTAGTACAGTAAAACCAATGTATCGTACTTCTTATGCATTAGTTAGATATATTGCCTCTAGACCATTTACAAAAACTGTATCAAGTAGTATTGATACCAAAACAGAAGATAGATTTTTCAAAAATGTAATAGAAAGAATTAAAGAATTCTTTTATTCTTAAAAGAAGAATCACAATTTTTAAGTTATTAATTTTTAGAATAAATATTGTTAGGGAGGAAAAAGCTTTATGATGGAAATGGATGAAAATGAAAAAATGTTAGATGGAACAGCTGTTATCAAGGTTGTCGGAGTAGGCGGAGCAGGAACCAATGCTGTCAATCGAATGGTAGAGTTTGGCATTCGCGGAGTGGAGTTTATTGCTATTAATACAGACAGACAAGCACTTCAGTTATCCAAAGCTGGGACTAAAATTCAAATAGGTGAAAAAATAACAAGAGGTTTAGGTGCTGGAGCGAATCCAGACATTGGAGCACAATCTGCAGAAGAGAGTAAATCAGAAATTGAAGAAGCGTTAAGAGGAGCCGATATGGTATTTGTTACTGCTGGTATGGGAGGAGGAACTGGTACAGGAGCAGCTCCTATCGTAGCAGGACTTGCCAAAGATATGGGAATCTTAACCATTGGTGTGGTAACAAAACCATTTACATTTGAAGGAAAGAAAAGATTATCCCAAGCAGACCGTGGAATCGAAAGTTTAAAAGGAAAAGTAGATACATTAGTTGTGATTCCAAATGATAAACTATTACAAATTATAGACCGTAAAACTTCTATTGTAGATGCTTTTGAAATGGCAGATGATATTTTAAGACAAGGTGTGCAAGGAATTTCTGATTTAATTGCTGTACCGGGACTTGTTAACTTAGACTTTGCAGATGTAAAAACCATTATGCTAAATACAGGAATGGCACATATGGGTATTGGTAGAGCATCTGGAGAAAACCGTGCAGAAGATGCAGCAAAACAAGCAACAGAAAGTCCCCTTCTTGAAACTTCTATTGAAGGTGCAAGAGGAGTTATCATTAATATTACTGGTGGACCAGATTTAGGATTACATGAAGTAAATACAGCAGCAGAATTGGTACAAAGAAGTGTAGACCCAGAAGCAAATATTATCTTTGGTGCTGTTATTGACCCAAATATGCAAGATGAAATATCGATTACTGTTATTGCAACAGAATTTGAGAAAGAGCAATCCATTTCTAGTCTAGGAGTAGAAAATATTGTATCAAAAGCATGGGATAAAAAAATTAGTTCCATTCCTACTAGTACAGAAAGTTCTTCTTCTAATGATTTAGATATACCATCTTTTCTAAGAAAGAACAAAAATAAATAGAAAAAAGAATAATAGATACAAAAGCCAGTAGTTTAAAAGTAAAT
This sequence comes from Candidatus Merdicola sp., assembly GCA_048393175.1. Taxonomy (GTDB): domain Bacteria; phylum Bacillota; class Clostridia; order TANB77; family CAG-508; genus Merdicola. The sequence goes on from DBFJJM010000047.1 coordinate 13,619, forward strand.
TACTGGCTTTTAAGGTAAGGGAGAAAAATGAGAATAGAGAAAAATTTAAGATTGATTTGTTATTTAAGAGAAGAAAAGAAATTATCCTTTTTACAAATAGCAGAAAGACTAAAACAGGATGGTTTAGTTGGAGACTGCCTATCTGTACAAGAGATGGCAAATTCGATAGAGAAGTTATATCAAGGAACAGTAAAACATATCAGCTCTATGGATAGAATAGGAGATTTATATCAAAAGGGTTATACCATTGAGGAAATAGACCAAAAGTTAGAAGGTATAGGAAAAACAAAAATTATTAATGGGGTTATGAATCATTATGCCAAACAAGCAAAGCAGATTTCCACAACTGAAATACTATTACGTGATGCTATTTTGAGCGGTAAGACAATACCTAGCTATACAAATGATGAGCAATTGCAATTTGGGATGAAAATGATGCTAAAAAGATTAAAACAAACGACTTCAAATTGTCAAGGTTTTGAAAAAATATTAAACTATATGGAGGGAACAGAAGGCTTTTCTCATATTCGTAGTTATGAGTCTAAAATAGAAAGGTATGTAAAAAGAGGAATTCTTCCAACAGGACAACTACAAGTAATACAACAGACTCATTTTGAAGATAATATCTTTGATTTTATCTACATTTTTAATCATTTGTCTGAATCCAAAGGTATACGTTTATCAGTATATGACCAAGAAGTACAACATATTTATCTGCAAAAATTGGCAAAGGAAATAGATAAGAAATTCGAAAGAATAAAACAAAGAAGTGGTAGAAAGAATGGAATGAATAGGAATGTTAGCGATAGGGAGGGATAAGAAATAAAATGATAGAAGCCAATAGACTGATTGTTTTGTTAAAGGATACACAGGAAAAGAGTTTTGAAGAAATTGTTGAAGAATTAAAAAAGGACTTTCTTCTTCCTGAAGATGGTAATATAAATATACTTTTAAGATTAGTAAAAACTTGTTATTATCTTACCAAAGAAGAAGAAGTCTCTGAGGAAGATAAGCAAAGACTTGTCAGATTTGAAGTGATACAAAGAATGAAAGAGAAAGCAAACAATGAAACAATGGAAGAATGTGCAAAGAAAATAGTAGCTAGCTTAAAAAATATTGGATTGATAGAAGAACAAAAGGAGGAAGTAGAGGCAATACAAGATATAAAAAAGATTTATCAGGATTATCAGGAAAGACAACAAAAAAGGAGAAAGGAAAAACAACAAAAAAAGTTTGAATACCGACAAAGTGAAAAAGGAATAGGAAGAGCCTTTGAGCAAGGAAGAACCATTCAAGAAATAGAAGAAACATTAAAGCAACAAGGTATTAGAATAAGTAAAGAAGTAATTTTAAATAAGTTATGGCAATATTGCCAAACAAATCCATCTTTACCATTTTCGAAAGAAGAGCTAATTTTTAAAAATGGAATGATGAGTGGAGAGACGATAGAAGAGATGGCAGAAGAATTCGGTTTTAAACAAAAAAGATTAGAAACGATTGCTTTAAGACTAGAACAAGTAGTTCCAGAAAAGCAAATCGATATACAAATGGTATTACAATGGATAATGAGTAGTTCAAAACAAATAGACAAAGACAATGCCAATTTATTTAGAAACTGGGGAAAAAGACTAAAAGGAAAAACATTGGGAAGTGGAGAGATAGATTCTTTACGATTACCTTATTCTGAAAAGCAGGCAGAATTCACCTATCTTTTTTCACATTTTGAAAGAGAAACAGGAGTCAAACTAGAAGAATATGATATAAATGTGATTCATTCCTTGAGAAGTCAATTAGGAAAAAGAGTGGATAGATATTTGACGATAGTTAAAAAGGAACAGGAAAAAAGAGCTTATCAGATACAGGAATCCTTTTCTTTAGACAAAAAGAAGGATTTTCCGGACGGAAGAGAATAAAAAAGAAGAAAAAATAGAAAGAAATAATCTAATTTAGTAGATTATTTCTTTTTTTCTGCCCTAAGATATGACAGGTTTTGAAAACGAAATGTTGTACAATAACCAAGCAAAAGGTAGCAAAGAGGTGGTTTTTAATATGACGGTTTATTTGGACATTGTTTTTTTAGAAAACCTTTGTATGAATTATATTATTCTATTTGCTACAGGACTAATTAGTAAATATTCTATCAAACAAATTCGCTTAGTCTTATCTAGTTTATTAGGAAGCTTATATGCTGTTTTTTCTTTTACTTCTATTTTAAAAAACGAAATAGGACTAATTTTAAAAGTTATTTTGTCAATTGGTATGGTTTATTTAGCTTTTAATCCAAGAAATGTTAAAAAGATGTTAAAAACATTATTAGTTTTTTATTTGACTTCTTTTGCATTTGGAGGTTGTGCTTTTGCTCTTCTTTATTTTATAAAACCACAGGATATTTTTATGAAAAACGGTTTGTTTATTGGAACCTATCCTATTAAGATAGCTTTACTAGGAGGGATTGTTGGATTTACTTTAATCATTACTACTTTTAAGGTAGTAAAAAGTAGAATTTCAAAGAAAGATATGTTTTGTATGGTAACTCTTTTTTTAAATGAAAAAAAGCAAACTGTAAAAGCAATGATAGATACAGGAAATTTGTTAAGAGACCCAATTACTCACATTCCTGTTATTGTAGTGGAGAGTGATTCTTTAACTGGTATGTTGCCAGATGACATTTTAAAACACACAGAAGAAATGATAGGAGGTGATACAAAAGTTAATATGGAAACAATAGAAGAGAGTTTTCTTTCTAAGTTTCGTGTAATTCCATTTACTTCTTTAGGAAAAGAGCATGGTCTTTTATTAGGAGTCAAAGCAGATAAAATAGAAATAGATTATGAAGATATGATTTATGTTATTCCTAGAGTAATTATTGGAATTTATACTAAATCACTTAATAAGAATAGAAATTATACTGCCTTAGTAGGCTTAGATATGATTGGAGAGGAGGGTATGACATATGAATCTATTGGAGATTCTAAAAGTAAAAGCCAATACAATATACATTAAATATTTAAACAATAAACAAGAAGTGGACACGATGCAAATATACTACATAGGAGGTAGCCAAACTTTACCCCCTCCTTTAGACCCAGAAGAGGAAGAAGAATTAATTCATAAACTTTCTGAAGGAGATATAAGTATAAGGCAAACTTTAGTCGAAAGAAATTTACGTTTAGTGGTCTATATTGCTAAAAAGTTTGAAAATACAGGAGTAGGTATTGAAGATTTAATTTCTATAGGAACCATTGGCTTAATGAAAGGAGTCAATACTTTTAATGCAGATAAAAATATTAAACTAGCAACTTATGCTTCTCGTTGTATCGAAAATGAGATTTTGATGTATTTAAGAAGAAGTAATAAGATAAAAGGAGAAATTTCGATTGATGAACCATTAAATCAAGATGGAGATGGAAATGAACTTTTATTATCGGATATTTTAGGAACAGACCCAGATGTTACATCAAGAGGAATCGAAGATGAAGTAGATAAAGGATTATTACGAGAATCCATTAAGAAATTAAATAGTAGAGAAAAAAATATTATGGAATTACGATTTGGTTTTGTAACAGGAATAGAAAAAACGCAAAAAGAAGTAGCTGATATGCTGGGAATTTCGCAAAGCTATATTTCTAGATTAGAAAAGAAAATTATTCATAAAATGAAAAAAGATATTATGAGTAAAACAGGATAGACAAATGTCTTTTTCTGTCGAGCAAAGCTTGTATAGTTTGTAGATTGGGTGGAAATACTCCTTATAGAAAGAAGTGTCTATAAGGAGGTTTTCGATTTGATGAATAATAAGGTGGAAATCTGTGGAGTCAATACCTCCAATTTACCTACTTTAACAGTAGAAGAAAAAAAGCAATTATTTCTTCGTATTAAACAAGGGGATAATGAAGCAAGAGAGGAATTCATTCATGGAAATCTACGTTTGGTACTAAGTGTGATAAAACGTTTTAGAGGAAGAGGAGAAAATGTAGATGACCTGTTTCAAGTTGGCTGTGTAGGATTAATTAAAGCAATCGATAATTTTGACTTAAGCCAAAATGTTCAATTTTCTACCTATGCCGTTCCTATGATTATTGGAGAAATTAGGCGTTACTTAAGAGATAATAATTCGATTCGAGTTAGTCGTTCCATTCGAGATTTAGCTTATAAAGCAATAGCAGTAAGAGAAAAATTAACAAAGGAAGAAAATAAAGAACCTACCTTAGAAGAAATAGCAAAAGAGCTGAATGTAGAAAAAGAAGAAATTGCCTTTAGTTTAGATGCAATACAAGACCCAGTTTCTTTACAAGAGCCAGTATTTAATGATGGAAAAGATAATATTTATATTATGGACCAAGTTCATGATACCAAAAATACAGATGAATTATGGGCAGAAAATATAACGATTTCAGAAGCTATGAAAAAATTGAATGAAAAGGAAAAGATGATTTTAGGCAAACGTTTCTTCGAAGGAAGAACGCAAATGGAAGTAGCCGATGAAATAGGAATTTCACAGGCTCAAGTGTCTAGATTAGAAAAAAGTGCAATTGACCATATAAGACATTTTTATCAATAGAAGTTAGGATTTAACTTCTATTTTCTTTTTTGGCAAGTTTCTTTCCTTCATGAATATAATAAAGGAAGGAGGAGAAAAATGGGAAACAAGGGACTCGATTTTAAACATAAAGAAGTCATTAATATTAATGATGGGAGAAGATTGCGGTTATGTGCAAGATGTTTGTGCTGATTTAGAAAGCGGAACCATCACTTCAATTATTGTTCCTGGTAGTAATCGATTGCTTAATGTTTTTGGAGGAAACAATGATATTGTTATTCCTTGGCAAAATATAAAGTGTATTGGAGAAGATATCATTTTAGTAGAGATTTAGGAAGGATGGAAGCAGATAACAAAATTGGAAGAATTTATTAGTAAAAAAGATAAAAAAAGTATTGACTTTCTATTCCTCAATATGGTATGATAAGAAAGAACCAAGAAACGAACGAAAAACATATATAAACTAACTTGAATTAGTAATATATTTCGACAATAAGAATAAAATAAAAGCATAAAAAATTACTAATTTTTATTTTGTCTAAAAAAGTTAAAAAAAGATGTTGACAATTGTTTCATTGGGTAGTATAATACAATACGTTCCACTTAAGGAACAAACAAAAAGTACATTGAAAAGTAAATAATAAATTCAAGAGAGAAACAACCAAGCGGTAGAGAAAAAACTACCGAGAAATAAAAAGAAGAAAAGCAAAGAGTTTTGGAAGACGAAACTTGTAAAAAAAGATTTGTAACTTACGGAAGTAAGATATAGATACAAAAAACAAGAGAGTTTGATCCTGGCTCAGGATAAACGCTGGCGGTGCACATAAGACATGCAAGTCGAACGAACAGAACCGATAGTTTACTAGAGGGGAAGTGAGTGGCGGACTGGTGAGTAACATGTAAGCAATCTGCCTATCAGAGGGGAATAACAGTGAGAA
>DBFJJM010000048.1:0-7853 GCA_048393175.1 Candidatus Merdicola sp.
CCTTTTTATTTTAAAAAAGCCAACAAAACTTAATTTAATATATGAGAAAAAGTTAAATAAATGATTAGTAATAAAATGATTCAATTTATTTTACCATTCATTTAAATAGGTAAAGAAAAATTTTATCAAAATATGATTTATGGATAGAAAAATCAAAAAAATTATTATCAAGACATATTTCGACAGCATACGACAAAAGATAAATGGTATTCTTTCTATAAAGAATAAAAAGGAGAAAAGAGGTGAAACCATGCAGTATTATAATTTAAAAGTAGTACTATTATTAAAACGAGAATTAAAACAAGAAGAAACATATGAAAAATTAGGGGACTTTATTGCTTTTGCAATGTTAAAAGACAGAGAATTAAAACAGTTACATGAAAGAAGCGGATATAAAAATTATGTATTTTGTAATCTTTATCCTGTGCAAAAAGAAGGTGTTTATCTAAAGGGTAATTTATATACTTTTGATATAAGATTTATCCAAATCGGACTTGCTATGAAAATGAAGCAAGTGATTCATCTTACAGAAGATGAAAATTTTAAAGTGATAGTAACTTCTCTACAGACGCAGGAACAACGAAAAATCGAAAAGCTAATTACGCTCACTCCCGCAGTTATTACAACAGACAAAGGAGAGTATAGAGTAGAAAATGAATTAGAATTTGTAAAAGACAGAATGACTGCAAATATACAAAAGAAATATAGACAAATATATCAAATTGAGGCAAGAGTGGACTTTATTGAAAAGATTGAACAAATAAATCGTATTCCTATTAAAATTCCCTATAAACAATTTCATATTTTAGCAAATAAATATGAAATGACAATTAAACCAGACCCAGTTTCCCAAAATTTAGCTTATTTAGCATTAAGTATAGGAGTAGCAGAAAAAAATTCTTCTTTAGGAATGGGATTTTGCAAAGCAAGATAAAGAAAGAAGGTGAGAAAGTGATTTATGATTTATTGTGCACTTTTAAGCAATATTTCAAAGATAATAAAGTAGTATTAGATAGTTATCAATTAGATAATGGTTACTATTATTTAGTCAGACAAAATGGGCAAATAGAAAAAATGGTAATAACAGACCATATAGCAGAAGATAGAGAATTATTAGAATATATTAAAATTCGTGATTTTTATAGTAAATGCTTATCTGCGAATAAAGCAATAGATACTTCCTATACAGAAAGAATAGAAAATCAGAAATATAGTATGCAAAAAAAGATACTTAGTACTAACATTTATACTTTATTTTTTAAAAATAAAGCAGTACTTGGTTTATGTCAAGGACAACATCAAGACGAAGCAGTTCCAAGAGAAGTATTTAAAAAAGGAATTGAAAAATATTATGAATCATTACAAAAACTAGGTGAAAAAAAACAAGAAAAAGAATTAATAAAAGAAAGTTATACAAAACAAGAAATACAACAGTATCAGGAAAAAATGCAAAAGGCTTTTGAAAGTATTTATGAAGAATTTTTAAAAGAAGAACAACCAAAAGAAACATGGATTAAAATTTTCTTAGAAAATACACAAGAAGAATATGAAAGAGTAAGTAATTTTTATTTCAAAACAAAGTTATTTAATACAAATGATAATAACGTAAAATTTCATGAAACAATCTATGGAGTCAATAATTATAATTATGGGCTAAATTCTAAAAAACCTTTTTTAGAATTAAAAACGACTCCCTATAAAGTAGGTGCAATGCTTTCTACAGAGCAAATTAATAGCATGAATAAATTATATATCTGGTTATATAACAATGGAATTCAAAAATGTGTATTAAAATTACCAACTGATTGGGAATTTAAAGGTGTGCCAGAAGAAGAACAAGATATCTTAAATAAAGGGACTTATTTAATAAGAGTAGTGGGAAATAATGGTGTTGCTAGAATAGAGGATTATCAATATCAAAGTAATTTTACCACTAATATTCGTGAATTTGTTTGTAAAGATTATCTAAGAAAACAGGAAAATCATTTCCATACCAGTAATATTTATGGACTGGAGTGGTATACGAGTAACACTTGGATAGCAGAAAAGAAAGAAAGTACGAAAAATTATATTAAAGAATCCTATTATAATTATGAAAACAGTATCGCAAAAAGTGTATTATCCAACTGGAAAAAGGAGTGGCTAAAAAATTATTCTGGTATTTTACTTGATTTATTTCAAAAGGAAAACCAAGAGGGGTTTGTTAATAAACTAGATGAAATGGCAATAGAAGTAATCCAAAATAGTCTGATTGAGTCACTAGGTAAGAATAAAAGTTATTACTATAATGCGATTGCTAATTTTAATTTATGGATTGCTTACCAAGAATATTTTAAAAGAAAGGAAGAGAGTGAAGAAATGAAAATTAGTCAGGTACAAGAAGAGTGTGAAAAAATTCTAGAACACAGAATACCCATTACCACAGACGAGCAGTATTATTACTTAATAGGACAGGTTTGCTTTTATTTATTAAATAAAACAAAAGCAAGTAAAATTACACAAGACATGGCAAGTCCTTTAATTAAGGCGAATAATCTTAAACGATTAAAAGAAGAATTAAAGCTACTATATGAACGATATAATTATGATTTAACTTTAAATTATCCTAGATTTAATCATATTTTATCACAATTATTATTACAAGAGCCAGAAAGTTCAGTAAAGGAAAATCAAGATATGATATTAGCAGGATTATTAGCCAATAATTTATTCTATAAAAAGAAAGAAGAAGGAGGAGATTTAAATGAATAGAGTTTATGGAGTAGTAGGAATTAAAAGCAAGCTTTCGAATTGGAATGCAGATTTTAGTGGAAGGCCAAAAGCAACATCAGATGGTAGTATTTTTGGAAGTGATAAGGCTTTTAAATTTCCGATTAAAAAAATGTGGGAAAGTCAAGGGAAAAAGGTGCTATATGTAAAATCTTATAAAGACGAGAAAGGAAATCTGCAAGCTAGAAATTTAGGAGAACGTTTTGAGCAATTATTTGGAAAATCAGTAGCACAAATAAAAGAGAAAAAAGAAATCGTAAAGGATTTATTTTCTGCTATAGATGTTAAAAATTTTGGAGCTACTTTCGCGGAAGCAAAAAACAATATTAGTATTACAGGAGCAGTTCAGGTAGGACAAGGACTGAATAAATATTCTGAATCGACTACTGAAACAATTGATATTTTATCACCTTTTACCGATTCGACTAAAAAAGAGGCACAAAATACATCAATTGGAAAAAAAATCGTATCGAATGAAGCACATTATTTTTATCCTTTTTCTATCAATCCACAAAATTATGATATTTATACAAGTGAAATAGAAGACTTAGAAGGTTACACAAAAGAGGATTATGAAGCGTTTAAGCAAGGCTGCCTAGTTGCTGCAACAGCGTATAACACAAATAGTAAAGCAGGATGTGAAAATGAATTTGCCCTTTTTATAGAATGTAAAGAAGATAGTAAATTATATTTGGCTAATTTAGATGAATATATTACTTTCCAAAAAGCAGAAGAAAAGGATATCATTGATGTTTCTGCATTATTAGAAATAGTAACACAAGACAAGATAAAACAGGAAATTGAAAAAATAGAACTATATTATAATCCGTATACCACACAATTGAAAGGAAACTTAGAAGACTGTATTGTAAAAAGCTTATTCTAAGTGGGAGGTGAAATAAGTGATAGAGACAATTAAATTTGATTTAACAGCATCAATGGCAATCATTAAAAAGCCAGATAGTAATGAGACGTACTATACTTATGATTTTCCCCATAAAATAATGTTATTAGGTTTATTAGGAGCAATTATTGGACTAAATGGCTATAATTATTATGCTTGGAAAAAATTTTTAGGACAAGAAGTGGAAAATATGCCAGAATTTTATGAAAAGTTACATCCTTTAAAAATTGCTGTTATACCTAAAATAAAAAGAAAAAACTTCAATCGAAAAATTCAGACATTTAATAATTCTGTAGGTTATGCTTCAGATGAAAAAGGAAATAATTTAGTAGTAAAAGAACAGTGGCTAGAAAAACCATATTGGCAAATTTATATTTTACAAAGTGATATACCAGAATATGAGAAAATTAAAAGTTATTTATCTTGTCAAAAATGCGAATATATTCCTTATATTGGGAAAAATGACCATTTTGCTCAAATTAAAAATGTAGAAATTCTTCAAGCTCAAGAAACGTTATTTGCGAATCAAATTGACAGTTTATTTGAAAAAACGATTATAAAAGAAATAGAAGATAAATTAGACGATTTAGTTGCTTTTATGCAAGAAGAAAATATACAAGAGGAAGAATATGAATATCAAGAATTATTACCAACAAAATTAAGCGAAAAAATAGGGTATTATGATTTTAAGTCATTTTTATTTACCAATAAAAAAATACAATTACAAACAAGCCAACCGTTATACCAAATAAAAAATAAAATAGTTTATTACTTTTAGACAATTATAGGAAAGGCAATAGGAAAATAAAAAAATACTCTCATTTATTTATTTGAGAGGTGACTAAGTACAATAAAGTAATGTTTACCCTAGAAGTTTTCAATTTTTATAATACTATCTAAAAATATTAATATGAAAGTATAGGATGGCAGGGAGATTAAAATGGAAGAAATACTAGATATTTATAATCAAAACAAGAAAATAACAGAAAGAAAGCATATAAGAGGAAATAATACACTAAGAGAAAATGAATATGTTCTTGTTGTAGAAATTGCTTTGATTAATTTGAAGAATCAGATATTATTAGCTAAGAGGTCAGAAAATAAAAAGAATAATCCTTTAAAATGGGAAACAACACAGGGCTCTGTAAAAAGTGGAGAAAGCAGCTTAAAGGGAGCTGTAAGAGAAATACAAGAAGAATTAGGAATTAAAATACAAGAGAAAGAGTTAAAACATATCAAAACAATTAGAGATGAAAATGAACATATTTTCAAAGATTTATTTTTATTACACAAAGATATGGATGAAAAAGAACTTAGCTTTACAGACGGGGAAGTAATTAATGCAAAGTGGTTTAGTATGAGTGAATTTGAAGAAATGAGAAAACGAAGTAAATTATCAAGTAATATGAATTTTAATTCTGAAATAATAAAAAAATATATAACGGACGATAGGTTCATTATAAGAGGAGAAAATCATGAAGAATAAAAGCATAGATGAATTACTACATTCAAAAGAATTTTTATATTATGCACATAAAAAAGGTAGCAACGAAAAAGAGTTGCTGCTTTCTCACTTAGAACTGACTTATTGCTATTTTGAAAAAATGGAAAAATATAAAAGATTAGACCAAAAAGTAAAAAAAATAATTCAGATTACCTTTAAACAAAAAGATGAATTAACAAATAAAATATATGAAATGTTCAAAGCAGCAATTTATTATCATGATATTGGAAAAATTAATCCTTTGTTTCAAAAAAATAAAATGGAAAATGATTTAAAAATAAAGCAAGAAAATCAAGAAGATACGCATTCTGCTCTTTCTGCTCGTATTTATATTGATAGTTTTTTAAAGCAAATACAAGAAGAAAAAGAAAATTGGGAAAAGAAGGAGCAATTGGTTTTAATTTATATAACTTATTATTTTGCTTATATTATTTCAAGACATCATACCAAATTAGAAGAAATAACTCATTTTGCAGAACAGATAAGAAACAAAAATATTCCTCAAATAGAAGAGGGAAAAGATATGCTTTATGAAAAACAATTAGAAAAATTAAAGCAGGCAATAGAACTAATCAATCCAGACCCGATTGGATTATACTTATTGTGTAAGACATTATATTCTTGCTTAATTACAGCTGACTTTTATGCAACCTACGAATATATGACAGGAAACAAAATAGAAGTAGAAGAAAAAAGAAAGGAAAAGCTTTTTGAAAAATATGAGCAATCTGACTTATTCGAAACGATTCAAAAATATGTAAAAGGAGAAAAAAATTTGCAACAAATCAATCAAGTAAGAAGTGATATTTTTTTAGAAACAGAAAAGAATTTAATGGAAAAGAAAGAAAACAATATTTTTTATATTGAATCTCCTACTGGTTCTGGAAAAACGAATCTAGCAATTAATATAGCTAGAAATTTGTATAAGCAAAATAAAGGATTAAAATCTATCCAATATATTTTTCCTTTTAATACGATTATAGAACAAACAGCAGAAGTATTTGGGCAGTATTTTAAAAAATATGAAGACTATATTGTAATTAATTCGGTAACACCTATGGTAGAAGATAAAAAAGAGGAAATAGATTATGAAGAGATTTATCGAAAAACTATGTTTCGAGATTATCCTATTTTGATTACTTCTCATGTGAATTTATTTTCTACTTTATTTGGCGTAGCAAAAGAAGCAAATTATGGTTTTTATCATTTAATGGATAGTGTTGTTGTATTAGATGAGATACAAGCTTATTCTAATACTATTTGGAGACAAATGATAGAGATGATGAGTTATTATTCTGATTTATTCAATATAAAATTTATTATTATGTCTGCTACCCTCCCTCGTTTGGACTATTTATTACAAAAACCAATTACCTCTTTTTGTTCCTTAATAAAAGAGCCACAAAAATATTATCAAAACCCTGTTTTTAAAAATAGAGTGAAATTAAATTTTGATTTATTAGAAAAAAAGATAGATATAAACACATTAATACAATTTATTTTAAAACAACCCAAAAAGAAAATATTAGTGGAATGCATAAAAAAAGAAACAGCAGATAATCTATATGAGCAATTAAAACAGCAAAATAAAAAGGTGTATATTTTAACAGGTGATGATAATGCTTACACAAGGAAACAAATTATTCAATTAACTAAAAAAGAGACACACTTTATTTTAATTGCTACTCAAACAATTGAAGCAGGTGTGGATATTGACATGGATATAGGATTGAAAGACATTTCTTGTTTAGATAGTGAAGAGCAATTTATGGGAAGAATTAATCGTTCTGGAGTAAAACAAAATTGTGTTGCTTATTTTTTTGATTTAGATGATGCATCAAATATTTATCAGAAAGATTATAGATTAGAGTATAATTTAAAAAAACAAGAAGTAAGAGACTGGCTAAAAGAAAAACAATTTTCATTATTTTATGAAAAGATAATGAGTATTATTTTTCAGGAGACAGAAAAACATACAAAAGATAATATAGAAAATTTTTATCGTTATTGTTATTACCTTAACTATCGAAAAATAGAACAGGAATTAACGTTAATTCATACCAATACTGTACAACTTTTCTTGAATTATACAGCAATAGTAGAGGAAAAAGAAATAAAAGGAAAAGAAATATGGGAACAATATAAAACAATTTTTCAAAACAGACAAACAAGTTATGCGGAAAAAAAGATAAAATTATCCATGTTAGCAGATAAAATGGGGTTATTCATCTTTTCTATTTATACGGATCAAATAAATACGATAGAAGGAGAAAAATGGGGAGATATTTTTTATATAGAAAATGGAGAAGAATATATAAAAGGAGGCAGATTTAATAGGAAGAAATATGTTGAAAAAGGAGATGGGATATTCCTATGAGAATAAATGGAACGATAATTAATTACTATTTTCATTGTAAAAGACAATGCTATTTATTTTCTAATCGAATCAATTTAGAAGATAATTCTGAAGATGTTAGAACAGGAAAAATATTACATGAAATTAGAGCAAAGACAGAACAAAACACAGAAATTCAATATGATAATATGGTACTTGATAAAATGACAAAAGAGTACGTAGAGGAATTTAAGAAAAGTGATGCTGATATACAAGCTGCTAAAATGCAATTACTTTTTTATCTAAAAAATTTAGAGGACAAAGGAATAAAAAAAGAAGGA
>DBFJJM010000049.1:0-5795 GCA_048393175.1 Candidatus Merdicola sp.
ATTAGCTCTACTAAAAAATCTTAATTTAACATATTTATATAAATCTGGAAGTTTGACCTGCACATAGTTAATTATCACATCAAAATTATTCTTCCAAAAATATAGTTCTTTTAGTTCTTTATTATCTGCAAATAGTTTTTCTTCATCAATTATCGCTCCATAATTTCTCTTACTTCGCTTATATTCTTTAACACTAATATTAAAATTAATTATATCTTGTTTTGTTTGTTTTATTATTTCATCTAAATAAGGATAATTATATAAGTATTCTAGTATTATCCTAATACTATTTTCATCTGTTCCCATTTTAACCTTTCCCTTTCCGAGCATAAAAAAATAAAGTGCTGTCTTCTAACACTTTATTGATGTTTGTAAAAGGATAGCTGTTTATTTTATAAATGCAGTAAGTTTCCCCCTTCATCTGGTACCCCATGACCTGCATCTAATACAATTACTTTTTGACTAACTGGCAAAGATACTACCTGTTTTACCTCCTCTTTTTTGCTAGTTTGCAATAAAAAGACAGAAACAGAAAGAATGAAACATAGAGCTACAATAAATAATCTTTTTCTTCTTAAAATAATCATAAAAAATCTCCCCATAAAATGATATTATTACATTTATATGAGAAGACTTGAAAAGATATGTTTTCCTTTTTGTCTTATACAAAATAAAGTGGTATTTCTTTAAACGTTTCTACTAATCTATAGGGAACAAACCAGCTATGTTCTACTAGATTTCGATCTATCACAATTAGAGCAAGCTCTCTTTGCTCTGAAATTTTCTTTATTTCCTTTAACATTTTTCTACTTTCTGCTTTCTTCCATTTTGCTCCTACACTTTCGATTTGTTTCTGATATGAATAAAATTCTTGCTTTTGTTTTTTTGTTTGGTAGAGAGGTGAAAAATGTAGAATCATCCAACTTCCATGAAACACATTCATAAGTTCTATTATTTTTTCTCCTTCTTTTTTAGAAAAGTCCTTTTGTTTGATACAAACTAGAATCTTTTGTTTTAAACTAGTGGAAATATTTTTTCTATCAATAGAATTTACCATATATTGCATAGCAATTTCTCGAAGTTTCATTAAATTTTCTATGGTGAAAAAATTATTTTTTGCTAATTCCACTTTTTCCTTTGTATAAACTTTTCCTTGATTCAGTCTGGTTATTAATTCTTCTGGTTCAATATCAATTAACTCAATATTTTGTGCCTTTTTTATCATTTCATCTGGAACAATTTCAGTTATTTTTACATGTGTAATTTGTTTTACTTTTTGACTAATACTTTGTATGTGCTGAATATTTAACGTAGTATAAACATCAATTCCTGCTTCTAATAATTCATGTATATCTTCATAACGCTTCTTGTGTTTCATTCCTTCTGAATTAGTATGTGCCATTTCATCAATTAACACCAATTCTGGTTTTCTTTGTAGTACTTTTTCTAAATCCAACTCTTTTAACTTAATTTTTCGGTACTCTATTTCTTTTGGAGCAATTACTTCAAATCCTTCCATTAAGGCTAGGGTTTCTTTTCTTTCATGTGGTTCAATATATCCTATTACCACATCTTTTCCAGCTTTCTTTAGTTCTCTTGCTAAATCAAGCATATGATATGTTTTTCCTACTCCTGCACAATATCCTAAAAAAATTTTCAAGTTTCCTTTTGGTTGTTCTGGATAATTTTCCTTCTCTAAGTTTTGCAAAATTTCTTCTGGTGTTAGTCTTGCCATAACTACCTCTTTTCTAACTTATCTAAAGCCAAATTAAGTTCTAGCACATTTACCATCCTTGTTCCTAATATCCCATAATTTATACTATGCTCATTAATAAGTTTTTCGATTTCTTCTGTCTTCTTCTTTCTTTTAAGAGCAATTCTATCTACTTGAAAATACGCAGCTTCCAGTGTAATATTAGGGTCTACATTACTAGCAGAATAGGTGAGTAAATCTTCTGGCACTTCCTTATTGTTATAGGAGGTTTGTTTTAGAAATTCTCTTCTTCTTTGTTTTTCCTTTTGGTATGCTTCATTTTTTATTGCCCTATTACTTGCTATCGAGAAACGATACTGCGTCTCAGATGGTCTTCCCCAAAAAGAGTCTTCTTTTTCAAAAGACTGCCCAATTAAATAAGAACCCACCTTTTTTCCTTCTACTTCTATAATACTTCCCTCTGCTTGATAAGGAAAACAAATTTTAGCAATAACCGTAATTAGTAAAGGATAGATAACTCCACATAAAATGGTAAAAAATAGAATTAATAAAATAGAATTTCGTATACTTGTTTTCATCTTTCCCCTTTCTTAATTAAGAAATAAACTTAAAAATAGGTCAATTAGCTTAATTCCCAAAAATGGTGCTATCACTCCTCCTAGTCCATACCATCCTAAATTTCTTTTTAATAATTTTTCGGCATCCATTTCTTGGTAATTTACTCCTTTTAAAGCAATTGGTATTAAAAAAAGGATAATAAAGGTATTAAATATAACAGCAGATAACATTCCCGTTTCTGGAGTAGCCAAACGCATAATGTTAAGTAAAGCAAGATTTGGATAAATCTGGCTAAATAAGGAGGGAATAATAGCAAAGTATTTAGCAATATCATTTGCAATACTAAAGGTAGTGAGTGCTCCTCTTGTCATAAGTAATCCTTTTCCTACTTTTACAATATCAATTAGCTTGGTTGGGTCAGAATCTAAATCAATCATATTTCCCGCTTCTTTGGCAGCTGTTGTCCCACTATTCATAGCAACTGCAACATCTGCTGCTGCTAATGCTGGTGCATCATTGGTTCCATCTCCTGTCATTGCTACTAAATGTCCTTCTTGCTGAAACTTTCGAATTAGTTTTAGTTTCATCTCTGGAGTAGCTTCTGCTAAAAAATCATCTACTCCTGCTTCTCTTGCTATAGCATGTGCTGTTACCTCATTATCTCCTGTTATCATTACTGTTTTGATTCCCATCTTTCTTAAATCCGAAAAACGTTCTTTGATTCCGCCTTTTATAATATCTTTTAGAAAAATAACGCCATATACCTTTTGATTCGATGATACGACTAAGGGAGTTCCTCCTTGTTTTGCAATTTCTTCAATCATTTGTCTGCATTCACTTGGAAAAGGAATGTCATTTTGTTTCGCATATTCTTCCATACGAGAAGGAGCACCTTTTCGTATTTTCATTTCCCCTAAATTCATTCCACTCATTTTAGTGGTCGCAGAAAAAGGAACAAACTCTGCTTTTAATTCATGTAAGTTTTTGGGACGAATATTAAATTCCTTTTTAGCAAGCACTACAATGCTTCTTCCTTCTGGGGTTTCGTCTGCCACAGAACTAAGACTAGCATAATAGGCAAGCTCTTCTTTTTTTACTCCCTGTACTGGGTAAAATTCGCTTGCCCTTCTATTTCCCAATGTAATCGTTCCTGTTTTATCTAATAATAGAACATCTACATCTCCCGCAGCTTCAATCGCCTTTCCAGAAGAAGCTAATACTTTTTTGCTATTTAGCCTACTCATTCCTGCAATTCCAATACTAGATAAAAGAGAGCCAATGGTGGTAGGAATCAGACAAACAAAAAGAGCAATTAGAGAAACAATTGAAATAGGAATAGAAAGTCTACTTGTTTGAATCGTAAAACGTTCCCATAAATAAAGAGAAAGAATGACTAGAAAAAAAATAGAAGTAAGAGAAAAAAGTAAAATTTCTAAAGCAATTTCATTTGGTGTTTTTTGTCTTTTTGCTCCTTCTATCATTTCTATCATTTTATCTAAAAAGCTTTCTCCTGGCGAAACGGTAATACGAATCATAAGCTGGTCAGATAATACAGTAGTTCCTCCTGTTACACTATTTCTATCTCCCCCTGCTTCACGAATAACAGGTGCACTTTCTCCTGTAATTGCACTTTCATCTACTGAGGCTACTCCTTTTATAACTTCTCCGTCTAAAGGAATTTGTTCTTTTGCCTTTACTAATACAATATCTCCTTTTTTTAAAAGATGCGAACTTTTTTCTATATACTTTTCCTCTTTACTTGGGTTTTCTAGCACTCTTGCTATACTATCTTTTTTCGTTTTACGTAAATATTCTGCACTTGCTTTTCCCCTTCCTTCTGCAATACTTTCCGCAAAATTAGCAAAGAAAACCGTAATCCATAAAAAAAGTGTTATCATTCCAGTAAACCATTTTGTCTCTGGAAGAAGAATCCAAAAAGAAAGAAAAAACAAAAAAGTAGTAAGAATGGCACAAAGATAAACAACAAACAAAATAAAATTGTTTTTCTGCACACGTGGATTTAATTTTTTAAAACTACTAATAAGTGCCTCTTTTATAAAACGAATCTCCATTTTCTCCCCCTTTCTTTATCCTAATCCTTCCGCTAGTGGTCCTAAAGCATAAGCAGGCAAAAAGCTCAGTGCCCCTATTAGAATAATCATAACAATTAATAATAAAACAAAAATAGGTGTAGTAGTCGACAGCGTCCCTGTACTAACTGGAATCGTTTTTTTCTTTCCTAACGATTCGGCTAATGCTAAAGTTGCATAAATTGGTACATAACGAGCAATTAACATATTCATTCCTAATAAAATATTGCTAAACCAATTAGATGCAAGTCCTCCTAAACTGCTACCATTATTTGCTCCCGTAGAGGTAGCAGCATAAAAAATTTGGGTAAACTGATGCTGTGTAGAAGTATCTATTAAAGGACTTGTAGGAAATAGACACAAAATCGAGCTAGTTACTAAAATGCAAAAAGGAGTAGCTAGAATAAGAAGCATTGCCATTTTCATTTCATACGGTTCTATTTTTTTACCTAAATATTCTGGTGTTCTACCAATCATAAGTCCTGCTACAAATACAGTAATTACCACATAACCAAATAAAGTATAGAATCCAGAACCAACTCCTCCAAAAATCACTTCTCCTGTTCCCATTAAAAATAACTGAACTAAGATAGAAACAGGATGATACGATTCTTGCCCCCCATTTACCGAACCATTTGAGGCAGAAACGGTAAAAACAGACCAAATAGAAGAATCTACTATTCCAAATCTTACTTCCTTTCCTTCATAATTGTTACTTTGCTTTTCAATTCCCGAAACAACTCCGATGCAAATAAGAAGAATGACAAATACCGTGACAAGCAAAGACCTAGCTTGCCTTTTTTCTTTTACAATCCATCCAAATGTAAAAAGAAGAGACATAGGAAGTAATAGAATGGACATACATTCTAAATAGTTCGTAATGGCAGTAGGATTTTCATAAGGGTGAGCCGAATTGGTTCCAAAAAAACCTCCTCCATTTGTTCCTAACTGTTTAATTGCTACTTGACTTGCTACTGGTCCTAATGGCAAAATCTGCTCTTCTTTTGTTTCTAATGTAGAAATTTTCTCATAAGAAGAAAAGGTCTGCACGACTCCTCCTGATACCAATAAAACCGAAAGTAGAACCGATAAAGGAAGAAGGATAAGTAAAATAACATGAATTAAGTCTTTCCAAAAATTTCCTAAGTTTTTGGTTTCACGATTGGTAATTCCGCGAAAAAGAGCAAATAAAGTACAAATTCCAATTCCAGCAGATAAAAAGTTTTGTACTGTTATTCCTATCATTTGAACCCAATTAGAAATATCTTTTTCCCCTATATAACTTTGCCAATTTGTATTAGTAACAAAGCTACTAACGGTATTAAAAATTTGTGCTAAACTTAACGTAATTGGTTCCTCTTTTATTTTTTGCACAAAACTTTGTAACATTAAAATTCCAAAAAAGAAAAGAACAGAGAAAAAAGAAAACCATA
>DBFJJM010000050.1:0-11733 GCA_048393175.1 Candidatus Merdicola sp.
AAATAGAAATTACAAAATAAAAAAAATGAAGCAATACTAGTTAAATTTACAATAAATAGACGAATATAGACCTTGCAAAATGAAGCAAGGTCTATATAATTAAATATAGGTCAAAGAAAGTCAAAGTCAAACAAAAGAGGTGAAACAAATGCGAATGGCAGATATTATAGAAAGTTTTATTAAACAATTACTAGCAGAAGAACAAGAATATGTGGATATACAAAGAAATGAATTAGCAGAACGATTTAATTGTGTACCTTCTCAAATTAATTATGTTATTTCTACTAGATTCAAACCTTCGCAAGGATATTATGTAGAAAGCAAAAGAGGAGGAGGAGGTCATATTCGCATTAAAAAAGTTAACATTACAAAAAGTAATTACCTAATGCATATTATTACAAGTATTGGAGAAAGCTTAACTTCAAATGAAGTGGATATTTTTATCAGTAATTTTTTATCTTATGATATGATTTCACAAAAAGAAGCCAAATTATTAAAAGTAGCAACAAGTGACAATGTGCTTATTGTTCCGCAAGAAGACAGAGATTCTCTTCGAGCCAATATTTTTAAAAATATGCTTCTCAATTTAGTAGAAGATTAAAAGGAGTGGTTAATATGTTATGTGAAAATTGTGGAAAACACCAAGCGAATGTAAAATACACTACGATTCTAAATGGAATCAAAAAAGAAATGATTCTTTGCGAAGAATGTGCTAATAAAATGGGAATAGAAGAAGAGTTTCATTTTAATATGCCAATGGACTTTCCAAGCTTTTTAGGTGGTTTTTTGGATAGTTATGCAGATTCTGATTTATTACCTAACTTTGGAAAGCCTGAACAATTAAAATGTGACCAGTGTGGAATGACTTATGATGAGTTTAGTAGTTTAGGAAAATTTGGCTGTGCGAATTGCTATAATGTATTTTCTAGCCGAATTGACCCAATCTTAAAAAATTTACAGAATTCCAATCGTCATGTGGGAAGAAAAGGAAAATTGCTTGGAAAAGTAAAACCAATTATAAAGAAAAAAGTAGAAGGAAAACTAGAAGAAAAACAAACCAAGAAAATAGATTCTACGGAAGGGTTAAAACAAGAACTAAAAAAAGCTATTCAAGAGGAAAGGTATGAAGATGCTGCAAAATTGAGAGATGAAATCAAAAATCAAGAAAAGAAAGGAATGTGAGAAAAATGCTAAATTGGTATTTGCAAAGTGGAAAAGAAGCAGATGTAGTCGTAAGTTCTAGAATTCGATTTGCTAGAAATTTAGCTGATTTCCCTTTTGAAACGAAATGTTCTAAGAAACACCAACAAGAGATTTTAAAAATGGTAGAAGAAGCGATTCCAAGTATTGGGTATGGACTAAAAGTATTTCGTTTAAGTAACATGGATGATATTACGAAAATGAGTTTAGTCGAAAAACATTTAGTGAGTCCCGATTTTATATTAAAGGAAAAGGCGGAATGTGGAATAGCGATTAATGAAGATGAGAATATTTGTATGATGATAAATGAAGAAGACCATCTTCGTATACAATTTTTTGCAGCAGGATTAGAATTAGAAAATCTATTACAATTAGCGATTGAAGTAGATGAAAAAATAGGAAACATTCTAAACTATGCCTATCATGAGAAATATGGTTTTTTAACAGCTTGTCCTACTAATGTTGGAACCGGTATGAGAGCTTCTGTTATGGTACATTTACCTGGACTTGCCGAAACAGGAAATATGAATAAAATTTTAGAAGTAATGAGTAACTTTGGAATGAATATTCGTGGTATGTATGGGGAAGGAAGTAAAGTATTAGGAGATAGGTATCAAATTTCAAACAAACAATCTTTAGGACTATCCGAACAAGAAATTATTAAGAATTTAAAACTCATAACAAGTAAGGTAATAGAGCAAGAAAGACTAGCTAGACATTATTTAGTTAAAAATGAGCTGGATTTAGAAGATCAGGTTTATCGTGCCTATGGAATTTTAAGTTATTGTAAAAAACTATCGTCTTCTGAAGCAACAGAACTATTATCACAAGTAAAATTAGGTACGGATTTAGGATTAATTACACAGCTAACGGATTTAAAAGTAAAAAAAATGGATTTATATAGTAAGCCTGCTAATTTGCAAAAATATTATGGAAAACAGTATGAAGAAGAACAAAGAGACAAAAAAAGAGCAGAACTAATAGAGCAAATTATAGCGGAAGAATAAAAGAAAAGGAGTGTTTAACATGACATATAAGTTTACCAATAGTGCACAAAATGTTATTCAGATTGCAGGTGACATAGCACAAGAATTAGGACATAACTATATTGGAACAGAGCATTTACTATATGGTTTAACCAAAGAAGAAAGTGCAGTAGCAAGTAAGGTACTAGAAAATCAAAGTGTAACTCCAGAAAGTGTGTTGCAAGAAATTGAACTATTAATAGGAAGAGAAGAAACCAGACAAACCGGAACAATTGGGTTTACCCCAAGAACCAAAAGAGTAATTGAAAATGCATTTATCGAAGCTAAAAAATTGGGTTCTGACTATATTGGAACAGAGCATTTATTAATTGGGATTATGCGAGAGGCAGATAGTGTGGCTGTTAGAATTATGTTAGATATAGGAGTGAATCCACAAAAGTTATATGGAGAAATTGTAAAGGTATTAAATGAAGAGGAAGACTTTCATTTAGCAGGCTCGCAAAATAAAACGACAAAAGGACAAGGAAGTTTTAATTCTACACCTACCTTGAATCAATTTGGTACAGATTTGACTAAACAAGCTTCGGAAGGAAAATTAGACCCTGTTATTGGTAGAAAAGAAGAAATTGAAAGAGTGATTCAAATTTTATCAAGAAGAACCAAAAATAACCCTTGTTTAATTGGGGAACCAGGTGTTGGTAAAACAGCAGTAGTAGAAGGGCTAGCAGAAAAAATTGTAGCAGGAGATGTACCAGAGATTCTAAAAAATAGAAGACTGGTAACAGTAGACATTTCTAGTATGGTAGCAGGAGCCAAATATAGAGGTGATTTTGAAGAAAGAATTAAAAAAGCTTTAAATGAAGTAAAAAAAGTAGGAGATGTGATTCTTTTTATTGATGAAATTCATACTATTGTAGGAGCAGGTTCAGCTGAAGGGGCAGTAGATGCTGCTAATATTTTAAAACCGTTATTAGCAAGAGGAGAAATTCAGTTAATTGGTGCTACTACCTTAAACGAATATCGAAAATATATTGAAAAAGATGCAGCATTAGAAAGAAGATTTAGTCCTGTTACAGTATTAGAACCAACAAGTGAAGATACGGTTGCTATTTTAAAAGGATTAAGAGATAAATATGAAGCACATCATAATGTGAAAATTACGGATGAGGCAATTGAATCTGCGGTTCATTTTTCAGTAAGATATATTAACGACCGTTTTTTACCAGATAAAGCGATTGATTTAATTGATGAAGCCGCATCAAAAGTAAGATTAAGAACCTATAGTGAACCGGAAGATTTAAAAAAGTTAGAAGAAAAAATACAAAAAGTAGATAAAGAAAAAGAAGATGCCATTAAAGTTCAGAAATTTGAAACAGCAGCTAAATTAAGAGATGAAGAAAGACAATTAAAAGAAAAGCTAGAAAAAGAAAAGGACAAATGGAATCATAAAAAAACAAAAGCTGTTACAACTTTAACACAAGAGGATATTGCAGAAGTAATTAGTAGTTGGACAGGTATTCCGGCTAGCAAAATTACACAAGACGAAAATAAAAAGTTAAGAAACCTAGAAGCTTCTCTTCATAAAAGAGTCATTGGACAAAATGAAGCAGTAGAAGCAGTAAGTAAAGCGATTCGAAGAGGAAGAGTAGGATTAAAAGACCCGAAAAGACCAATTGGTTCTTTCCTATTTTTAGGTCCTACTGGTGTTGGTAAAACAGAATTATCCAAAGCCTTAGCAGAATGTCTTTTTGGAAAGGAAGACGCTATGATAAGAATCGATATGTCAGAATATATGGAATCTCATTCTGTTTCTAAATTAATAGGTTCTCCTCCAGGATATGTAGGATTTGATGAAGGTGGGCAATTAACGGAAAAAATAAGAAGAAAACCCTATGCTGTTATTCTATTTGATGAAATCGAAAAGGCTCATCCAGATGTTATGAATATGCTACTTCAAATTTTAGAAGATGGACGTTTAACAGATAGTCAAGGAAGAGTAGTAAATTTTAAAAATACTGTTATTATCATGACTTCTAATGTTGGAGCAAGACTTATTACAGAAAAGACAAAATTAGGATTTTCAAATCAAGCAGAAGGGTTTGACGCAGATTATGAGGAAATTAAAAAATCCGTTATAGCGGAATTAAAAAAACAATTCCGTCCAGAATTTATTAATCGTATTGATGAAATTATTGTATTTCATAAATTATCCAAAGAAGAAATCAATCAAATTATCGATATTATGCTTGCAGAAGTAACCAAAAGATTAAAAGAGCAACAGATTGATTTGAAAATGGATAAATCGGTAAAAGAATTAATTGCCAAAAAAGGAATTGACCAAGCTTTTGGGGCAAGGCCTTTAAGAAGAGCAATCCAAAGTAACTTAGAAGACAAGATTGCAGAAGAAATGCTAGATGGAAAGATAAAACCAGGAGATTGTGTAAAAGCGATTGCAAAAGAGGATAAAATTACGTTTAAACAAGTAGCAAAAAAAGAATAAATTGAAGGAGAAAAACTTCAAATAAAAAAGGAAGTAGAGGAAAGTGATAAACACAGTTCCAATACTTCCTTTTATTGTTATTCAATATAACGTTTACATAAAGGAGTAAGGTCGCGACAAGGTGCAAAAGGGTGTAGTTGTTCTATGTGCGTTGCCGGAAGCAGAATACCACGGTTTCTAGAACCGCCCACAACATGTCTTTCATGAAAGAGAATGGAGTCTCTATTGGGGATTGGGTATGGCTTAGAGAGTAATTCAGCATTGTTTGTAAAAAGTACTCTTTGCCATGGGCAAGGGTCCGGTTCATTGCATAGACTTTCCCATGATTCACCATTATGAATTCTCTGGGCCCATTCAAGCCCTTGATCTGTCTTGTTCGCAATTGTTGCAGTACCTCCATAAATTTCAGAGGGAAGTGCGATCAACTTAGAAAAAGACATGTCATCGAAATAAAAAGGTAGAATGAGAGTCTCAAATGAAAGATATTCTAATGGGAATAGGTCAAATTGTTGAAAGGCACTTTGAATGAATTGACGGGTCTTTTCTTGCTCGGGGTCGGACCGCTTTTTCTCAAATAAGGCACGATTTATTTCGCGAGGAAATACTGGGTACCACTGCTCTGGTATGGGATATGCTTTTGACATTTTACTATCTCCTTTTTCAAAATAATAATGACAACTTGCCAACTAATACAATTTTAGCATAAATTTACATAATTGTAAAGAATAAAATTTGATTTTATGTAAATATAAAATCAAAGGATGGGCGGAGCATAAACAGTAAGTTGCATAAATTAGGAAGAAATGATATAATTTAACTATCTTTACTAAAGAGGTGTGAAATGACAGCATTTATAATAGTAATATATGGATTAATATTGATTATTTTCTGTTTAATCGTTTTTTCTTTTATGCAAATTCGTTTAGCAGGGATAAAAGTAAAAGATTTTTGGACGTTTATAAAAGCAAATCAGAGTTTAGATGCTCTTTATCGTTTTTCTAAACGTTATGAGAGAATGAATAATCAAGAACAAATTATTTTTTTAAAAGAAGCGGAAAGAGTTTTTCAAGCATTTGACAAAGTTCCAGACGTTTTATGGGAGGAAGAATATTCAAAATATGCGGATGTATTAAGTGCTTATCAAAGTATTCGAATGTTACGTTGGCAGGCAAATTCATAAAAGGTACGATTTTTTACAATAAGTAAGAGATTCGTATCTTTTATTTTACCAGTTTTTAGAAAAACAATATAGCAAGAAAGGAAAACGATGTAGGAAAGAAAAGATTGCTTTCGTTTATAGAAAAAGTAGTTCCTTTCTAAAGAAACAGTACAGTGTTGTTATATAGTAAATAAAAAAGATAATAGGTCTAAATAATCTTTTATGCTTTATTCCTTCAATAGTAAATGTTATCATTTTAGAGAGGAATTTTAATACAATGAATGGAAAAAACTTAATTAATTAAATATTGATTCTATTTTAGAAAAAAGTAATAAAACATCAATAAAAACTTTCCAATTTGGAAACAATATGATATAATATAATAGAAAAGGAGAGTTTGTATTATGTTAGGAGAAAATTTAAAACGCTATAGAGAAAATTTAAAAATGACTCAAGCAGAAGTAGCAGAAGCATTAGGGATAAAATCTGCTACCGTTTCAAAATATGAATCAGGAGCATTAGAGCCAAATATTGAAGCTTTAAAAAAACTAGCTGAATTATTTGATGTTTACATTGATGAATTATTAAAAGAAGATGTATTTGACATAGCTAAAATAAATGTTTTAGAAGTACTAAGAGAGCAGAAAGATATGAAATTAAAAGGAAATTTATATCATAATACTCAAATTCTATTTGCCTATAACACAAATCATATGGAGGGAAGTAAACTTTCAGAAGCTCAGACTAGATATATTTATGAGACGAATACCTTATTAACAGAAAAAGATTCTATTACAGACTTAGATGACGTATTAGAAACAGCGAATCATTTTAAATTAGTTGATTACATGTTAGAGATGGCAGATAAAAAAGTAACAGAAAAAATGATAAAAGAATTTCACAAGATATTAAAAGAAGGAACATCAGATAGTAGAAAAGATTGGTTTGTAGTAGGGGAGTATAAAAAACTAGCCAATGAAGTAGGTGGATTAAAGACTACAGAGCCCAAAAATGTTGAAAGAGAGATGAAAAAATTATTAGAATGGTATGAATCTTTTAAGCAAATAACAATAAACGAAATAATAGAATTTCATGCTAAATTTGAAAAGATACATCCCTTTCAAGATGGAAATGGTAGAGTTGGTAGAATAATTGCATTTAAAGAATGTTTGAAAAATAATATTGTACCATTTATTATTTTAGATAAAGAAAAATTATTCTACTATAGAGGATTAAATCAATATCAGACCAATAAGGAAAAGGGGTATTTAATGGATACTTGTTTAAATGCACAAGACCAATACACAAATATAGTAGAATCTTTTTTAAAACATTAAATACGACTTAATAATGGAGAAATAAAAAATGCTAGAGATTGCATACAATGAATGGATTGAATTATGTAATAATTTTAAAAAAAATATTTTCTTTGATACAGATGCAAATAAGAAAATAGTATATGAAAAAATTAGTAATATTATTAATTTTATAAATGATATAATTTATGAATAGGTTAGAAAATATCAGGACTTAAGAATTCAATCTTAAGTCCTATTCGCACAACTTTTAAATAGTATCTATTTTCTCAAAATGAATGTTACAGTTCTATTTTTTGATATTGAGCAATGTCTGGAATTTCCATATTTTCTTCTGTTACATTTCCGATTTGTAATTCTATTTTTACACTTTCTTTTTCATAGTTATCTTTTACTATTTTTTTAGAATCTTTATTAACCCATAGAGTTTCTTCATTTAATGTTATCACATAACATTTTTGATTGTTATATTCTTCAGAAGAAACAGTAGCTTGATTCAAAAAAGCTAGTTTAAACAGTTCTTGCTTTTGTACGGTTTGATAGAATCCAAATAATTCGCTACTAGAGACAGTAGATACTTCGTTAAATGGTTCTGGCATTTCTATATACT
This sequence comes from Candidatus Merdicola sp., assembly GCA_048393175.1. Lineage (GTDB taxonomy): Bacteria > Bacillota > Clostridia > TANB77 > CAG-508 > Merdicola. The sequence goes on from DBFJJM010000050.1 coordinate 7,772, forward strand.
GTTTTTCATTTGGCATAATACCATAAGCCTTTTGTCCATCTTTATAGACAATTCTATCCTCTAATATTGCTTTTAGACGATTTTCTTTATAGTAAGTTGTACTAATGTGTCCTTCTGCATCTGTAGAAATAAACTGATAATTATTGAGAGTTAGGTCTTTATTACTGTCATATACCGATTTTACAATAGAGTAAGTATAAATGGTTTTAGCGAAATAAAGTATGGCAGTAAATAAGACTAAGATTAAAAAAAGAATAAAAATTGTTTTTACATAGTTTGTTTTTTTCTCCATTTTTTATCTCCTTTCTTATTAAAACTAAGTGAATGTAAAATACTGTTAATTTAATAGCATCATAGCAATATTATTTTAAACTGTCAATCTTTTTACTTGATAGGAAAATAAGAAGCAGAAAAGAATACAATCTTTATTCTTTTCTGCTCTTTTCTCAGTTTACTCTATTGTGCTAATATCTTTTTTAATTCATCTGCTCTTTTTACTTTTTGTGTTGTAGTTTTAATAAGTGGTTCTGTTGTGATAGAAATTTCTTTAATATGTTTGAAATCAGATAAAGTTTGATTTACTTTTTTTACTTCTTCCCACATAAAGGAAAAATAGTTTTCTGGTGTTAAATCTGGGTATAACTCTTTCATGTTTTCTTCTTTATACACAATTTGAGCAGCGATAGTTAAGTCATGATTTTTAGTTGGTTTTCCATACACAAAAATTTCCTCTACAAAAGGTAATTTACTCAAAGCAAATTCTAATTCTTGAGGATAAATATTTTTTCCATTTTTTAATACAATAACGTCTTTTTTTCTACCAGTAATATAGAGAAAACCTTCTTCATCAAAATATCCCAAATCTCCTGTATAAAACCAACCATCTTTTAAGACTTCATTCGTAGATGCTTCATCTTCATAATAGCCAAGCATAACATTAGGCCCTTTTACAACAATTTCTCCAATTTGTTCTTCATTTGGAGAATCAATTTTTACTTCTTCGTTGCACATAATTAATCCTGTAGAACCCGGTTTTTTATAAAAGTCGGTTTCTGCTGCAATAACGGGGGAGGTTTCTGTTAAACCATAACCTTGTACCATTGCAATTCCAAAATTAGAAAGACCAATTACTGTACTTTTCTCCATAGGAGCTCCACCATACAATACTAAACGTAGTTTTCCCCCTAAATTATTTAAAATTGGTTTAAAAAGTATTCTTCTTGCATCAAGATGTAATTTCAAAAGACCATTTGATAGAGTTGTCATTGCATGAATTAATCCTTCCTTTCCTGTTTCTTTAATTGTTTTAGAAATTTTTTTATACATCATTTCTAACATTAAAGGGACTGCTACAAAAACAGATACTTCATATTCTGCTAAATTTTTGGTGATATATTTTAAGCCATCGCAAAAAGAAATCGTAGCACCACAGTAAAGACCACCATAAAGAAAACTAATGGTACACTCAAAGGTATGATGTAAAGGAAGGAAGGAAAGAAGTGTATCGGTATCATACATTTTTACAAAATGGGGCATAGCATTAATATTAGAACATACATTATTTTGAGAAAGCATCACTGCTTTTGAACGAGCAGTAGTTCCAGAAGTAAATAACATAATAGACATTTTCTGGTTATCTATGATAGTTTTTTCATATCTTGTATCTCCGTTTTCTAATAGCCTTTTTCCTTGTTCTAACAGGTCTTGATAAGAGTCAAATTTAGAGTCAGAGGGTGTATCCATACAAATATAGTATTGTAAAGAATGACCTTGTTCTTGTTTTAGTTGTGTAAAAACATCTTCATATTTACCATCAAAAATAACAGCACTAGCACCGCTTCTTTGAATTAAAGACTTAATTTCATGATTAGGAAGTGCCTTATCTAAAGGAACAATTACCATGTTTCCAGTCGTAACTGCCAGATAGGAAGTACACCACTCATAACGGTTATTACCAATTAAAGCCACTCTTTTATTTTCTAATCCTAAATCCATAAGTTTGGTTGCTAATGCATCAATGTCTTTTTTTAATTCAGAAAAAGTAACACGAACAATCTGGCTATCCACGCCATCTTTTTTTAATTGATATGCAATTTTATTATTATACAAAGAAGCGGCACGATTTAGGAGTTCTTTAAAATCTTTTATCGTACCTGTTTCGTGATTTTTAAAAGTATGAAATCTCTTTTCTTCCATTTTCTTCCTCCTATTTATAAATTCGCTCCTCATTTTATACCAAAATGAAGACAAATGCAACAAAACAAATAGCAAAATACCAAAAAAAGTAAAAGTTACTTTGGGAAAAAAGAAAATCTGCATAACCAAATCATCAAATCCATATACTAAAAGAGAAGGTGAAAAGAATGAAATTATGCTATTTTGACCATGCAGCAACAACCGCTGTAAACGAAGAAGTGTTAAAGGAAATGTTTCCGTATTTTAGTTTGAATTATGGAAATGCTTCTTCTATGTATCAAATAGGAAGAAAATCTCATCAAGCAATAGAGCTAGCAAGAAAAAAAGTGGCAAATTCAATAGGAGCAAAGCCGAAAGAAATCTATTTTACAGGTTGTGGAAGCGAAAGTGATAATTTAGCAATTAAGGGATTTTGTAGAGCAAATAAGCAAAAGGGAAATCATATTATTACGACAAAAATTGAGCATCCTGCTGTACTACACACTTGCCAAAGTTTGGAAAAAGAGGGTTTTACAGTTACGTATTTATCGGTTAATCCAGAGGGAAGAATCTCTTTAGAGGAACTAGAAAGAGCTATTACGAACCAAACCATTTTAATTAGTATTATGTTTGCCAATAATGAAATAGGGACAATACAACCCATTAAAGAAATATCCGCCATAGCGGAAAAACATCATATTATTTTTCACACAGATGCTGTTCAGGCAGTTGGAAATGTGGCAATTGATGTAGAAAAAATGGGAATTGATATGCTCTGCTTATCTTCTCACAAATTTTATGGACCCAAAGGAGTGGGTAGCTTGTATATTAAAGAAGGAATTTTAGTAGATAAAATACAAGACGGAGGACATCAAGAAAGAGATAAAAGAGCAGGAACGGAAAATGTTGCAGGAATTGTGGGGACAGGAAAAGCAATCGAGCTGGCATGTGGAAATTTAGAAAGTTATAACCAAAAATTACAAATGCTAAGAGATTACTATTTTGACCAACTCCAAAAAAGAATACCACAGGCAAAAATAAATGGAGATATAAAACATCGTTTACCGGGAAATGCCAATGTATCCTTTCCTTCTATAGATGGTCAAAGTTTATTATTTAAGCTAGATGAAAGGGGAATTTGTGCATCAGCAGGCTCTGCTTGTTCTACTGGAATGACAAGTCCTTCTCATGTTTTACTAGCGATTGGATTAAAAGATGAGTTAGCAAATGGAACACTTCGTGTTACTTTTGGAGAGGAAAATACAAAAGAAGAGGTAGACTATTTATTAGATTCCTTAGAAGAAATAATAGGACAAATGAGTATGAAAAAATGACCAAAGGGTGGCAAAAAGCCACCCTTTCTTTGGTGCTACCGCATGGATAAAACTTTTAAGATTGCTTTTGGCAATCTTTTTTCTTTGGTCAATTTTTTTACAATCTTAAGAATGTATGTTTTGTGATAACGAAAATAACTTTTGTCTATAGATTGAATATACCATCTAAACCAACGTTTTTTAAAAATCACAATACAAAATTCTTGTCCCATAAAGGATGCCGGATGTAACAAAACGATTTTGTGCAAGCCTTTATAAATACATATGATTTTGTCCCGATAAAGAATATCCTGCTTTTTCAAAGTTGCTCCTCCTACAAAAAGATATTACTAAAGAGGAAGAGATTATATCGAAAAAGAGTAAAAAAGAAAAGAGAAAAATAAAAAAATACCTTCTTTCGAAAGTATTTTTCAACTATTGTTTTTTGTATTTTATTTTGTTTCAGATGATTTT
>DBFJJM010000051.1:0-4790 GCA_048393175.1 Candidatus Merdicola sp.
AAAACCACCTTACTTTATAGCTATAAACTACAAAGTTGGTGGGGGTAATGATATCATTGAAAATTCTTGGCAAGTATTGATGTTCTTGAGCTAGAAGTGATTTACTAGGCTGACTTTAATTCAAGGCGAAGTTTATCTGCAATCATGGCTATGAATTCAATATTGGTTGGTCGGCCACCTTGTTCTACAGAGTTTCCGAAAATTTCCTCCTTTAAAGTTGGGTCAGCCTTATCCCAACTCTTTTGTATCGCTGTCCTGATTCCCCTATCAATAACATTCTTTCTTAACTGATATTTTTCTTCTACAATAGTATACAGTTCTTTCAGTCTGATAATTGTCTCACCATGTATTGCCTCAATAATCATTTCTCTAAGGTATTGATAACCGGCAAAACTACTTGACACTCCCATTTGCTTTAGAATCCGCGAGATTTCGATTTGCTCTGCTTTCGATTCTTCTTTTTCGCAGAAGTACTCTTCTGTGACCTTCATGGCTTGTTTATCTCCTATCTCTGAAAAGAGATGAATCAAGTCGTCTCTTACTGCCATTAACTCGTTCTTCATTTTATACACCCTTTCAAATTTTCTAGACTAAGCAATTGCTTGTCTTTCCTATTAATTATATCATATTTACATAATTTTGTAAATTCCTTCTTTTCTTCCAAAAGGAGCAAGCATAATGCCTGCTCCTTTTGGGGATTCCTTATCCGAATTAGTAGGAACTAGTCCCCACTTTCTTTTTCGAACAAGAGTATCTCTCCCTTCCTAAACATTAGAGAAAATTAGCTTCTCTTTTTAATTATATCATACTTATCCACCATATCGTATACTTCGATATTCTATTTTTAATAAAATCTTCCAAACAGGGTCACTTAAAGGATAACATCGATGTAATTTAGATAGGTTTAATTTTTTACTTGTGTTTATTTTATTATCTGTTAAGTTTTGTACAAATCCTTGTTGTTCTAATGTCTTTACTGTTTCTTCTGTATATACACCATAAGGATAGGTAAAAATTCTAGTTTGTTTTTCTCCTAATTCTTTTTCAATCTTTTGATGAGCTTGTAGCGTATCTTCTGCAAGCTGATTAGGAGCTATCTTATCATAATAAAGATGCTGTTTTCCATGAGAATAAAAAGAAATTAAACCGCTTTGTTTCATTTGTCTTACTTGTTCCCATTTAAGAACAGTTTCTTTTCCCATATTTTCATCAATCAGAAAGCAAGTAGCAGGAATGTTATACTTTTGTAAAATCGGATAAGCATTTTGGTAAACCCCTTCCCATCCGTCATCAAAGGTAATAATAGCACTTTTTTTGTAGAGCTTCTTTTCTCCTTTTTCATAAGCAATTAAGTCATCATAGTTAATAAAATGATAACCTGCCCTTTGAAGTCCATTAAGTTGTTTTTCAAATGTCTTTGCTGTTGTTTGCATATAGTCATGTTCAATTTCTTGTTGTGTTTTCACAATATTATGATACACAAAAATAGGAATTTTTAAATTTTTTTCTTGTTTAAAATAGGTCTTTCCTATTGTTAATCTATCACAGGCAAAGATAGAAAAAAACATCAATAAAAGAACTGCTAGGATAATAAAAAACAATTTAATGCCCTTTTGTAGCATTGTTTGGTTAGCTTGTTTTTTGGGTTCTTGTTCTATTTTTTGGTTCATCTTTCTTCCTCATTCACAGATAGGATACTTTTTCAGCGTATCCTATCTTCTTCTTTCTTTTTTCTTTTCATACTATTTTCCATAATAACTATCTAATAGGATTTGTTTTAATTCTTCTACTAAAGGAAGTCTTGGATTGGCAGTCGTACATTGGTCTTCAAAAGCACGGTCTGCTAACTGGTCTACTTTTTCTAAAAATTCTTTTTCTTCGATTCCCGCTTCCTGAAAAGAACTAGGAATGGACAATGCTTGATTTAAAAGGCAAATCTCTTCAATTAGCTTTTCAATTGCCTGCTCTTTACTGTCTACCTTCCATCCCATTTTCTTTGCAATACTTGCATATTTCTCATCCGCTATAAAATATTCATATTTTGGGAAAGAAACAAATTTAGTTGGTTGTTCACTATTGTATTTTACCACATAAGGAAGCAAAATCGCATTAATTCTCCCATGTGGCAAGTGAAATTCTGCCCCTATTTTATGGGCTAATGAATGGTTAATTCCTAAAAAGGCATTGGTAAAAGCCATTCCTGCAATGGTACTGGCATTATGCATTTTTTCTCTAGCTTCTTGATTGGCACCATCTTCATAAGCTATTTTTAAATAGTGAAAAACTAGTTCAATTGCTTTTTCGGCAAGTCCATCGGTATAATCTGATGCCATATTAGAAACATAGGCTTCTAATGCATGTGTTAATACATCCATTCCAGTGTCTGCTGTAACGGATTTCGGAAGAGACATTACAAGGTCTGGGTCGATAATGGCAACATCAGGAGTTAATTCATAATCTGCTAAAGGATATTTTCTTCCCTTTTCCTTATCTGAAATAACAGCAAAAGAAGTTACTTCCGAACCCGTTCCAGAAGTAGTTGGAATCGCAACCATCTTACTTTTTTCTCCTAATTTAGGAAATTTATAGGTTCTTTTACGTATATCCATGAATTTTAGTTTTAGACCTTCTACATCTGCCTCCGGATGTTCATAAAATAGCCACATCCCCTTTGCTGCATCAATACTACTTCCCCCTCCTAGTGCAATAATCACATCTGGATGAAATTCTTCCATTCGTTTTACTCCCTTTTGTATGGTTTCAAAAGAAGGGTCTGGCTCTACTTCAGAAAAGATTTCAGAATGAACATATTCTCTTCTTTTTCTTAAATAATATAGAATTTTATCTACATACCCTAATTGGACCATCGCTTCATCTGTTACAATAAAGGCTCTCGTTATATCTGGCATTTTTTCTAAATATTGAATCGAACCTGCTTCAAAATAGATTTTATCTGGAATTTTAAACCATTGCATATTAACCCTCCTTTTTGCCATTCTTTTAATATTAATTAGATTAACAGAAGAAACATTAGAAGTAGTAGAATTTCCACCAAATGTTCCACATCCTAATGTAAGAGAAGGTAAATTCGTGTTATAAATATCCCCAATTCCCCCATGAGAGGAAGGAGAATTAACAATGATTCTTCCCGCTTTCATACGTTTCGAAAAATCTAAAATAGTTTGCTCCTCTTCTGAGTGAATAACAGCAGAATGTCCTAATCCCCCATATTCTAATAATCTTTCTGCTTTCTCTAGTCCTTCTTGTTTGTCTTTTACAATATAATAAGTAAGAACCGGACTTAACTTTTCTTTTGAAAAAGGATACTCTGGTCCAATCCCTTCTTCATAAACAACTAAAATTTTAGTATTTTGTGGAATATCAAAACCCGCTTCTTGTGCAATTTGATAAGGACTTTTTCCTGGAATCGAAGAACGTAATTTATTCTCCTTTTGATTATCAAACATAGCTTTTTGCAATTTTTCTTTTTCTTCTGGATTAACAAAATAGCAATTTGCTTGTTTCATTAAGTTTTCAAATTCTGGATAAATTTCTTGGTCTACTAAAACCGCTTGTTCCGATGCACAAATCATTCCATTATCAAAGGATTTGGATAAGACTAAATCATTAACAGATGTTTTTAATTTGGCTGTTTTATCGATATAGCAAGGAACATTTCCAGGTCCTACTCCTAATGCAGGTTTTCCACAAGAATAAGCTGCTTTTACCATTCCTGTTCCACCTGTTGCTAGAATTAAATCCACATCCGGATGATGCATTAATAAATTAGTAGCAGTAATAGACGGATTTTCAATCCATAAAATACAATTTTCTGGTGCTCCTGCTTTGACTGCTGCTTCTTTCATAATTTCAGCTGCTTTTTTGCTACACTGTTGTGCAGAAGGGTGAAATCCAAAAATAATAACATTTCTCGTTTTTGCAGCAATCATGGATTTAAACATAACCGTAGAAGTAGGATTCGTAACAGGAGTAACTCCTGCAATAATTCCAATTGGTTCTGCAATTTCTACATAATCCTCTTGCTCGTTTTTGTTAATTACACCAACTGTTTTATCATATTTAATGCTATGATAAATATATTCCGTTGCAAACATATTCTTCGTAATTTTATCTTCATAAATCCCTCTTTTGGTTTCCTCTATTGCCATTTTAGCTAATTCCATATGATGTTCTAATCCAGCCATAGACATCTGTCTTACGATTTCATCTACTTGCTTTTGGTCTAATGCATGATACTGTTTCGAGGCAATTTTTGCTTGGTTTATTAGTTCTTCTATCATTTTACTTTCTTCTTGCGTCTCTTCCATCCTTTTCCTCCTTTGCTTTGTTTTAAATTTATTATAGCGGATAATCTTTACTTGTCAATTAGTTTTCAGAAAAATATCTTTGTTTTATATGGCAAAAAAGCACAAAAAATATCATAAGAAATTTCTCTTATGATATTTTATCTTTATTTCATATTCTTTTCTGCTAATGCTATCATTTTCTTTACCATTAATCCTCCAATTGGTCCACCTTCTGAACCATTTTGTTTCGAGCTTACATCACCTTTATAATGGTCATTTTTCTCTTTTGTAAATTGAGTTCTTCCTAATTCTTCTGCACATTCCATCTTTAAAGAATTAAGTGCATTTCTAGCACCTTGCACCAATGGTGTTTTCGGACTTGACATGGTCATTTCCTCCTTTTTCTAAGTTTACTTTTAGTATCGCCAATTTTTCTTAAAATATTTAAAAAATAGTAGGAAATGGTTGTCAAATTTTCTATTT
>DBFJJM010000052.1:0-23449 GCA_048393175.1 Candidatus Merdicola sp.
AGATAAACAAAAAAAGATAAATAAAAAGGAACCATCTGTAAGTTGGAAGAAAAATATAATCTTGTTTTTAACAAGTCAGTCCATTTCTTTATTTGGTTCTTCTCTAGTACAGTATGCCATTATTTGGTTTATCACTCTTACTACAAAGTCAGGAATCATGATGACGATATCTACTATTTGTGGCTTTTTACCACAACTTTTGATTTCTTTTATAGGAGGAGTTTGGGCAGATAGGCATAACAAAAAATACATTATTGCTATTTCAGATTCTTGTATCGCTATTTCTACTTTAATTGTTGCTCTGTTTTTTGTGATGGGAATAGAAAGTATTTGGCTTTTATTTATTGCTTTGGCCATTAGGTCTTTTGGAGCAGGAGTGCAGACTCCTACGGTAAATGCAATTGTTCCAGATTTGGTTCCTCAGGATAAATTAATGAGGGTAAATGGGATAAATACTACCATACAATCTGTTATGCTGATTTTATCACCTGCAGCGGCAGGGGCACTAATGCCAATTATACCGATTGGATATATTCTTTTTATTGATGTGATAACTGCAATAATTGGTGTAGGAATTTTTACGATAGGGGTAAAATATCAGCATACTAGAAAACAAGAAGAAAAAGAGAAGGGATATTTTAGTTCTATAACACAAGGGTTAAAATATGTTAAAAACCATCCATTTATTAAACGTTTTTTAGAGTATTATGCAGTCATATCTGTTTTAATAGCACCAATAGGAATCCTTACTCCTTTAATGGTAACACGTACTTTTGGAGACGAGGCATGGAGACTTACTTTAAATGAGATTGTATTTTTTATAGGCAGCATAGTAGGAGGAGGATTAATTTCTATTTGGGGCGGGTTTAAAAACAAAATCCATACATTAGCTCTTCGGATGTTTTTTATGTGGGGCATTTGGTGTCATAATGGGAATCGTATCACTTGCTAATTTATTTGTTGTTTATTTAATGATAATGGGACTACTAGGTGTTTTAATGCCTTTATTTAATACCCCTTCTATTGTTATTTTGCAAGAAACAGTAGAATCAGATATGTATGGAAGAGTTTTTTCTATTGTAAACATTATTGCGTCCGGTATTATGCCTCTTTCTATGGTGTTATTTGGTCCGTTATCAGATAGCATTCCTGTAGAGATAATTCTTATTGTTTCTAGTATCTTATTTATGGTAATACCTCTTGTTTTAGTAAAAGATAAAACAATTAAACAGGTGCCAAGTATAGTAAAAGAACAAAATGTTTAATAGCTTAAGCTATATGTACGAAATAATGAACACTTAACTTGTTATTTTATGTAAAATATAGTATAATTATAGCAGATGGTAAGCTGTTTTATACCATACTAAATTTTAGGAGGTTTTACCATGTTAGAATTGAAAGTGCGGGACGTACGGTTAAGAGGATGCGGATTTACATTGTATCCGGCAGCAAAGGAAAATGGAATCGAGGAAGAACTTGTAGTTTTTTTGGTTACAGCTATTTATAGCAAGTTAGGGTTATGTACTGGAGACTATGACAAAGAACAAGCAATCCAAAATGCTAATCCCAACATTTTGGATACTATATCTACAGAAGATTTAAGCCATAATTTCTCTTATGGGGGATATAGTGCAGCAGATTTGATAAAAAATGGATTAGTAACACAGAGCGGAGATAACCTTACCTTAACGGAAAAGGCTGTTGCTATTCTCAAAAGGGCTTCCGAAATTCAAAACAAGCTAGACGAAGAAGGCTTCTATTGTCGTCCGTGCGGTAGGTAGTTCTAACAAAGGGAGGCACTCACTGCTGTGAGTGCCTCCCTTCACTTAAAAAAGCGAAAGCTAGAAAGAAAAAAGTTTGCATCTTATTAGGATGATTTTATAGAGTTTTCTAGCTTTTTATAGAGTCTTTGTAAAATAGTAAAACCAGTTTAATTTCGAGAGTTAACTGGTTTTCAAGACTTATAAAAGTTTCTATGATTTTATCTTTTACTATGATAAGACTTGCTTTTTATGTCTTTTAGTAACTTTTCTTAATGTCTGATATATCCAATGCTTGAGGTATTTTCTTTCACTATTTTTCAATGATTTTTGGTCACTATTTATAACTTTAATGACCAAATGATGATACCACAATTCTATTGTGTATAGTAATTATCTCTTACTAAATTATAAACGTTGATATATCAAGTTTTTGGACTTTTTTATTATCTGTGTATTACGTACTTGTTCTAATTTAAACTAAATTACGGTTTAAGGATAAAATATATTTGTAATTTATTGTATAATAATTAAAAATAGTAGTTTACTATATTTGATTGATATGTTAATTTTTTGTATAAATCTTGAATGTTAATGAGCATTGCTTGTAGCAACGGACTATTCTTTATATAATAGTTGTAAAGAAAGGAGTTGTTGTAAAATGTTAAAAGAAAATATTAAATCAATAAGAAAATCAAAAGGACTTTCACAAGAGGAACTTGCTATAAAGTTAAATGTGGTTAGACAAACAATTTCTAAATGGGAACAAGGTTTGTCAGTACCTGATGCAGAAATGTTGATTTCAATATCAGAAGTTCTTGAAATACCTGTAAGTACATTGCTTGGAGAAAATATTTCTGAATCTAAAGTAGATGATTTAAAAGCAATTTCTGAAAAATTGGAGATAATAAATTTACAACTATCACAAAGGAAGAATGAGAGGAGAAAAATAGCTCGTTGGTTGCTAATATCATTATGTATAATTATAATAATTATTTTCATATCATTAATTTTACTAAATAGTCCATACTTAAATTGGGATTATAGTAATCCTGAAAATGCTGTTTTAGGAGTTGCTTTTCATTCTTTTGAATGGTTATTTATCAGAATAGCACCGATTATCTTTATTGGATTAATCATTGGAATTTTCTTGACTAGAAAGAAAGATTAAATACAGTTTTTAAAACTATTTAGATTACAAATTACATGTTTTAAAGGTAATATACGCTTTTATAAAAGGTATGTATTACGTGTTACTTACATGTGTATTACAAACTCAAATTATCTCTATTTTATTCAACCTAATTTGAAATTACAAACATAAAGAAGAACCAGTAATACCAACGATTACTGGTTCTTCTTTATGTGTTTCGAGATTTATGTAAAAACCTCAAAATATTATCTCTTACTATGATAAGACTTGCTTTTAATATCTTTTTATAATTTTTCTTAATGCTTTATATATTCAGTATTACAGGCGTTTTTCTTTTAATATCTTTTAATAATATTTGGTCATTATTTATAACTTTAATGACCAAATAATGACCAGAAATTTCTAGGAGTGTTTTAGAGAATATTAAATTTTCAACAGTACTTGACATTTAAGAACAAATGTTTCGAACTGTCATTGCTTAAATGAAAGGTTGTGTTTGTTTGGATAATAAAATAACTGTAATTGAAGATAAAAATATAAAAGATTTAATATATACAATTAGAGACAAGTAGGTTATGCTGGATAGTGATGTAGCCTTTTTATTTGAATATGAGACAAAAGACCTTAATAGAAATGTAAAAAGTAATATTGAAAGATTTCCAGAATATTATTGCGTTCAATTAACGGAAGAAGTATACAATCGTTTAAGGTGCAAAAATTTCACCTTAAACAAATTTGGCAGAGGACAACATCGTAAATATATGCCATATGTATTCACAGAATATGGAATAACAATGCTTACAGGATTATTAAAAGTCAAACAGCTGTTACTATGAGTATAAAAATAGTAGATGACCTTATAGAAATGAGAAAGTTTATTTTATCCAATGGGCAAATGCTAGATAGATTATCAAATATTGAATATAAAATGATAGACTATGATAAAAAAATTAATATTATATCTAATGAATTACAAAAAGATGAAAACTTTAAGCAAAAGATATTTTTTGAGGGACAGATTTATAATGCATATAGTTTAATTATGGACATTATAAAGCAAGCAAAACAAAAGATAACTATTATAGATAATTACATAGACGATAGTATTTTAAAAATGTTGGCAAAGAAAAATAATGGAGTGGAAGCAGTAATTTTAACATTAGAAAAAAGCAATATATCAAAACTGGATTTACAGAAATTTAATAAAGAATATCCAATCTTGAAATTAGCAAAAACAGATAAATTTCAAGATAGATTTATTATAATAGATAATAAAGTGCTATACCATTGTGGTGCGTCTATAAAAGATTTAGGCAAAAAGTGCTTTGGCATTAGTAAGATTGAAGATAATAGTTTTATAGAAAAGATAATTAATACATAGAGGAGAGTTGCAGAAGTTATTAGAAAAAAGAATAATGACCAAATAATAACTACCACAATTCTATTGCATATAGAAAAATCCCAATAAGCTTTGTACTTATTGGGATTAATAATTGTTGTTGTCTATCTCTTACTAAATTACAAAGGTTGATTTATCAATGCTTTTAGCAATTTTTGGTACATACTTGGTTTCTAAGTATAGAGTGTTATAACACTTTGTGAGGGCTTAAAAAAATTATAAATGCTAGAATAAGGTTATACTAAATATATTAAAATAAATTTACAAATAATTACAAAGTACTTGATTTAAAAACAAATGTTTGACATATTAATATTGGAGTTGATTAATAATGAAAAGATTAAATGTTCCTGAAACAGAAATTTCTGTAATTAAAGTCAAAGATGAAGATTATATTTCACTTACTGATATGTTAAAATCCAAAGATGATAATTTTTTCATATCAGATTGGTTAAGAAATAGAAACACAGTAGAGTTTTTAGGAATATGGGAATGTATATATAATCCATCTTTTAATTATGGCGAATTCGCCACAATTAAAAGTAGTGCTGGTTTAAATAGTTATAAGATTAGTGTAAAAGAATGGGTAGAAAAAACAAACAGTATTGGGTTAAAAGCAACTGCTGGAAGATATGGTGGAACATATGCACATAAAGATATTGCATTTGAATTCGGAATGTGGATAAGTCCTAAATTTAAGCTATATCTAATTAAAGAATTTGATAGATTGAAAATGGAAGAACAAAAACAAGTAGGATGGAATGCAAAAAGAGAATTAGCAAAAATTAATTATAGTATCCATACTGAAGCAATAAAAAAATAATTTGTTACCAGAAAAATTATCAAGTCAAAAAGTTAGTATTATTTATGCAAATGAAGCAGATGTATTAAATATGGCTCTATTTGGAATGACAGCAAAAGAATGGAGAGATAAAAATAAAGATAAAGAAGGAAATATTAGAGATTATGCAAATATTAATGAATTGATATGTTTATCAAATTTAGAAAATATAAATGCAGTATTAATAAATGAAGGAGTAGAGCAAAAACAAAGGCTTATAAAATTGAACGATATTGCTATTTCTCAGATGAGTATTTTAAATAGAAGAGATAATAAATTATTATCTTGTTAAAGGTTAATCAAAAAGGAGATGTTAAAATTGGAAATTAATAATGATAAAAGAAAAATTCAGAGACCAGTTAATACTTTATTTATGCTGATGTCATTGGATGGGAAAATTAATAGTGGAAATACTGATGAACTTGATGTTGATAGAGATTGGAGCAAAATAGAAGGAGTAAAAGAAGGATTACACCAATATTATGAAATTGAACAAACTACGGATTGGTATTCACTTAATACAGGAAGAGTAATGGCAAAGATAGGTGTAAATAACAGAATAGAAAAGCCAATTAAAATTGATTGTAGATTTATAATAATTGATAATAAACCTCATCTGACAGAACAAGGAATAGAATATTTATGCAATTGGGTTGACACTTTGCTTTTGGTAACAAATAATAAAAATCATCCTGCCTATAACTTAATAGATAAATATGAAAACTTAGAAATATTGTATTATAAAGAAATTTATTTGACAGAATTAATGATGGATTTAAAAGTAAAATATGAGGTAGAAAAAATAACAATACAATCAGGTGGGACTTTAAATTGTTAATTTTTAAGAGAAAACTTGATAGGTTTTGTAAATATTGTAATTGCACCTATTTTAGTAGGGGGAAGTGATACAAATACTTTAATTGATGGAAAGACTATATCAAAAGTAGAGGAATTAAATAAATTGAAAGCGTTACAATTAATAGAATGTAATGTATTAGAAAATTCATATATTCAGTTAAAATATAAAGTAAAATAAAAATTTATAAAAAGCATACTATAAAATAGATAATTAGTATGCTTTTTAGTTTTCTATAAAGTATAGATATGTTAATGGTAATATTATGATACAGAGAAAGTTCTGGTACATACTTGGTACTTATGTGGTACATACTATTTTGGTAGGCGAACAAATCAAAAACAAAGAATGTAGTATTTCCAATAGTTATAAGGGATATGAAGCAGAAACTTTCTATTACACATAAAAGTATCCAAGAATTAATTGATACAATAGACTTAATTTAAACACTTTTCGGAATGAAAAAGTGGGACATACAGGGGACAGATGTGGGACATACTAGTAAAATTTTATAGGAACGGAAACAAATTTGTGAGAGTTTTAGACAAAAAGAAAAAGCTACTCGCTGTAACGAATGTAGCTTTTCTGTAAGACTTTCAGATATTACCGAAAATTGCTTGAAACTATCTCTTACTAAATTGTGGAGCTTTTCTTGCTTTCTTAAGACCGTATTTCTTTCTTTCTTTCATACGAGGGTCTCTTGTTAAGAATCCATTTGACTTTAATACTGGTCTGTATTCTGCATTTGCCTCTAATAAAGCCCTTGCGATTCCATGACGAATTGCTCCTGCTTGACCAGTAAATCCTCCTCCTTCTACTTTACAAATTACATCGTATTTATCTAGTGAATTGGTAACTGCTAAAGGTTGTTTTACGATTACTTTTAACGTTTCTACACCAAAATATTCGTCAAGTGATTTGTTATTTATTGTAATGGTTCCATTTCCTTCTACTAATCTTACTCTAGCAATTGCGTTTTTTCTTCTTCCTGTACCGCAAAAAGCGATTTTTCCTGCTTTAGACTTTGCCATCTAATTTTTCCTCCCTCTTCTTAAAAATTCCAAACTTCTGGTTTTTGAGCTATATTTTCATGCTCATTACCTGCATATACTCTTAATTTTTTTAACATTTGTCTTCCTAAAGAATTGTGAGGAAGCATTCCTTTTATGGCAAGCATCATTGCTTTTTCAGGAGTTTTTTCCATCATGACTCTTGCTGAAGTTTCTTTCATTCCTCCAATATATCCTGAATGATGTCGATATACTTTTTGGTCTAATTTGTTTCCTGTAAAAATAGCATCTTTACAGTTTAATACAATAACATGGTCACCAACATCCATATTTGGTGTATAGGTTGGTTTATGTTTTCCTCTTAATAATTTAGCAGCTTCGGTGGCAACTCTACCAAGAGGCTTATTTGCTGCATCAAGAATATACCATTTGCTTTCAATTTCATTTTTCTTTACACTATAGGTTGTGTTATTCATGGTACTAATACCCTCCATTTCAATTTGTTAATATATGAATCTTTTTATTATCTACCGGGGAGAAGATAAATAAAAAGAAATTCAATACAATATAAGCATACCTATTCTAATACATTACATAAAAAAAGTCAAGGAAATTTCTAAAAAAGCATACAAAAGTATTGACATTTTAGAAAAAAAAGAGTAAACTATTCATGTTATGAAAGAAGAAGTAATCCACTTCCACCTTGTCTATCAAAATAGAAAGGTAAAAAATAGTGTAAATGTGATGTGGATTAGCTTGTTTTGTAGCTAATTCTTTTTTGTATAAAAGAAATTAGCTAAATCTTAATCGGAGGTGTTTTACATAAAACAAGAATTACCTATTAATGAAAAAATAAGAGCAAAAGAAGTAAATCTAATTGATGACCAAGGTCAAAAATTAGGCATTATGGACTATTCTAAAGCAATCGAAATTGCATTGGAAAAGGACCTTGATTTAGTAATGGTTTCACCAAATGGAAATCCGCCAGTTTGTAAAATTATGAACTATGGAAAATACAAATTCGAACAAGCCAAAAAGGAAAAAGAGGCAAAAAAGAAACAAAAGGCATTTGACCTAAAGGAACTAAGAGTTACTCCTAATATTGAGGAACACGATTTTAGTTTTAAAGCAAAAAATGCAAGAAAGTTTTTAGAAGAAGGAAGTAAAGTAAAAATTACAGTACGTTTTCGTGGAAGAGAAGTCAATAATGCAAAAGCAGGAGAAGTGGTTTTAAGTAAATTTATCCAAGACTTAGAAGATATTGCTTCTCCAGAAAAAAAGCCTTTATTAGAGGGAAGAAATATGTTTGTAATATTAGCCAAAAAGAGCTAATTTTATATAGTTATTTTATCATAATACGAAAGGAGCAGATATTATGCCAAAACTAAAAACGAACAAGGCTGCTAAAAAAAGATATGGCTATACAGCAAAAGGAAAAGTAAAAAGAACAACTTGTAATGGAAGACATTTATTAGCAAATAAAACAAAAAGACAAAAAATGTCTAGAAAAGCAAATGCGTATGCAGATAAAACATGCGAAGCAGGAATTAAAAAACTATTACCATATGGTAACTAAATAGGGAAACCTACAAATAAGCAAGGAAGGTGAAGAAAATGGCAAGAGTAAAAACAGCAAGAATTACTCGTAAAAAACATAAAAAAATATTAAAACAAGCAAAAGGATATTATGGTGCAAAAAGATACCGTTTTAGAATGGCAAAACAAGCAGTCATGAAATCAGGAGTATACTCTTATGTAGGAAGAAAAGATAAAAAAAGTAATTTTAGAAAATTATGGATTGCAAGAATTAATGCAGCTAGTCGTCAAAATGGTATGACTTATAGTAAACTAGTAGCAGGACTAAAAAAAGCAAATGTCATTATTAATCGTAAGATGTTAGCGGAAATGGCCGTAACAGACCCAGAAGCATTTGCAAAAGT
Source organism: Candidatus Merdicola sp. (assembly GCA_048393175.1). GTDB lineage: Bacteria > Bacillota > Clostridia > TANB77 > CAG-508 > Merdicola. Next base: position 8,960 of record DBFJJM010000052.1, read on the forward strand.
AGTAGAAATAGCAAAAAAAGCGTAACAAAACAAAAAAACCTATTCCCAAAAAGGAAATAGGTCTTTTTTTATTACTTTTATTGTTTTTTCATCTTTGGTTTGGCTATTAAAGATGCAAGATAGCCAAAAAATACTGCTGCTGCAATTCCACCGGCAGCATTTTTTACTCCTCCTATAAAAGCACCTACTAAACCACTTTGTTTTGCTCCTTCTATTGCTCCTTTTGCTAAATTGTTTCCAAAACCAGTTAGAGGAACAGTAGCACCAGCACCTGCATATTCTACTAAATGTTGATAGATACCAAGTCCACCTAAAATAGCACCAGCAGTAACAAAAATAACTAAAATACGAGCAGGAGTTAATTTCGTTTTATCAATTAAGATTTGTCCAATAACACAAATAAGCCCACCTACCACAAAAGCTTTTATTAAAGAGACCCAATCTACATTTTGAAGAAATTCCATCTTTTTTTCTCCTTTCCTTTTAGACTTCAATACTAACAGCATGAGCGATTCCAGGAATGGATTCTCCTTGCTGAGCAGTTGTTGAGTTTGTTAATGCTCCTGTTGCCATTAATAAAACACGTTTATATTTCTTTTGTTTTAATTGTTCAAATACATAACCAGAAAATACACTAGCTATGCAAGCACAACCACTTCCACCAGAGTGAGTATCTTGCTTTTCTTTATCAAACATTAAAACACCACAATCATTATAATTTGCTTTCATGTTATAACCTTTGGTTTGTGCGAGTTCGATTAAGATTTCTTTTCCTACATATCCTAAGTCTCCCGTTAAAATAGCATCATAATAACTTGGACTTCTTCCTGTATCTTTAAAGTGAGTAAGCAAAGTATCTAGTGCAGCAGGGGCCATAGCAGCTCCCATATTATTGGCATCTTTAATTCCCATGTCTACAATTTTTCCTGGTGTAAAGGTAGTAACAAAAGGACCTGTTCCTGATTTCGAAACAATCGCTGCTCCAGAACCTGTTACGGTCCACTGAGAAGATTGAGGTCTTTGATTTCCTAATTCGAGAGGAAAACGAAATTGTTTTTCTGCACTACAAAAATGACTTGAAACAGCACATAGTGCATGATTTGCAGCTCCGGATTCGATAAATACGCTAGAGATTCCTAGTCCTTCTACGAAAGTAGAACAAGCTCCAAAGATTCCAAGTAAAGGAATATTCGAATCTCTTAGTCCAAACATAGAAGAAATACATTGATTTAGTAAATCACCGGCAAAACAAAAGTCGATATCAGAAGAAGCAATACCTGATTTAGATATAACCGTTGCAACGGTTTCTTTAATCATTTTACTTTCTGCTTTTTCCCATGATTTTTCTCCCCAAAACTCATCTTCTAAACATTGGTCGAAATATTTTGCAAGGGGTCCTTGTGCTTCTTTTGGACCAACAATAGAAGCGGTTTGTACAATGGTGGGAGGGGTATCAAATTGAATGGTTTGTGTTCCTATTTTTTGCATACAATTCTCTCCTTTATACAAGGGTAATTCCCTGTGTGTTAAAAATTAAATAAATGATTCCTACAATAATAGAAGTAGAAATACCGAAAACAAGTACAGGGCCGGCAATGGTAAACATTTTTCCGCCAACTCCCATAACATATCCTTCTGATTTGTATTCTACAGCAGGGGCAACAATAGAATTTGCAAATCCTGTAATAGGAACTAAAGAACCTGCTCCTGCGAATTTTCCTATTTTATTAAAAAGATTAAGGCCTGTTAGAAAAGCACTGATTCCAATTAGTAAAATGGAAACAATAGTACCAGACATGGCTTCATCAAATCCACGTGCTTTACAAATATTTAAAATGATTTGTCCTATGGTACAAATCAGACCACCAACCCAAAAGGCATTAAAGCAATTTTTTACAACAGGAGAATTAGGGGATTTTTGGTCTACATAGTCTTGATATTGTTTTTGTGTTTCAATTGGATTCATTTTTTCCCTCCTTCACTCTCTATTTCGGTCAATTAGAAAGGTTAATTCTAATTCCACAAAATATTCTGAAATTTTATCTCCTGTAATTTTTGCTTTTTGTTCTAATATCTTTACTGAAGATAAATAGTCTAATGTTTTGGAAGCTTCGGCAATTGTTTGGACAATGGCATCTTTCCAGGAAACATTAGAAGAACCTGTTACTTTTAAATGTTTTTCTACTGTCATCGTAAAATCTCCCTCCGTTTCAAATTATCTTTTACTATCGTTTCCCAAATATTAAGTTTATATACAAAAATTTACAAAAATGAAATGAATTCAAATCTAGATATTTTTTGAAAAGTAGGATATAATGCTAAGAAAAAAGGATGGGAAAAAGCAAAATGGATTTGGTAAGAAAATTGGCAGTGCAAGCTTTAGTACAAATTGAAAAAGAAAAGAGCTATACTAATTTAGTTTTAGATAACACAATTAAAAAAGAAAGAAATCATCTTAGTAGAAAAGATATTTCTTTTTTATCTGAGCTTATTTATGGTGTAACAACATGGAAATTAACATTAGATACGATTATTCAAAAATATGCTAAGCTTAGGTTAAAAAAGATGTCCGATTATTTACTTGCTATTTTACGTTTGGGTGCTTATCAAATTGTTTTTTTAGATAAGGTACCAAAGTCAGCTGCGGTAAATGAAAGTGTAATTTTAAGTAAAAAATATGCAAATCGTTCAAGTGGTTTGGTAAATGCTATTTTAAGAAAAGTAGAAAAACAGGATTATATCCAATTTTTTGAAGAAGAAGAAACAGTAAAAAGGTTTTGTCTTTGCTATTCTATCCCAGAATGGATGGTGGGGCGTTTTATTGAGCAAATGGGAGAAAAAAAGGCAAAAGAAGTTTGTGAAAGTTTAAATAAAAGGCCCAATACTACGATACGTACCAATCCATTAAAAGTTTCACCAGAAGAATTAATAGAAAAATTTAAAAAACAAGAAAGAAGATGCACTTTATCTAATTTAGAAGATTTTTTTTATTTAAAGCAGGCAAAAGGAATTGCTGATTTAGACCTGTATCAAGAAGGCTACTTTACTGTACAAGATGAGGGAGCAGGACTAATTGGAAAAGTGGTTTGCCCTAAACCCGGAGAAACAATTTTAGATGTATGTAGTGCACCAGGAGGAAAGACAACACATTTAGCTGAACAAATGAACAACAAAGGAAAAATAGTAGCATGGGATGTATATGAAAGTCGTTTGAAATTAGTAGAAGAAAATGCGAAAAGATTAGGAATCACCATCATACAAACTAAGGTAAAAGATGGTAGTCAATTTGATGAAGAAGAAGTCGAAAAATATGACCGTGTTTTATTAGATGTACCATGTTTAGGGTTAGGCGTGATGAAGCGAAAACCAGATATTAAATGGCAAAAACAAGAAGAACAAATTGAACAAATACAAGGTATACAAAAACAACTTCTAAATGTATGTTGTCAGTATGTAAAAAAAGGAGGATTCTTACTTTATTCTACTTGTAGTATATTACAAGAAGAAAATCAAATCGTGATAAAAGAGTTTTTAAAAGAGCACCCTAATTATGTGATTTGTCCAATTGATTTGTCACAACTTGGGTGGAAAGAAGAAACAATATTAGACCCAATAGGACAAAATCTGTATCCAAATGAGTTTCATGATGGATTCTACTTTTGTAAGCTTCAAAAACAGTAAAAAATAATTGTTACGTTTGTATTACAGGTATATTACATTTCACGGAAAGTGATTGACTTTTTAATAAAATTATATAAAATAAGTATGTATAGACAAAATTCGATTATAATATACATAAGAAGAATAAGCGATAAAAATAGGAAACGAAGGAGACGGATATGCCAAGTTGTTTAGGGCTATATATAGAGGATAACTTAATTAAATATGCAAAATTGTCCAAAGAACGTGACGATATTAAAATAGACACCTTTGGTATTAAGTTTTATGACAAAATTGATGAAGCAATTAAGCAAATTGTAGCAGAAACCTATAGTTATAAGGTTCCTATTAGTGTTAGCTTATCAGGAGAAAATTATAACTATTTTTATATGTTTAATCTTCTTAGTAAAAAAGACCTAGAAAGTGCTATTAAAACAGAATTTGAGTCTTTATGCTCAGACAAAGGATATAATAAAAATGCACTAGAAACACGTTATGCTTTAGTAGATAGTGTGGAAAATAAAGAAAAAATTAAAGTGGTTCACGTATCTGCTAATAAAGCAGAGATTGGAAGTATTTTAAAAGACCTAGAAGGAAATCGAATAAGTACGATTACTACTTTGCCAATTAGTATTGCTAATTTAATTGATGCCAATGAAAAAGAAAATATTGCCATAATTAATATAGAAGAAAGAACAAGTATTACTACTATTATTAACAATAAAATTGAAAATATTGATATTTTAGAAGAAGGTAGTAAAGAATTTTTAGATAAAATTAATTTGAAAGAAAATTCTTTTTCCAAAGCATATAACATTTGCAAAGAAGCTACGATTTATACGTCTGCAGGTAAAGATTTAGTAGAAGAGCAAGCATCCGAATATTTGGATGATATTATGCCTACTTTATATAATATTGTTAGTAAAGCAAGAAAACTAATTAATGAGAGAATTAGTGAAATTGATAGAATTTATATTACAGGAACAGGAGCTATTATTAACAATATTGATTTATACTTTAATGAATATTTCAGTGATATTAAATGTGAAGTTTTAAAACCTTATTTTATTCGAACCACAAAAGCTAAAATTAATATCAAAGACTATATTGAAGTGAATTCTGCTATTGCTTTAGCTTTGCAAGGACTAGGCGTTGGTGTTCCGGGTATGAACTTTAAAAAAGAAAGTTTAAAGGATAAACTACCAGAGTGGTTAACAGCAGATATTGGAAAAGGTGGAAGTAAAAAGAGTTCTACTAATAAAATAAATTTACGTATGGATTTAAAAGAGCCATTAGACCGTGTAGAAGGAGTTATGCTACGTACAGCAATTGGGATTTTTGTCTTTATTTTACTGTTTGGAATGTTATCAAAATTTTTAACAGGTCAAATGAGAAAAAAGGAAAATGAAGTACAAGAAGTAATTACCGATACGCAAACTCAAATGGCAGTAGTAACACAAAGTAATTCTAAAATTAATGCTAAGATTACAAAATATGAAAGTATGATAGAAAATTTAAATCAGTTAAATAATGAAATTTCAGAAAAATATCAATATAGAGATGCCATACCAAATTTACTAACACAATTAATGAGTGTAATTCCGAAAAATGTACAAATTACTTCGATTGAAAATACGAGTGGAAGACATATTAAAATCATAGCACAAGCAGAAGAATATGACCAATTAGGTTTCTTTAAAGCAGAAATTAAAAATTCTCAAGTGTTAAATGATGTGATATCAGACCAAGGAGTAAGACAAAATAATATGATTGTTACGACGATAGAAGGTGAGTTGCCATGAAAAAGATATTAATTGCAGTACTAATTGTCCTTCTAGTAGTATTAGGTTATTTTACAATTGTACAAGGAATTCATATCGGAAAATTTGAAGTATTAGGAATAAAAGGACTAAAAAAAGAAAATGACAATTTAGATTTGCAAATTACAAAAGCAAGTAGTCTTACCAGTACAGATTTTCCAAAAGTGGTAAAGGATTTAAATACCAATGCCAAAAACTTAATCAAAGTAAAAGAAGATTATAACGATTTAACGAGATACACTACTACTGCAGAAGTAGACCAAGCAACAGAGCTTCCTAATTATGAAATTGAGTTTTTATGGGGAAGAATCGGAACATGGGCTAAAAAAGAAGGTGTTAAGTTAGACATGGTAATTAATGCTGCTACTACTCCAACAAGTCCAGATGGTAGAAAATTATTTGACTTGAATCTTACTGCAAAAGGTAGCTATATAGGAATCGCTTTATTTATTTCCGATTTAGAAAATGATTCTGATTTAGAATTTAAAATACAGAATTTTAAGATGATACAAGCAACAGATGGTTTGCAAGGAACTTTTACAATAACCAATGTTCCAATCAAACTAACGAATTTAACACAACCAGTACAAACCGATAATACAAATAACACAAGTAATACAACCAACACTACAAATACGACCAACACAACGAACACTGCAGCAGGTAGCTAATAAAGGAGGGGCGTATGGCAAAGAAAGTTATCAAAGAATTAGCAATTATTTTACTTTTATGTGTTGCAATTATTTTGGTATTAGGACTACTTTTCTATAAGTATATTCCAACCAATAAAATTGTACCAAATAAAGTAGCATATGAAATGCCACAAAATATTGCTGAAGAAATACAAAATGATGTAGATGAATCCACTTTTGTAAATATTACGTATTCATTAGATGCTTCTGAGATTAATCAATCGAAAAGAGTAAAACAGTATAGTCCTGGAAAGGCGAATCCGTTTGAAAGTATTAAAACAGAAAATACAGCAAATGGAAATACTGCTTTAGGGAATAACACAAATACGAATACCAATACAAACACAAGTGCAAATACAACTACATCCAATCAGAATAGCTCAGGCTCAGGAGAATTCATTCCTTCTGGAGGAGCAAAATAACATTAGGTTATATTTATACTTTATATAAATATATACAAAAGAATAAATTAAAGAAAGGAGAGGTTTTTTTATGAAAGACCAAAAAGGTATCACGTTAGTTGCATTAGTTGTAACTATCATTGTACTATTAATTCTAGCAGGAGTTACCATTGCTATGGTATTTGGAAACACAGGTATTTTTACAAAAGCTGAAAATGCTGGTGACGCTACATTTAAATCGGATGCTAAATCAGTTATCCAATTAGCAGTGCTAAACTACAAGGTGGATTCTTATAATGGTACAACAGGTGCACAAGATAATACGCCAGATGCTAAAGGAGCAGCTAAAGCAGCTAAAAGTGAGTTGGTTGCAAATGGTTACACATCAACAGAGATTAAGTCTGATACTGATGGCAATGCTTATGTAACTGTAACAAAAGGTGACTTATCTGTAAATGTGAAAATTGAATCAAGTTTAGTGACTTCTGAAGTAGAGAGTCTTCCAAGCGGTGTATCACCAATCCCAGAAAGCTAAATACAAAGATAACTAACCAGGCATATGCACTAGGATGTATATGCCTTTTATCTTAAATAAAGGAGTAAGCATGGAAGCAATTATTTATCTTTTAATCTTTCTAATGGGTGCTTTTTTTGGAAGTTTTTTTACATTAGCGGTATATCGTATTCCATTAGGAGAAAATATCACACATAAACATTCTTTTTGTCCTAATTGCCACCATAAATTAGGAATATTAGATTTATTCCCTATTTTTAGTTATTTATTCCTAAAAGGAAAGTGTCGTTATTGTAAAAAGCCAATTCGTATTCGCTATTTTCTACTAGAAATATTATCTGGTTTTACTTTTTTACTATTAGCTCTTTCTTTTCACTTTGATTTTTATGGATTAGAAATAGCAAAATTAGTTTATTTTGTTTTCACCATTTTATATTTCTGTAGTTTATTTATTATTGCTGGAATTGATTTAGAAAAAGTAACGATTCAAAAATCCGTATTAGTATATGGATTATTTGTAGTAACAGGATATATATTATATCTATACATAATAGAACAAGCTAGTATTTATAGATATGTTATATATTTATTTATCATGCTTTTATTCGTGCTTGTAGATACCTGGTTATTAAAGAAAAAAGCACAAGAAAATTATACGTTAAGTATTGCTACTCTTTGTTTTTATATGGCTCTTTTTGCAGGAGAGCAAATGCTTGTACTTACGATTGTCTACACTCTTATTTCGATTGCCCTTTATGTATTACTAGAAAAAATAAGCAATAAGAAGAAAAATAAAAGAATTGATAAAAGTCAAATTGATAGTGACATGGAAAAAGAGGAGGTAGAATCCAAACCAATCCCAGTAGGATTTTTCCTTTGTACCACAAATATTGTATTGTTTATTTTATTAAATTTTGTCATGGAGTATATGGTTTAAAGGAGGCTTTTGCATGAAAGAAACAAAAATAACAAAACAACAAAATGGCTTTACAGGAATTGATTTAACGGTTGCCGTTCTAATTATTATGCTATTTGTTTCTTTAATTACTGCTCTATTTTATAACCTATACCTCAATTCTCAGTCGATTAAAAGAGAGGCAGAAGTAAATGCCTATGTTACGAATGTTTTTTCTATGGTGGACCAATTGCAATATAGCAACATGTCAGAGGATGATTTAGTTTCACAATTCAATAATAGTGATATGGTAACCAACAATCCTATTTTTTTTGGAAAAGACGATGGTAATTTAGAAAGACAAGGGACCTCTTTTGTATCGAAAGGAACGGATTTTTTATCAAAAGAAAGAGCGTATCGTGTTTATTTAAAAGTAATAAACTATAACGACACAAACTATTTCCCGGAAAATGAGGGGAAAAATCTGCAAGACTATGTAAAAGTGATTCATGTTCGTGTGAATTATACTTTGGGAAATCAGTTGCAAACCAAAGAATTTGACTATGTAAAACATATCGAGTTAGAGTAAAGGAGGAAAACGATGAAAAAGCAAAAAGGAGTTACATTACTTGCTGTTACGGTTTACGTCATTGTAATGGTCATTGCCATTGGCGTAATTGCAACGATTACGTCGTTTTTCTATTCCAATACCAAACAAATAGAAGCAGATAGCAAATATGCTTCTCAGTTTGACCAATTTAATGTGTTTTTCTTGGAGGATACCAAAGAATACAACAATCAAGTAAGTAGTTATACTGCTAATTTAGTTGCCTTTACGAATGGAAATACGTATCGTTTTGATGCAGAGAAACAGGCGATTTATCGTAATGAAGTAAAGATTTGTTCTCATGTAAAAAATGCTACTTTTACCTATCAAACAGGAGAAAATAACTCTATTGTAGCAGTTGCTCTTGAAATAGGAGGACAAACGCAGGTTGCTTTTTCCAAAACAGTAAGCTATACCATTGCTAACCCAGTCGATACAAGTGGTGGCATTGTTGCAGATGGTAGTTTTAATGAAGAAAAAGGGGTCAATACTCCTGTTTTAATAGGAGATATGAAGCCCGTTATATGGGATGCAAGTAATAACGAAATAAATAATACGAGTCAAATTACCAATGACAATTGGTATGACTATAACAACAAAGGCTATAACAATGCTAGTAGATGGGCAAATGCCAAAACAGCAGATGGAAGCTATTGGGTATGGATACCAAGATTTGAATACAAAATTATAAGAGCTATGGATAATAGTGAAGGATTTATCGAAATAAAGTTTATTCCAACAAGTCAAACACAAGCAGATAAAGACTTTACGATTCATCCTGTTTTTACAACAAATGTAGAAAATGGCGGATGGAAAAAGGAAATACCAGGTTTTTGGGTGGCAAAATATGAAGCAAGTAATAATAATGAAAAACCAAAAAGCACTTTTGGCGTTCCAAGTTGGAGAACTCTTACAATAGGAGAATGCTATACCATAGCATATAACTATGATAGAGCAAAAGAGAGCCATTTAATGAAAAATAGTGAATGGGGAGCAGTCGCGTATTTAACCCATAGTGCATATGGGAGAGATAATTTAGAAGTAAGTAGTAATGAAAGTACGGAATATTACACAGGAGGAGGCGTAGAAGAAGCCTATAAAACGAATTTGTTACAAAGCACAACAGGAAATGTAACTGGGGTCTACGACTTAAGTGGAGGAGCAATGGAAGTAATTGCTGTCTGGAATACAGTGTCAGAAGATGGACTTTTGACAAATGGACAATCTTTTGCAAGTTCTGGAGGAGCAAGTACTCTTTATGCTACCGCTTATTCAAATAATAAGAGTATGACAGAAAGTATGGCATATACACAAGAAGTAGCAAAAATAGGAGATGCAACATATGAAATAGCACAAGGAGAAAATTATGCTTGGTTTGGAGATGCTTGTATGCCACCTACTACCAATCTCCCCTTTATAGGACGTGGAGGAACTAGTGGTATGGGAGATATGGGCGGTATATTTTCAAGTGTGTCATATAATGGATTGCCAAATGTGGCAGGAACATTTCGTATGATACTGACTCCTTAATTTTTTAGGAACTTTATGGAAAATATAAAAAACAATAGGAAAAAAGGTCGAAATAGGATATAATAGAATAAGGAAAAGTACAAAAGAAAGGAGAAACTCGTTATGGATATGAAAAGAAGACAGCCTATTGGAATTGAATTAGTAAGAAGAGGCATTGTAACAGAAGGAGATATTGAAAGAGCATTAGAGTTTCAAAGACAATATCCGAACAAAAAAATAGGGGATATTTTAAATATTTTAGAAGTGTGTGATTCTTCTAGTTTATTAGAGGCAATAGGAGATATTTTAGGAGAAAAAACTGTCTATTTAAGACAAGAAGATATTGACATTAAAATGGAAGAATATATTTCTCTTGATGTCATTAAAAAAAATAAAGCTATTCCGTTTCAAGTAGAAGCAGGAAAGATTAAGGTTTGCTTTGCAGATACGAATAATAAAAGAACGGTAGAAACAATTCGTTTATTACTTCTTAATAAAGGTCTTGTAATGGATAAATACATTACATTTGAAAGTAATATTGATAAAATTTTAAACTCTTTTGAACAGGAAGTAGATACTGCCAATATTAATGTTTCTAGAGATACCACGACTTTAGTAGATAGTATTATAAAAGGTGCCATTGAGAAAAGAGCAAGTGATATTCACATTGAGCCATTAGATGATAAAGTACGTATTCGTTATCGTGTAGATGGTGAATTAATTACCGTTGCAGAGATTGCAAAAGAGAAGCAATCCCAATTAATTGGTAGGCTAAAAGCGATTTCTAATATGCATGAAGAAAAACAGGAGTCTCAAGATGGTAGAATTCTTATGTATTCTGACTATAACATTCGTGTATCTTCTCAGAAGAACGTTTACGGAGAAAAATTTGTATTAAGAATGTTAAAAAAGAATAATAAAATTAAACAAATTTTTGATTTGGGATTTCCAGGAGATGAAAAATTGTTAAATAAAGGATTTAATAATCGTAATTCCATTACGATTGTAGCTGCTCCTACAGGAGAAGGTAAAACCACTACTCTATACAGTATTATTGATTATTTAAACAAACCAGAAATTAATATTACTACTATAGAAGACCCAGTAGAAATTCGTATACCAGGATTAAATCAAATAGAAATTGACCCTAAAACCACCTTTTCTGGTTCGTTAAGAACCGTATTAAGACAAGACCCAGATATTATTTTAGTAGGAGAAATTCGTGATAATGAAACAGCAGAAATTGCGATGCAAGCAGGTCAAACAGGACATTATGTATTATCTACGATTCATACGATTGATAGTATTGAAGTTATTACTAGACTTCGTAAATTTGGAGTATCCAATTATGATATTGCAAGTACGTTAGCTACATCTGTTTCACAAAGATTAGTAAGAAGAATTTGTAAACATTGTGCCAAAGAGCGTGATTTTACAGATGAAGAAAGGAAAATCATTGAAGAAATTGGTAAGCACTATGGGACAACTTATGATTTAAGTAAAAAAACATATACTCCAGTAGGATGTAAACAATGCAATATGACAGGATTTTTAGACCGTATTGGTGTATTTGAGATTTTAATTTTAAATGACCAATTAAAAGAACTAATTGTCAATAACACTTCTACCATTGATATTAAAAAAGAAGCAATGAAATATGGTTATAGGCCACTTGTAGTAGACGCAATGCAAAAAATAGTAGATGGCATTACTACTTTAGAAGAAGTCAATAAAAAACTAGTACTTTATTAAGTTAAAACAAAAGAGCTAGAAAGGGGAATTACACATGATTAATATGGACAAGATTTTAGATATTGCAATTGAAAAAGATGCTTCTGACGTACATCTACTTCAAGGAATTAAGCCAATGCTTCGTATCTTAAGAGATTTGATTGAGATTGAAGAAATGGAAGTTTTAACAGAAGAAGATATGTTTCAAATGTATGATTACTTAGTAAGAGGAAATGTAGATAAAGATGAGGTATATCGTGAAACAAAACGCTTGGATATGTCTTATGAATATAAAACTATACGTTTAAGGGTGAATATCTCTATGTCAAATGAAATACCGGTATGCACAATGAGATTAATAAAAGACAAATTACCACGCTTTGAGGATTTAGGAGTACCTGATATTGTAAGACGTATGACTTATCAGCCACAAGGATTAATGTTAGTGACCGGAAAAACGAACTCAGGAAAAACTACTACATTAAATGCTCTGATTGACCATATCAATGAAAATCAGAATAAAAAAATATTAACATTAGAAAATCCAGTCGAATATAAGCATTATTGTAAAAAATCGGTCATTGTACAAAAAGAAATCGGACGAGGAAGAGATATGCCAAGCTTTAGTGATGGTGTTAAAAACTCATTAAGAGAAGATTGTGACATTTTGGTTATCCGGAGAGATTCGTGATAAAGTAACAATGGAAGCCGCTATTGAAATGGCAGAATCAGGACATCTTGTAATAGGAACGTTACATACAAAATCTTGTGCAGAAACAATTGATAGAATGATTAACTTTTATGAGGTACGTGACCAAGCTACCATAAAATACTTGTTATCTTCTGTATTAAAATTGGTAATTGCACAAAGACTATTAAAAGGAAGCAAAGGAAATTTAGTATTAGTACCAGAAGTAATGGTGGTAGATAATATTGTATCTGGTATTATTCGTAAAGAAAAATTAAGTGTATCAGAAATTGAAGATGCCATTCAAAGTAGTGCAGATAAGGGAAGTATTGGACTAATTAATTCTATTGCAGAGTTATTTGTACATGATAAGATTACCTTAGAACAAGCCAAAGCACAAATTGAAGAAAAAAATATTGAAACCTTAAATCGAACCATTATGCAACTAAAGATTAAAGAAGGAAAATAATAAGGAGGATAGCAATGCCTTTATATTTATATAGAGCAGCTACTCCAGATGGGAGTATTGTTCGAAATAAAGTAGAAGAAGTCAATAAACAAACGCTTGTCAAGAAGCTTAAAAGAAACAATCTTTTACCAATTAGTATTAGTCAGGTAAGAGGAGTGGTAGTAACTCAAACTGGTACCAAAAAGAGAAAAAATATTGCAGATATTGATGAGATTATGAAGAATGCTAATACCACTAACTTGTTAAAAGACAAGGAAGAAAAAGTACCATTTAAAGAAAAAGTGGCTTTAGCATTCGGTTATAGTCCAAAAGTTCCAAAAAGAGACTTAATTATTTTTACCCAAAACTTTTATCTTCTTAAAAAAGCAAACTTTAATAATATTCATGCTTTGTCTACTATTATCCAGACAACAGAAAACTGGGTATTTAGAGGAATTTTAGAGGATATTCTAGCAGGAGTAGAAGCAGGGGAAAATATGTATACTACAATGGAATACTATGAAAAGGTATTTCCTTTTATCTATATTAATATGATAAAAGTAGGTGAGTTATCTGGGTCCCTTACCAATTCTTTAGAACAAGCAGTAAAATATTTAGAAGATTCAGACACATTAGGAAAAAGAATTCGTAAGATTTTAGTTCCAAATATTATTCAGTTAGTGTTATTACTAGTCTTGTTAGTAGTAGGAAGTTTAGTAGCGATTCCTGCTATTCAAAATGTGTATGCTTCAGTGGGGTCAACCGATACATTGCATCCTGTTACACTATGGTTTTCTAATTTTATTAATGGACTTGTTAAACATTGGTATCTTCCTACTGGTGTAATTGCTATTATTGTTACCATCATCATTGGCTATATTAATACACCAAGAGGAAAATATAACTTCCATTATTTTAAATATACTATGCCTGTATTTGGAAAATTAATTTATTTAGTAGACTTTTCTCGTTTAATGAAAGCCATGCTTTTAAACTTAGAAAATGGCATGAGAATTCAAGATGCACTAGAAGTTAGTAAAAACGTAGTAAATAACTATGTTATGCTTTCGATTGTAGAATCTTCTATTAATAATATTTTAATGGGTGGTTCTTGGATAGAGCCATTTGAAAAATCGGGATTATCTACTGCAATGGAAACGGAAATGCTTAAAATTGGAATGCAGACGGATTTAAATGAAATGATGGCAAAGCTATTAGAATATATTGATGTGGATATTAATCAAACAATGGATAAAATTATGGCAGTTATGCCACAGATTGTATATAGTATTGTTGGTATTGTGCTAATCTTCTTTACCATTGTAGTATTAGTACCTTGTATTCAAGTTTATATGGGTAATTTCCTATTTTCTGCCTATGGCGTATAGGAAAAAAGAAAGCAGAAAGCAAGAATTTTTCTGCTTTTTTCTAAAGGAGGAACAAGATGCGAATCGGAATCGACTTAGGTGGAAGTCATATAGGTCTAGGATTAGTAGAAGGAGAAAAAATTTTAGAAAAAAAGGTT